>NZ_JBIRTB010000007.1:0-1649 GCF_044334475.1 Streptomyces sp. NPDC020780 | reverse complement strand
CACCACCGGTGCTACCACCGCGGTCGTCGTCGCGGCGCGGGCCGCGCGGACGGTCGTCACGGCGCTCGAAGCCACCACCCGGACGCCCACCACGGTCATCCTCACGACGGGGCGCACGGTCGTCACGACGGAAACCGCCGCCGGCACTACCACCGCGGCTGTCATCACGACGGAACCCACCACCGGTGCTACCACCGCGGTCGTCGTCGCGGCGCGGGCCGCGCGGACGGTCGTCACGGCGCTCGAAGCCACCACCCGGACGCCCACCACGGTCACCACGGTCATCACGCTGACCACCGCGGTACCCACCACGGTCATCCTCACGACGCGGGGCACGCTCGTCACGACGGAACCCACCACCGGTGCTACCACCACGACTGTCATCACGACGGAAACCGCTCGACCGGTCATCGTCCCGGCGGGGACCACGGTCACGGTCATCACGACGGAAGCCGCCACCGGTGCTGCCGCCCCGGTTGTCGTCACGACGGAACCCACCACCGCTGCTACCACCGCGGCTGTCGTCACGACGGAACCCACCACCGCTGCTACCACCGCGGCTGTCGTCACGACGGAACCCACCACCGGTGCTACCACCGCGGCTGTCGTCACGACGGAACCCACCACCGGTGCTACCACCGCGGTCGTCGTCGCGGCGCGGGCCACGGGGACGGTCGTCACGGCGCTCGAAGCCACCACCCGGACGCCCACCACGGTCATCACGCTGACCACCGCGGTACCCACCACGGTCATCCTCACGACGCGGCGCACGCTCGTCACGACGGAACCCACCGCCGGTGCTACCACCGCGGTCGTCGTCGCGGCGGGGACCACGGTCACGGTCGTCACGACGGAACCCACCGCCGGTGCTACCACCGCGGTCGTCGTCACGACGGGGACCACGGTCACGGTCGTCACGACGGAAGCCGCCGCCGGTGCTGCCGCCCCGGTTGTCGTCACGACGGAACCCACCACCGGTGCTACCACCGCGGCTGTCGTCACGACGGAACCCACCACCGCTGCTACCACCGCGGCTGTCGTCACGACGGAACCCACCACCGCTGCTACCACCGCGGTCGTCGTCGCGGCGCGGGCCACGGGGACGGTCGTCACGGCGCTCGAAGCCACCACCCGGACGCCCACCACGGTCACCACGGTCATCACGCTGACCACCGCGGTACCCACCACGGTCATCCTCACGACGCGGGGCACGCTCGTCACGACGGAACCCACCGCCGGCATTCCCCCCACGACTGTCATCACGACGCGGGCCCCGGTCGCGGTCGTCGCGGTTGAAGCCGCCACGGTCGCTGTCACGTCGAGGAGCGCCGGACCGGTCGTCGCGACCGCCTCGGAGGCCGCCCCTGTCTCCGCCGTCCCGGCGACGCGGCTCGCGCTCCGGACGGTCGTCGGAAGAGTTGGTGGACATGGGGGTGACTCCTGTCATCGGGTACCACAGACATTCTCGCGCAGCCGACCATCCGACGCGCTTCGGAAAAACAAAAAAGGACCCTTGGTCCCAGCATGAACGCTGGGACCAAGGGTCCTTGAAAGATTGTTCGGCGGCGTCCTACTCTCCCACAGGGTCCCCCCTGCAGTACCATCGGCGCTGAAAGGCTTAGCTTCCGGGTTCGGAATGTAACCGGGCG
>NZ_JBIRTB010000006.1:0-420935 GCF_044334475.1 Streptomyces sp. NPDC020780 | reverse complement strand
GGCACCCGATCAGGCCGCACCATCGGCACCAACGCCACACGCCCACCCACCGACGAACCCACCACCCGCTCCGCCAACGCCACCACCGACTGCGCATCGAAGAGGGCGCGCACCGGCAGCTCGATCTCGAAGACGCTCCGGATACGGCTCACCAGGCGGGTGGCGAGCAGCGAGTGCCCGCCCAGGTCGAAGAAGTTGTCGTCGATCGAGACGGACGGCACACCGAGGACCTCGGCGAACAGGCCGCAGAGCACCTCCTCGTGGGGGGTCCGCGGCGCGCGGCCCGCCACACCGGGGCCGCCGGCGGCCCCGGTGACCGGCGCGGATTCCTCACCCGTGCGCGGGCCGGGGAGCTCCCAGCCGAGGGGCAGACCGACCGAACGCAGCACCTCGCCCACCGGCTGCGCGCCGTTCCCGGCGACGGTCTCCAGGACCGCTTCCAGGTTGCCGAGGACCGAGGCGACGGACTCCTCGGTGAACAGGCCGTCGCGGAAACCGAGGCGCAGTTGCAGCCGCTGCCCGGGTACGGCGATGAGCGTCAGCGGGTAGTGCGTGGCGTCGGACCCGGTGGTCCCGGTGATCGTGAGGTCACCGAGCGAGCCCCGCAGGCTGTCGGAGTCCACCGGGTAGCTCTCGAACGCGACGAGGCTGTCGAAGAGCTCGCCGTGACCGGCGGCGCGCTGGACCTCGGTGAGCCCGATGTAGTGGTGGTCGAGCAGCGCCGACTGCTCGGCCTGGACCCGCATGAGCAGCGACTGGAGGGACTCGGCCGCGTCCAGCCGGACGCGCACCGGCACGGTGTTGATGAAGAGGCCGACGATGCCCTCGACGCCCTCGATCTCGGCGGGACGGCCGGAGACGGTGGCGCCGAACACGATGTCGTCGGTGCCGGTGAGCCGGGCCAGCTGGAGCGCCCAGGCGACCTGCACCATGGTGTTGACGGTGATGCCGAGGCGGCGGGCCAGTGCAGTCAGCCCCGCGGTCCGCTCCTGCGACAGGTCCAGGGTGAACTGCCGGGGCAGGGCGTCGACCGTGCCGCCGGCCCCCGGGGCCACCAGGGTGGGGCCGGTGACCCCGTCGAGGGCCTCCCGCCACCGCTCCAGGCCCTCCTGCTTGTCCTGCTTCCGCAGCCAGGCGAGGTACCGCTTGAACGGCACCGCGGGCTCCATGCCCGCGGCGTCGCCGCCGCGCCCGTACAGCTCGAAGAGCTCACCGAGGACGAGGGGCATGGACCAGCCGTCGAGCAGGATGTGGTGGCAGCTGAACATGAGCCGCCAGGTGCGCTCGGCCAGGCGCACCACGGTGAACCGCAGCAGCGGCGGGACGGCGAGGTCGAAGCGCACGGCCTCCTCGGCCGCGGACAGTTCCTCCAGCCGGGTCCGGCGCTCGTCCTCGCCGAGTCCGGACAGGTCGTGCGTGAGGACGGGTGTCTCGAACTCGCGCGGCACCACCTGGACCGGCCTGCTCAGGTTCTCCGACAGGAAGCCGGCCCGCAGGTTGCTCCGCCGGACCAGGAGGGCCGTGACCGCGTCACGGAAGACGTCCAGGTCGAACGGGCCCTCGAAGTCGACGGCCAGCCGCACCGTGTAGACGTCCAGGGCGTCCTCGTCGTACGTCGCGTGGAAGAGCATGCCTTCCTGCAGCGGTGCGAGGGGCAGGACGTCCTCAAAAAGATCCTTGCGGGTCACCGGGTCTTCCTCCACTCAGCTTCCAGTACCCCGAGATCGTCGAGTTCGAGGTCGATCAGTGACAGGTCCGACGGGGCGAGGCCGGCCGGCCCGCCCTCGCCCGCGTGCTCCGCGAGTGCCGTCAGGGCGCGGAACCATCCCTCGGCCAGCGTCCGTACGGCCTCCTCGCCCAGCAGGCGGCGCGGCCAGGTCCAGTTGGCCACCAGCCGTGGTCCGGCCGGGCCGTCCTGGACCAGGACGTTGAGGGACAGCGCGTGGGTGGCCGGCATCTCCGGGTCGCCGCCGAGCTGCCGGAGCACCTCTCCGTCGGCGGACATGGTCCAGTCACCGGCACCGGGGTTCCGCGGCGCGCTCGCGCCGTCGTCCTCCCCGGCGACCTCGGTGCGGCCCAGGTAGTTGAAGCCGAACTGCGGGGTGCCGAGGGCGGCCAGCGTGTCGCGGGTGTGCGGGTTGAGGTGGCGCAGCAGGCCGTACCCCACGCCCTCGTCCGGCATCCGCCGCAGCGTCTCCCGGACCCGGTCGAGGGCCTTGTGCAGGGCGGCCGGGTCGGTGAGGACCCTGCCCCACGGCACCGGTCCGAGGTCCAGGCGCACCGGTGCGAGGCTGGTGAACCAGCCGACGGTGCGCGAGATGTCGAGCTCCTCGCCCTCCGGGATCTGCCTGCCGTGACGCTCGAGGTCCACCAGCACCTCGGTGCCGGCGCCGAGTCCGCGCCGCCGCCGCCAGTCGGCGACGGCCAGGGCGAATCCGGTCAGCAGGACGTCCTCGACCGAGCCCCGCGCGGCGGCGGGCACCTTCGTGAGGAGCGGCTCGGTGACCGACTCGGGCAGGGTCAGCACCAGCGCGTCCTGGGTACCCATGGTGTCCAGGGCCGGGTCGCGCGTCTCCACGGTCACGGGTACGTCGCCGTCGCCGAGCTGCTCGGCCCACCAGGTGACCTGGGCGGCACGGGCGGGCTCGGCTGCGCGGGCGGTGAGCCACTGCGACCAGCTCCGCCACGAGGTGGCGACGGGCTGCGGCGCGGGCTCCACGGAGTCGGCGACCGCCTCCCAGGCCTCGGCGAGGTCGGGTACGAGGATCCGCCACGACACCCCGTCGACGGCCAGGTGGTGGGCGAGGACCAGGAGGCGTCCGGGCGCGTCGGGGCCGGCGTCGAACCACACGGCCCGCACCACGGCGCCGTCCACCGGGGAGAGCTGCGCTACGGCCCGCTCCGCCTCCTCGGCGATGACGGCCCGTACCTTCGCGCCGTCCGCGCCGGCGATGTCCGCCCGGCTCACGCAGTCGGCCGCGTCCACCGCACCGCGCTCCCGGACCTCGTAGGACCAGTCGCCGCCGCTCACCGTCAGCCGCAGGCGCAGGGCGTCGTGATGGTCGAGCACGGCGGCGAGGGCGGTGGTGAGGGTCGGCAGGGTCATCCGGGCGGGGACCTGGAGCAGCACGGACTGGTGGAACCGCTCCATGCGGCCGCCGTGGTCGCGCAGCCAGTGCGTCATCGGGGTGAGCGGTACCTCGCCGATCCCGGCGTCGGGGTCCTGCGCCGGGAGTTCGCCGACGGTACGGGCCACGGCCGCGAGTCCGGCGGCCGTCCGGTGCTCGAAGACGTCCCGGGGCGTGATGACCAGTCCGCCCTTGCGCACCTGGCTGACGAGCTTGATGGAGACGATGCTGTCGCCGCCCAGTTCGAAGAAGTTGGCGTCGGCATCCACCGCGGGAAGGCCGAGGACCGAGGCGAAGGCCTCGGCGACGACCCGTTCGGCCTCGGTGGCCGGGCCCCGGCCACCGTCCGCGGGGGCGACGTCGGGTGCGGGGAGCGCCTTCACGTCGAGCTTGCCGTTCACGGTCAGCGGCAGGGCGTCCATCGCGACGAGCGCCTGCGGGACCATGTACTCGGGCAGCAGCCCGGCCGCCGACGCACGCACGGCGCCGGTGTCCAGCTCCGTGCCCGGGTCGGGGACCACGTAGCCGACGAGCTGCCGGACGCCGGGCCGGTCCTCGCGTACGACGACGGCCGCGCCGTCCACGCCCGCGCAGCCCGAGAGGACGGACTCGATCTCGCCGAGTTCGATGCGGAAGCCGCGCAGCTTCACCTGGTCGTCGCGGCGGCCGACGAACTCCAGCACGCCGTCACCGCGCCAGCGCACCACGTCGCCCGTCCGGTACAGCCGGGAACCCGGCGCACCGAACGGATTCGCCACGAACCGCTCCGACGTGAGAGCGGCACGCCCCAGATACCCCCGCGCCAGCCCCACACCCGACACGTACAGCTCACCCGGAACACCCACCGCACAGAGGCTCAGCCCGCCGTCCAGGACGTAGACCCTGGTGTTGGCGATCGGGCCGCCGATGGGCGGGGTGACGGTGCCGTCCACCGGGCCGCTCGCCGTGGCGCACACGGTGGTCTCGGTCGGTCCGTAGGCGTTGATCACCCGGTGGCCGGAGGACCAGCGGGCGGCCAGGTCACGGGGGCAGGCCTCACCGGCGGTGACCAGGGTCAGACCCGCGGGGACCTGCTGCGGGTCCGCTCCGGACAGGGCGGTGGGGGTGAGGGTGGCGTGGGTGATCCGCTCGCCGGCCAGGAAGCCGGTGAGCGCCTCGCCCAGGACCGGGCCGTCGGCCGGGGTCAGGACGAGCGCGGCGCCGTTGAGGAGCGCCATGACGGTCTCCCAGGCGGACGCGTCGAAGCTGGGCGCCGCGAACTGGCCGACCCTGCTCTCCGGGGTCACGCCCAGCCGCTCGGCCTGCCAGGCGGCGAGGCTGCCCAGTCCCCGGTGGGTGACCGAGACGCCCTTGGGCTGCCCGGTGGAACCCGAGGTGTAGATCACGTACGCCGGGTGGTCGGGCGACAGCGGTGAGCGGCGGTCCGCGTCCGTGACCTCGGCGCCGGAGAGCGCGGCGAGTGCCGCTACGGTCCCGGGGCTGTCGAGGACCAGCGGCTCGCCGATCCCGGCCGGCAGCCGGTCCGCCGGGCCGGCGAGGGTGACGACGAGCGTGGGGGCGCTGTCGCGGAGCATGTACGCGATCCGGTCGGCCGGATGGTTCGGGTCGACCGGTACGTAGGCTCCGCCGCTGGTCATGACGGCCAGCAGCGCGGTGGTGAGTTCCGCCGACCGGGGCAGGACGAGCGCGACCCGGTCCTCGGGTCCGACGCCCCGCCCGATCAGCAGCCTGGCGAGCCGGTTGGCCCGGCGGGCCAGCTCCGCGTAGTCCAGGGTGGCGCCGCCCGCGACGACGGCGGGCCGGTCGGGTACCGCCTCGGCCTGGCGGGCGAACAGCTCGGGTACGGTGCCCGCGGGCACCGGCCGGTCGCTGTCGTTCCAGTCGGTGAGCAGCTGTCCGCGCTGCGCCTCGGGCAGGATCTCCAGGCTGCGTACGGGCACGCGCGGGTCGGTCACGACGGCGCGCAGCAGGGTGACGAGGTGGCCGGCGAGGCGCTCCGCGCTGTCCCGGTCGAACAGGTCCGTGCTGTAGCCGAGCATGCCGGAGATGCCGCCGTCGGCGTCCTCGGCGAGGCTCAGCTCCAGGTCCACCTTGGCGACCGGCAGCATCATGTCCTGGACGGTGACCCGCAGGCCGGGCAGTTCCAGCTCGCCCGAGGTGTTGTTCTGGTAGGCGATCAGCACCTGGAAGAGCGGGTTGTGCGCCAGGGACCGGTCCGCGCCGACGAGGTCGACGAGCCGCTCGAACGGCAGGTCCTGGTGCGCGTAGGCGTCCAGGGCGGTCCTGCGGGCCCGGTGCAGCAGTTCCACGAAGCTGGGGTCGCCGGACACGTCGGTGCGCAGCACCAGGGTGTTGACGAAGAAGCCGACGAGGTCGTCGGCCGCCGCGTCCGTCCGTCCCGCGACCGGTGTGCCGATCGGGATGTCGGTCCCGGCGCCCAGCCGGGACAGGAGCGCCGCGAGGGCCGCCTGGAAGACCATGAACGGCGTGGTGTCCGTCTTGGCGGCGAGTGCGCGCAGGCGCTGCGCGAGCTCCGTGTCGACGGTGACGGGGACGTGGGCGCCCCGGTGGGTGGCGACGGGCGGGCGGGGCCGGTCGGCGGGCAGCTCCAGCTCCTGCGGGGCGCCCGCCAGCTGTCCGGCCCAGTAGGCCTGCTGGCCGGCCGCGAGGCCGGCCTCGTCGCCGTCGCCCAGCAGCTCCCGCTGCCACAGCGTGTAGTCCGCGTACTGCACCGGAAGGGGCCGCCAGTCCGGTGCCCCGCCGGCCAGCCGGGCCCGGTACGCCTCGCCGAGGTCGCGGGAGAGCGGGGCCTGCGACCAGCCGTCCCCGGCGATGTGGTGGACGACGACGCACAACACGTGCTCGTCCGGAGCGATCCGGAAGAGCTGTGCGCGCAGCGGCAGTTCACGGGCGAGGTCGAAGCCGGTGGCTCCGGCGGCGTCGAGGGCGGCGGGCAGCCGCTCCTCCGTCACCTCGGTGACCTCGACATCGACGGCCGCCGCGCCCGCGGGCACGACCTGCTGCCAGGGCTCCCCGTCGGTGTCGGGGAACACGGTGCGCAGCGACTCGTGCCGGGCGACCACGTCGCCGAGGGCCTCGGTCAGTGCCCGCACGTTCAGTTCGCCGGAGAGACGGATGGCGAAGGGGATGTTGTAGGTGGCGCTCGGCCCTTCCATCCGGTTGAGGAACCACAGCCGCCGCTGGGCGAACGACAGCGGCACCCGCTCGGGGCGGTCGGCCGGGCGCAGCGGTGTCCGGGCCGGGGCAGCGGTGTCCACGAGGCGGAGCGCGAGCCGGGCGACAGTCGGTTCCTCGAAGACGCGCCGGATGGACAGTTCGACGCCGAGGACCGCGCGCACCCGGCTGACGAGCCGGGTGGCGAGGAGGGAGTGGCCGCCGAGCGCGAAGAAGTTGTCGTCGACGGAGACGGAGGGCAGGCCGAGCACCTCCTGGAACAGGCCGCACAGCAGTTCCTCGTGCGGCGTCCGCGGGCCCCGGGCTTCCTCCACGACGTACTCGGGGGCGGGCAGCGCCTTCGCGTCGAGCTTGCCGTTGGTGGTCAGCGGCAGGGCGTCCAGGGTGACGACGGGCCGCGGGATCATGTACTCCGGGAGCCGCTCGGCGGCCCAGGCGCGCAGTTCCTCCGTGTCGAGCGCGGCCCCGGCGGCGGGGACCACGTAACCGACGAGCTGCCGGACGCCGGGCCGGTCCTCCCGGACCATGACGGCGACCTGGCCGACCGCGTCGTGGCCGGCGAGCACGGACTCGATCTCGCCGAGTTCGATGCGGAAGCCGCGCAGCTTGACCTGGTTGTCGCGGCGGCCGACGAACTCCAGCACGCCGTCACCGCGCCACCGCACCACGTCGCCCGTCCGGTACAGCCGGGAACCCGGCGCACCGAACGGATTCGCCACGAACCGCTCCGACGTCAGACCGGCACGCCCCAGGTACCCCCGGGCCAGCCCCACACCCGACACGTACAGCTCACCCGGAACCCCCACCGCACAGAGGTTCAGGGCGCTGTCGAGCACGTAGACCTGCTTGCCGTCGAACGGCCGGCCGATCGGCACCGGGTCAGGGACGGGACGGCCGGCGCTGAGCGGGTGCGCGGCCGCGATGACGGTGACCTCGGTCGGCCCGTAGGCGTCCACCACCGTGATGTCCGGGCAGGCCTCCAGCACCTGGCGCACCGACGCGGCGGGCACCGCCTCGCCACCGGCCCACACCTCGCGCATCGGCCGGAGGATCTCCGGTGCCTCGGCGGCGATGAGCCGGAACAGTCCGGTGGTGAAGAGGGCCGCCGTGACGCGGCCCTCGGCGACGGTCCGCCCGATGGTGGCCATGTCCAGCTCGCCGGGCGGGCCGACGACCAGGGTGCCGCCGCTCAGCAGCGGGGTCCACATCTCGTAGGTGGACGCGTCGAAGGCGTGGGCGGAGTGCATCAGCACCCGGTCCTGTGCGCCGCCCGCGAAGAGGCTGTCGGCGGCCAGGTCCGCGATCCCCCGGTGGGTGACGGCGACACCCTTCGGCCGGCCCGTCGAGCCGGAGGTGTACATGACGTAGGCGAGGCGCTCCGGTCCGGGCGGCATCGGCACTCCGCCGGCCGGGACCGGGTGGGACCCGGGCAGGTCTCCCTGCTCCAGGAGCAGGGAGATGCCACTGTCCTTCAGGACGTCCGCGCGCCGGGACTCCGGCCAGCGGTGGTCGATGGGTACGTAGACCGCGCCGGCCCGCAGCACACCGAGGACGGCGAGCACGAACTCGACGGAGCGCTCCATCGCGATGCCGACCGGCTCCTCGGGACGCACGCCCCGCTCGAGCAGCCAGGCGGCGATCTCCTCCGACCGGCGGACCGTCTCCGCGTAGGTCAGCGACAGGTCCCCGCGGACCAGCGCCTCCTTGTCCGGTGTCTCGGCGGCACGCACCGCCAGAAGTTCGGGCAGGGTGCGGGCGGGCGCCGGTACGGGAACCGGGTTCCACGCGCCGAGGAGCCGCGCACGCTCGTCGGGGTCCAGCAGTTCGACCGCCGCGGTGCGCCGGGAGGGCTCGGCGGCGAACGCCTCGAGCACGGCGGTGAGCTGCTTGCCGAAGCTTTCGATCCGGTCCTTCTCGAAGGCGTCGGACCGGTAGGTGAAGCGGAGTTCGAGCGAGGCACCGGGAATGACCATGAGGGCGAGCGGGTAGTGCGCGCCGTCCGTGGAGAAGAAGCCCGTGACCGAGAGCCCGCCGGGGAGGGTGAGCGCAGCCGGGTCGACCGGGAAGTTCTCGAGGACCGTGAGGGTGTCGAACAGCTCGCCGTGTCCGGCGGTCCGCTGGATCTCCGCGAGGCCGAGGTGCTGGTGGGACATCAGCCGCTGCTGCTCCTCCTGCAGCCGCGCGCAGAGTCCGAGCAGCGTGTCCTCGCGTTCGATGCGCACCCGCACGGGCACCGTGTTGAGGAAGAGACCCACCATGGTGTGCACACCGGGGATCTCCGGCGAGCGGCCCGCGAGGGTCATGCCGAAGGTGACGTCCCGGCGGTCGGTGAGTCCTGCCAGCACCAGCCCCCACGCGGCCTGCACCACGGTGTTCAGGGTGATGCCGTTCTCGCGGGTCCGCTCGGTCAGCCGGGCCGTCGTCCTCGGCCCGAGCATGACCGCGACCTTGCTGGGCAGCACCGTCGTGGACCGGTCGTCGGGCATCGCGGCGAGCAGGGTCGGCTCTTCGAGCCCGTCCAGCGCGCTCCGCCAGGCCCGGACCGCGCCTTCGCGGTCCTGCCGGGCCAGCCAGGCCAGGTGGTAGCGGTACGGGGTCACCGGCGGCAGGGCCGAGGCGTCCCCGCCGGCCGCGTACAGCTCGAACAGCTCGCGTACGAGGACGGGCGCCGACCAGCCGTCCAGCAGGATGTGGTGGTTGGTCACCAGCAGCCGGTGCCTGTCCTCCGCGGCACGGATCACGGTGAACCGCAGCAGGGGCGGGTTGCGGAGGTCGAAGCGGGTGGCGCGGTCCCGCTCGGTGATCTCGCGCAGGGCCGCCTCCCGCTCCGGCTCCGGGAGGGCGGTGAGGTCCGCCTCCTGCCACGGCAGTTCGGTCGCCTTGGGTACGAACTGCAGGGCACGCGGGCCCTCGTGCCGGAATCCGGCGCGCAGGTTGCCGTGCCGCTCCAGCAGGGACCGGGCGGCGGTGCGCAGGGCGGGCACGTCGAGCGGGCCGTCGATGTCCAGGCCGAGCTGCATGACGTAGACGTCCGGGCCCGACTGCTCGTCGTACTGGGCGTGGAAGAGCAGGCCCTCCTGCAGCGGGGTGAGCGGCAGTACGGCTTCCAGCGACGACGTGTCGTTCGTGCTCATTCCTAGACGCTCCACTTCGACTCGAACTCGTCGAGTTCGTCCTGCGAGACCAGGTCCATGTCCCACGCGTCCGCGGCGGCCGGCGCGGCGTCCGCGCCGGCGGGCACCGGCTCGGCCATCGCGGCCAGGGCTCGCACGGTGCGGTGCGCGAACACGTCCTGCGGGGTGAACGCCAGCCCCTCGGCGCGGGCCCGGCTGACGAGCTGGATGGAGACGATGCTGTCGCCGCCCTGGCGGAAGAAGTCGTCGTCCGCGCCGGCCCGGGGCAGCCCGAGCACCTCGGCGAACAGCCGGGCGAGCGTGCGCTCCTCGGGGGTGGCGGGGGCCGCTTCCGAGGCGGGTCCCGCCGCGTCGGGCGCGGGCAGCGCCTTGTGGTCGAGCTTGCCGTTCAGCGAGACCGGCAGGGCGTCCAGCAGCACCAGGGCGGCGGGCACCATGTGGTCGGGGAGCCGCTCGGCGAGCGCCGAGCGGAGCCCGGCGACCAGGGCGCCGTTCCTGCGGGCGACGAGCGGGTCGTTCGCGAAACGGGCGGGGAGCCCGTCCGGCACGTAGAGGTCCCGGTAGGCGGGGACCTCGGCCGTAGCGTCCTGCGGCTCCGCGGGTACGTACACCGCGTCCAGCCGGCCGTCGTCGGCCCCCGCCGTCCAGGTGACCAGGGCCCGGTAGCCGAACGGGGTGCCGGCCTCGTGCAGGGCCGTCACGTCGACGCCCGCCGGCACCGGCGCGCCGCCCGTGCCGTCCGCCCCGGCCAGGTCCGCGTCGAGCCTGCCGTTGGGGACGCCGGTGACACGCAGGGCGGCCGGGCGCTCCTCACGCAGCCGGGCCGCGAGCCCGTCGAGGCCGCCGGCCCGCTCCCAGGCGAGGGAGGGCGCCGAGTCGAGCGGGACGGGCGCGGCCGGCCGCTTGTGCAGGACCACGTCGTAGCGGTAGCGGCTGAGCTCGTTGGCGTAGTCGCCTCGCTTGATACGGACGTCGGCGCCGCCGAAGCCCTCCAGCACCCCGTCCAGCGTGCCGAACAGGGCCGGGTCCACGAGCAGTTCGGTCTCGCGCTCGACGGCCCGGTCCACGGCGTACCGGGTCGCCTCGGGGCCGTCGTCCGGGTGGCCCGTGCGGTGGACGGCCGCCCGCATGCAACGCAGCAGCCGCAGGTCGCGGAGGTCGCCGAGGAAGACCGCGCCGGTGTCACCGAGCAGGTCGAACGCCTTCCTGATGACGTCGGTCAGGTAGTCGACGCCGGGGAAGTACTGCGCCACCGAGTTGATGACGACGGTGTCGAACTCCCCTTCCGGCAGCCCGTCCAGCAGGTGCGCCGGTGTCGCGGTGAAGCAGGTGCGCTGCGCGAGATCGGGAATCTGCGCCGTCTGCCGGACCAGGGTGTCGATCACCTCGCCGGACAGGTCGGTGCCCCAGTAGAGGTCCACGTGGGGGGCGACCGGGGCCATGATCAGTCCGGCGCCGACGCCGATCTCCAGGACCCGGCGGGGCCGCAGTTCGAGGATCCGGTCGACGGTCGCCGCGCGCCAGGCGCGCATCTCCGGCTCGGGCAGCTCCGAACCGTCGTAACTGCTGTGCCAGCCGCTGAAGTTCTCGCCGAGCGGCGGCCCGTCCTGGGCGGAGGCGCCGTACACCTGGTCGTTGATGACCTGCCACTTCCCGACCTGGTCGCTCTCCAGGCCGGTGTCGCGGGCGGCGGCGTCGTGTGCGGCGGGCACCACGTAGCCGACCAGCCTGCGCTCGCCGGGGCGGTCCTCGCGGACCACGACGGCGGCGGCCTCGACCTCCGGCTGCTCGGTCAGCGCACCGGTGATCTCCCCCAGCTCCACCCGGAAGCCGCGCACCTTCACCTGGTCGTCGGCCCGGCCGGCGAACTCCAGCTGTCCGTCGGCCCGCCTGCGCACCACGTCGCCGGTGCGGTACATGCGCTCCCCGGGGGCTCCGAACGGCGCGGCGACGAACCGCTCCGAGGAGAGACCGGGGCGGCCGAGGTAGCCGCGTGCCAGGTTGACCCCGGCGATGTACAGCTCGCCGAGCACGCCGGCCGGCACCGGGGCGAGCCGCGCGTCCAGCACGTAGGCGCGGGCGTTGGCGATCGGGGTGCCGATGGGCGGGGTCACCGCCCCGGACAGCGGGGCGCTCATCGTGGCGCAGACCGTCGTCTCGGTGGGACCGTACGCGTTGATCATGCGCCGGCCCGCCGACCAGATGCCGGCCAGCTCCGCCGAGCACGCCTCACCCGCGACGGTCAGCACCATGCCGGCGGGTACGGCGGCGGGGTCGAGGCCGGTCAGCGCGATGGGCGGGATGGTCGCGTGGCTGATGCGCCGCTCGGTCAGGAACCGGGCCAGCTCGTCGCCGAGCAGCAGGCCGCCGCCGACGGGCAGGACCAGCGTGGCGCCGCTGAGCAGGGCGATGCAGGTCTCGGACACGGCGGCGTCGAAGCTCGGGGCCGCGTACTGGACGACCCGGCTGCCGGGCCGGACGTCGAACCGCTCGCTCTGCGCGGCGGCGAGGTTGCCGATGCCCTGGTGGGTGACCACGACGCCCTTGGGGCGGCCGGTCGAGCCGGAGGTGTAGATGACGTAGGCCGGGTGGTCGGCGGAGGCCGGCTCCCGCCGGTCCGCGTCCGACAGCGGCCCGTCGGGGCGGGCGGCGATCCGGGCGGCGGCCGCCGGGGCGTCCACGACGATCACGGGCACGTCCGGCACCACCTCCCCGGCGGTGTCCGCGACGGCGGAGGTGGTGAGCATCAGCGCGGGCGCGCAGTCCCCGGCCATGAAGGCGACCCGCTCCCGCGGGTAGCCCGGGTCGACCGGTACGAAGGCGGCGCCGGCCGTGACCACGGCGAGCTGCGCCACGAGGAGGTCCAGCGACTTCGGCATGACCAGCAGGACCCGGTCCTCGGCGCCGATACCGCGCGTGACCAGGTGCCGGGCCAGCTTGTTGACCCGGCGGCCCAGCTCGGCGTAGCGCAGTTCCTCGTCGCCGGCGACCACCGCGGGTGCGTCCGGGGTGAGTGCGGCGCGGTCGGCGAAGAGCTCGGCCAGCGTGCCGTCGGCGACCGTGCGGGCGGTGTCGTTGAAGTCGACGAGGAGCTGCCGTCGCTCGTCGGTGGCCAGCACGTCCAGTTCGCTCAGGCGGCTCTCCGGCCGGCCGGTGGCCTGGTCCAGCAGGCGCATCAGCCTCCTGGTGAGCGTCTCGATCGTCGCTTCGTCGTACAGGTCGGTGGCGTACTCGACGGCGCAGGTGGTGTGGTCCGGGGTGTCCCCGTCGCCCTGGACCTCGCGGAAGTCGAACAGCAGGTCCAGCTTGGCGGTGTGGGTGACGGCGGGCTCGATCCAGGCGTCGAGACCGGGCAGGTCGAGACTCGGGGTCGCGTTGTTCTGGAAGCCGAGGCCGATCTGGATCAGCGGGTGCCGGCCGGCCGAGCGCTCCGGGTTGACGGCCTCGACGAGCCGCTCGAAGGGCAGGTCCTGGTTGGCGAAGGCGGCGAGGCCGTCCGCGCGGGCCCGTCCCAGCAGGTCGGCGAAGCTCGGGTCGCCGGACAGGTCGGTCCGCATCACGAGGGTGTTGACGAGGAAGCCGACCAGGTCGTCCAGGGCCTCGTCGGTGCGTCCGGCGATCGAGATGCCGAGCGGGATGTCGTCACCGGCGCCGAGCTTGCCGAGCAGGGCCGCCAGGGCGGTCTGCACGACCATGAACGGGCTGACGTCGTGCTCGCGCGAGCAGCGTGTCAGCTGCTGGTGCAGCTCGGGCGTCAGGTCGAAGCGGAGCGTCTCGCCCCGGTAGGAGGCGACGGCCGGCCGGGGCCGGTCGGTGGGCAGGGTGACTTCCTCGGGCAGGCCGCGCAGGTACCGCGTCCAGAAGGCAAGCTGGCCGGAGATCGCCGAGCCGGGGGTGTCCTCGTCCCCCAGGATCTCGCGCTGCCACAGGGTGTAGTCGGCGTACTGGACCGGCAGCGGCGCCCATTCGGGGCTCCGGCCGTGGCAGCGCGCGGTGTAGGCGCTCTGCAGGTCGCGGGTCAGCGGCACCAGGGACCAGCCGTCACCGGCGATGTGGTGCATCGGCATCAGGAGGGCGTGTTCCTGCTCGGACACGGCGAACAGGTGCGCGCGGATCGGCGCCTCGGTGGCGAGGTCGAAGCCGACGGCGGCGCGTTCGGTCATCGCCTCCGCGAGCCGGTCGGCGGCGATCTCGGTCACCCCCATGACGGGGGTGGCCTGCGCCGGGGACAGGATGTGCTGGCGCGGGGTGCCCCGGTGGTCGGGGAAGACGGTGCGCAGGCTCTCGTGCCGGGCGACCACGTCGCCGATCGCCGCCTGCAGCGCCTCCCGGTCCAGCGAGCCGTTCAGCCGCACGACGAGCGGGATGTTGTAGGTGCCGGAGCCGCCGTCGATCTTGTCGATGAACCACAGCCGCAGCTGGGCGAAGGAGAGCGGGATCTCCGCCGGCTTCTCCATGCGGGTCAGCGGGCGCCGGGCCCTGGGTACGTCACCGTGGCCGGCGAGCCAGGCGATGAGGGCGGCCGGGGTCGGTGCCTCGAAGACGGTACGGATGGCGAGTTCGACGCCGAACGCCCCGCGGATGCGGCTGACCAGCCTGGTCGCCAGCAGGGAGTGGCCGCCCAGGTCGAAGAAGTTGTCGTCCATGGAGACCGAGGGCACACCGAGTATCTCGGCGAAGACCCCGCAGAAGATCTCCTCCTCCGGGGTGCGGGGCGCCCGGCCACCGGCCGAGCCCGCCAGGTCGGGGGCGGGCAGGGCCCGGGTGTCGAGCTTCCCGTTCCCGGTCAGGGGCAGCACGTCCAGCTGGACGAAGGCGGTGGGCACCATGTGCTCGGGCAGGGTGGCGGCCGCGTGCTTGCGCAGCATGGCCGTCTCCAGCTCGACCCGGCCCCCGGGTCCCTCGCCGCCGACCACGTAGGCCACCAGCCGCAGGTCGTCGGGGGTGTCCTCGCGGACGACGACGGCCGCCTGCCGGACATCGGGGTGCAGCAGCACGGCCGCCTCGATCTCGCCCAGCTCGATCCGGAAGCCCCGGATCTTGACCTGCTGGTCGGCGCGACCCAGGTACTCCAGGTCGGCGCTGCCGTCCAGGGCCCAGCGCGCCAGGTCCCCGGAGCGGTACATGCGCTCCCCGGCCGGACCGAAGGGGTCCGCCACGAACCGGGTGCTGCTCAGGTCCGGCCGCCCCAGGTAGCCGTCGGCGACGGCGGGGCCGCCGACGTACAGCTCACCGGTCGCACCGGGCGGAACCGGGCGCAGCGCGGTGTCGAGCAGGTAGACGCGCAGGTCGCTGATGCCGAGGCCGATCATGCTGCCGCTGCCGGACGTGGCGCACGAGGCGTCGAGCATCCGCTCGGTGGTGTGCACGGTGGTCTCGGTGATGCCGTACATGTTGACGAGCCGCGGCGAGTCCTCCGGATGCCGCTCGTACCACTCGGCCAGTCGCCCGAACTCCAGGGCGGCGCCGCCGAAGACGACGTACCGCAGGGCGAGTGCCCGCCCGGTGTCCGGGTTGTCCCGGTCGGCCTGGACCAGCTGGTAGAAGGCCGACGGCGTCTGGTTCAGGACGGTCACCCGCTCCCGTACCAGCAGCCTCAGCATCTCCTCCGGCGCCCGGCTCACCGCGAACGGCACGACGACGAGCGTCCCGCCGTGCAGCAGCGCTCCCCAGATCTCCCACACGGAGAAGTCGAAGGCGTACGAGTGGAACAGCGCCCACACGTCGTCGGGCCCGAAGCCGGTCCACCGCGCGGTGGAGTCGAAGAGCCGGATCACGTTCCGGTGGGCAACGACGACGCCCTTGGGGCGGCCCGTCGACCCGGAGGTGTAGATGACGTACGCAGCCTGGTCGGGCAGGACCGGTCCGCCGCGCTCCTCGTCCCGGAGCGGGCCGCCCGGCAGGCCGTCCAGCTCCGCCGTGGTCCGCGGGTCGTCGAGCACGATCTCCGGGGTCCGCACGGTGAGCTGCGCGAAGGCGTCGCGCTGTGCGGTGACCACGACGGCGGGCTCGGCGTCGCCGAGCATGTAGGCCACCCGGTCCGCGGGGTACTCGGGGTCGATCGGCAGGTACGCCGCCCCCGCCTTCAGCGTGGCCAGCAGGGCCACGGCCATGTCCACGGAGCGGGGCATCGCCAGCGCGACGAGCTGGCCGCGCCGGACCCCCCGGCCGATGAGCAGCCGGGCCAGCCGGTCGGAGCGGTCGTCCAGTTCCCGGTAGGTGAGGGACCGGGTGCCGGTCCCGTCGGGGTAGACCACCGCCCTGTTGTCCGGGTGCGCGGCCGCCGCCGCGGCGAACCGCTCGGGCAGCGAGGTGTCCTCGCCCCGCCCGGAGTTCCGTGCGGCACCGCCCCAGTCACCGACGAGCCTGGCCAGCGTGTCGGGGTCCACGACGTCCAGGGCGCCGATCGGGCGGTCAGGGTGCTCGGCGAGCTCGCCGAGCAGCCGGGTGATCAGCCGGTGGTGCTGCCGCACCGCCTCGGGGGTGTACACGTCCGGATTGGCCGAGACGTCGAGCTGGAAGCCGCCGTCCTGCCGGCCGAGGACGATGAGGGAGAAGTCGTCGTCGTGGCCGGCCACCAGCGGGTGCAGGCTCGCCGGCATCCCCGCGAAGTGCAGGGCGGGCGAGACGACGTGCAGGTTGAGCCGCGGGCCGAGCAGCCGGCCGTCGGAGCCGAGGAGTTTGAGGTCGCGCCGCAGGTCCTCGTAGCGGTAGCGCTTGTGCCGGGAGACGGCGCGCATGCGCTCGTGGGCGTGGCGGACGAGCTCCCGCGCCGTCATGCCCGGACGTACCGTCATCCGGACGCCGACGACGTTGGACACCATCCCGGGCACGGCCCGCCCGGTGCCCGTCGTCCGCGCCGCGACCGACAGGGCGATCACGACGTCGGCGCTGCCCGAGATCCGGCTCGTGTACGCGGCGAGGGCTGCCAGCACCGCGGCCGGCCAGCCGACCCGGGCGCCGCGGGCCACGTCGCGGACCCGGTCGCCGGTCTCCGCGGGGACGCCGAGCGTCTCGCGGACCAGGTCGGTGGGCAGGGCCGTCGGACGGTCGCCGAGGCTCACGGCGTTCGGGCGGTCCTCGAACTGCGCGGTCCAGAAGTCGCGGTCTGCGGCGAAGCCGGCGGACTCCTGGTAGGCGACCTCGTCCTCGATCAGCTCGCGCAGCGGGGGGAACGCCCCGTCGGAGGTGTCCGCGCCCGTGACGAGGCCGGTGTAGACGTCGGCGGTGCGGGAGGCGACCAGGCTCGCGCCGAAACTGTCCATCACCAGGTGGTGGTAGCGGTAGTAGAAGAGGAACCGGTCGTCGGCGACCTTGAGGAGCGCGAAGCGGTAGAGGGCGCCGCCGAGCACGTTGACCGGGGTGCGGGCGTCCGCCCACATCCACGCGTCGGCCGCTTCGCCCGGCCGGTCCTCGGCGGTGAGGTCGAGCACCTCCACGGGCTCCGCCGACCAGTCGGTGACCGGCCCGACCACCTGGACGGGACCGGCGCCCCCGTCGGTGAAGCGCGCGCGGAGCGCGTCGGTCTCGCCGACGACCTGGCGCATGGCGGTGGTGAAGACAAGGGGGTCGACCGCGCCCGCTATCTCCAGGTACAGGGCCGCGTTGAACGTCGCGTTCGGACCGCTGAGGCTCTGCGCGTACCAGATTCCGGCCTGGCCGGCGGTCAGCGGCAGAACCGTGGCTGACGAGTCAGACATCTGTCCTCTGTTTCTTCGGGCCTGGCCGATCCGGGAATCGGTCGGTGAGCTGGGTGTCGGCAGGCACGGGTGCTCCGGGCCGCCGGCGCGGGCCGGCTCACCGGCCGTCAGTAGGTGTGCAGGGCAGTGCCGTTCGCCCGTGGAGCCGGTATCCGCCGGCTGCGGTCCATCAACGTCCAGTAAACGAATACACGCCCGGACAAGCCGTGGCGCACGTGGATGCAATTTCCGGAAAGGGCTCTTCTCACCCTCGGACCGAAGGATTCGGATTCCCCCGGACCGGATGGTCTTGCAGCAAGTGGCAGCGCCTCCGGCGGACCGGAATTCCGTCCGTAGCATCAGCCCGAGCAGGCTCATTACCACATCGAAGACAGGGAAATTTCCCATGACCGACGCCATGGAGATACCGGCGACCTGCCCCGTCGCCCCCCGCGGATGGCCCAACCCGCTGCTCGCCGAGTACGACCAGGTGCCGGCGGGTCGTCCCCTGACCCAGGTGACCATGCCGTCGGGCAGCAAGGCGTGGCTCGTCTCCCAGCACGACCACATCCAGCGGCTGCTGGCCGACGACCGGTTCAGCGTGGAGCCTCACCCGACGTTCCCCATCAGGTTCCCGGCGCCGCAGGAACTGCTGGACATGATCGCCCGCGACTCGAAGAACCTGCTGGTGACCATGGACCCGCCGCGGCACACGCGGGTCCGTCAGATGGCCCTGCCGGACTTCACCATCAAGGCCGCCGAGAAGCTGCGCCCCCGGGTCCAGGAGCTCATCGACGGCTACCTGGACCGGATGGAGGCGGCCGGCGGCCCGCTCGACCTCGTCCAGGCCCTCGCCCTGCCGCTGCCCGCCCAGGTGATCTGCGAGATGGCCGGCATCCCCGAGGCCGAGCGTGACGTCTTCACGCGCAACGCAGCGATCATGGTGGGCACGCGCCACTCGTACACCATGGACGAGAAGATGGCCGCCAACAACGAGCTGATGGAGTACTTCGCGACCCTCGTCACCGAGAAGCAGAAGAACCCCACCGACGACATGCTCGGCAACTTCATCACCCGGGCCGGCCGGACCGACGAGTTCGACCACCACGGTCTGACGCTGATGACGAAGATGCTGCTCCTGGCGGGCTACGAGTTCATCGTGAACCGCATCGCGCTCGGCACCCAGACGCTTCTGGACCACCCCGAGCAGCTGAAGGCCCTGCAGGCCGACCCGGCGGGGCTGATGCCCAAGACCGTGAACGAGGTGCTGCGGCACTTCAGCATCGTCGACGAGATCATCGCCCGGGTGGCGCTCGCCGACGTGGAGATCGACGGGGTGACCATCAAGGAGGGCGAGGGCATCCTCGTGCTCAAGGGCCTCGGCGACCGGGACCCCGCCAAGTACACGGACCCCGACGCCTTCGACATCCACCGCGACTCCCGGGACCACCTGGCCTTCGGGTACGGCGTCCACCAGTGCCTGGGCCAGCACGTGGCGCGGCTGATGATGGAGCTCTGCTTCACCTCGCTGTTCACCCGCTTCCCCGGTCTGCACGTGGTCGAGTCCGACGAGCCGATCGAGCTCGTCGACGGGCTGCCGCCCGTGCACAAGCTCGTGGTCGGCTGGTGAGCGGCATGCGGGTGAGCGTCGACCGCGACCGCTGCATCGGCGCCGGTCTCTGCGTGATGAGCGCGCCGTCGGTCTTCGACCAGGAGGACGACACCGGCCTGGTCGTCCTGCTCGACGACCGCCCCGCGGGTGCCGACTCCGAGCACGCACGCAAGATCGCCGAGCACATCTGCCCGTCCAAGGCCATCCGGATCACCGGCGGCTGAGAGCCTGACGGGTGACCCGGGACCGGAAAGCGGACGCGGTCCGGTGCGTGCGACTCCGAGGCGCCGGAAGGCCCTCGTAGCGGAGCTACGCGGGCATGTCGGCACCGCGGGAAGCGCACGTGCCGGGGCATGGCCGCCCGGTCCGAGGTCACCGACAGGCTCTCAGGCTCCCCCTGCACACCGGCCCGGCGGGTCCGCCACCGCCGGGGTCCTCCGAACGGGAGACCCCGGTGCGGGGCGGGCCCTCCGCCGTGCCCCCACCACGCCTCTCCCCGTCCGCACCCGTGCGCGGTGCGGGCCGTCGACCAGAGTGGACTGCATCCATGACAACACCCAGCGCCTGGAAAGTACTGAGCGCGGGCCGGGGCCCCGGCCTCGTCCTGGCCGTCGACTTCGCCACCACCGGGCGTTCCGACTCCGGCTTCTGCGACCTCGCCCCGCGCCTCGGCCCGGAGGTCACCGTGTGGGAGACCAGGCAGCCCGACACGGGCGACGGGATGTCCGCGCGCGACTACGTCGAGCGGTGGGCCCGCGAGGTCGAGGCCTGCGGCCGGCCCGTCCGGGCGGTGCTCGGCTACTGCGCCGGCAGCGTCTTCGCCGGGGAACTGGCCGCCAGGCTGGCCGCCGGGCAGGCGGAGCCGCCCGGGTTCCTGATGTTCGACCCGGAGGTGCCGACCCGGGCCGCCCTGGACCGGGACTTCACCGCCATGCTGGACCAGTTCGCCTCGGTCCTCTCCGCGAACGAGGTGGCCGCCGCCCGGCAGGCCGCGGCGACGGCACGGACGGCCGCCCCCGACTTCGCCGCCTTCGGGGACGAACTCGTACGCATCTTCCGGGAGCAGGCCGGGGCGGCGTTCGCACGCGAGGAGCTCGACCCGGACCTGCTCGAGGAGTTCGCGGCGGTCTTCCGGTCGTTCGTCTCCTACCTGGACACGGCCCGGGAGATCGATCCGGCCGCCGCCTGGGGCACCGCCACCGTGGTGAACTCCCTGGAGCCGACCGAGGGCGCCCGGCTCGCCGCGCGGGCCGTCGACATCCCGGTCCGCCACGCGGACATCCTGCGCAGCGACCTGACAGCCGCCGCCGTCGGCGAGTTCCTGACGGCCCACGCACTGTCATGACGTGTGCCGGGGTGTCAGGGCCCCGGCACACGCCGGTCTCTGTCAGCGGGCCGCGGCCGTCCGGTCGACCTGGGCGCGCGGCCTGCTCGAACCGATGAGGGCGCCGACCGTCATGACGCACCGGTCCCCGTCCCAGGTCTCCCCGGAGACGAAGACGTTGTCGGCCATCAGCCGGTCGATGCGCGCCACATGGCGCAGCACCGCTCCGGGCCGGACCTCGCCGGCGAAGCGGCAGTGCCGGAACGCCGCGGCGACCTGCACTCCCCCGGTGGTTCCGCTCGACAGCCACAGGAGCACCGAGGACTGCCCGAAGGACTCCAGCATGAGCGCCCGGGGATACATGTACCGGGACAGCGGCAGGCCGTCCGCCATCGCGGCGTAACACGGCTCGGACCCGGAGACGGCCTTGAGCGTCGTGATCTCCCGGCCGGGGTCGAAGGCCTCCACCCGGTCGACCAGCAGCATCGGGTGGCGTACGGGCAGCCGGTCCAGGATCGCGGCGTAGTCCGGTCCGGACGCGGTGGCGGGTACCGGGGGCGGCCCGCCCGCGGGAGCGAGCCGGTCGGACAGGACGGCGTCCCGGCCGCCGAGCACCACCTTCGCGGCGACGACCGGGACGCCGTCCTGGCGTACGCCGTCGGCGGTGACCAGCCATCGTCCGTCCGCGGTCTGCGCGGCGGTGACGTCGAGGCGGACCTCGTCGCCGCCCTGCATGGGCGCCAGCCACCGGCCGGAGGTGACCTCCAGCAGATTCAGCGGCTCGGCGGCGCCGGTCCGGGTCGTCACCGCCTGCCGGATCCCCTCGAGGACGAACACGGCCGGCAGCAGGGTGAGCCCGGGGAAGTGCCCGGCCATGTACGGGTCCTCGGCGCGGACCGTCTTGAACGTACGGAACCGCAGGCCCGGCCCGCCCGGGCACACCTCGATCCGGTCGACCGCGCGCAGCGGGGTGGCGAAGGTGTGCGGCGCCCCGGCCGGCCCGCCGCTCATATGAACCACACGTGGTCGTACGCGGGCCAGCGGGCCGCCAGTTCCGCCGGGTCCAGACACGTCGTGCCCGGCACCAGGTCCCCGGGCGTGAAACCGAGCGCGGTGAGCGCGGCCCCGTCCACGAAGACCTCGAAGCCCTCGTCGACCAGGTCCCGTACGGAACCCCGGTAGTCCGGCAGCGTGTCCAGGGTCGTGGAGCCGAGCCGCACGGAGGGCACGTACGTGTCCTCCTCGACGGCCATCGTCACCGTCGCGCCGCGCAGTGCGAGATCGACCTGCTCGAACTGGCCGTGCAGGTCGAGCAGTCCGTACAGCGGGTGGAAGAACTGCACCTCGACCGCGCCCCGGTAGGCACGGTCGATGACGCAGAGCACGCGCCTGCGGGGTGCTTCCCGTCGGTCCGTCGTCATCAGGCACCTCCGAGGTAGAGCGTCTGCCGGGCCGCGTCCATGGTCCCCGCCAGCCGGAGCGGCGAGCGGTGCCGCACCTGCGGGATGTGGTGGGTCGCGCCGCGCTCCTCGGAGCACGCGGTGCACGCGATCCAGGCGAAACGGCCCTTGCCGTCGGCGGTCAGCTGCCGGACGAGGGCCGAGGTGGAGGGGTAGTGCCCCTCGGGATCACGGGTGTTCGGCAGCTTGGTGTCGCCGAACGTGTCCTGGGTGAGCATGTTGGCGTAGCCGCACGCCCAGACGCGTACCGAGCCGCCGTTCTCCAGCACCGCGTGCGAGAGCCGCAGCGCCGAGGTGACCACGTCACCGGAGTGCGGGGCCGCCGTCATGATCAGCAGCAGGTCCCAGACGCGGCGCTTCATCGGAGTACCCATCAGTGCCACACCCCCTTGCAGTCGTCCTCGGCCAGGGCGGCCGCGACGCTGTCCATGCCCGCGATCCTCACGTGCGGTGACAGCCGGGTGGGGGCCAGCGCGCGCTGCGCCGCGGAGAAGTCGTCCACCAGGACCTCGACCCCCGCCTCGGCGAGCCGCCCGATCTCCGGCACGTCGGTTCCCACCGCGCTGAGCACCCCGTCCTCGACGAGGTAGACCCGTACCCGGTGGCCGGCTTCGGCCAGCGCGACGGCGTCCAGGAGGAAGGTGCCCGCGTTGGGGCCCGCCCAGGTGCCCTTGCTCTCGATCAGGAGGTAGGAGGCGGCGGTCCCGCCGGTGTCCGCGGTCCGGACCGGCTGCGCCTCCATCAACCGCTCAGCTTCCGGCTGAGCAGTTCGCGGATGTCGGTGAAGGTCCGGAGCTCGACGAGCTCCTCCTCGGGGATCCTGATCCCGTAGCGCTGCTCCAGCGTGACGGCGAGCTCCAGCGCGACGACCGAGTCGACACCCAGCTCCTCGATGAGGAGCGCGTCGTCGGTCAGGGCCGTGGACTCGACGTCCAGGGTGTCCGCCACCATGTCCCGCAGCTCCGACGTGTCCAGCGTGCTTTCGACCGTCACCGGATCCCCTTTCCTTCGCATATTCATATTCGACTCCGCTTCATAAGGAGTTCTATTTCCTTTTTTACGGAGCCGGACCGATCGCCCCGAATCGTATGGGAGGCCGCCGAACGCCCGGCCCTTTCCTGCAGGTACTTGCAGGGATAACGGCCGTCGGGCATCCACGACGGCACTCTGGTCGCTATCGGTCAATTTATTCCGCACGTACGAAGGAGTGGGGTGCCGGTGACGGTCGTTGTCACGGGACTGGGGGCGATGACCTGCTTCGGCAGCGGGGTCGACGCGCTGTGGGAGGGGCTGTTGCGCGCCGACCGCCGGCCGGAGCCCGCGCCGGACGGCTGCGGGCTGCCGGAGCATCCGCGGCTGTACGCCGCCCCGCCCGGAGCCGGTGCCCCCGGACGTACCAGTTCGCTGGTCGTCGAGGCGGTCGCGGAGGCCGTCGCCGAGGCCCGGCTGACCCGGGAGGACCTGTTCGACGCCGGCCTCACCGTCGGCACGTCGCTCGGCGACATCGACCTGGCCGAGCTGCCGGACGGGCCGGAGCGCCGGACCGCCACGCACGGGGTGACCGCGGTGGTCGCCGACCGGTTCGGCATCGGGGGGTGCGCCCACACCCTGTCCACCGCCTGCTCCGCCGGAGCGTACGCGGTGGGCTGGGGCGCCCGGCTGATCGAGACGGGGCAGGCCGACATCGTCGTCGCCTGCGGCGGCGACGCCTTCTCCCGGGTCGCCGTCGGCACGCTCCACCGGTTCGGGCTGCTGGACCCCGAGTGCTGCCGGCCCTTCGACACCGGGCGCGCGGGCATGGTCACCGGTGAGGGCGCCGCGGCCGTGGTGCTGGAGTCCGCCGAGTCCGCCCGGCGCCGGGGGGTGAGCGCCCAGGCGGCACTCACCGGCCAGGGATGGAGCTGCGACGCCCACCACCCGATGGCCCCGGAGCCGTCCGGCGGGCAGCTGCGGCGTGCGGCGGCCCAGGCCCTCGCCACCTCGGGGCTCCCCGGAGCCGTGGTCCTGCACCGCGCCGGGGTGGCGCTCAACGACTCCGTGGAGAGCACGGCCGTCAGCGAGGCCGTCACCGCCGCCGGCGGCGACATCGCCCGGACGGCCGGTTACGCGCCGAAGGCGGTCATGGGCCACACGGCGGGAGCGGCCGGGGTGTTCGGCTGTGTCATAGCCGCCCGGATGCTGCGCACCGGCCTGGTGCCACCGAACGCCCACGTCACCGAGGTCGATCCCACCTGCCCGATGGACGTCCCCCGCGTGGGGCCCGTGCCGCTGCCCCGCCCGGCCGTGCTGGTCAGCGGGACCGGCTTCGGGGCCAACAACGCGGTGCTCGCCTGGGAGGCCGTGGCGTGAACATCCTGATCACGGGCGCCGGCGCGGTCGCGGAGACTCCCCCGGACGCGGCGCGGGACAGGGACCCGGCCTGGTTCGACCCCGCCGCACACCTCGGTCGGCGCGGCTGGAAGTACTTCGGCCCGGCCACCCGCTACCTCCTGGCCGCCGGCCATCAGGCGCTCGGCCGCCGCCACGACGACCCGCCCCTGGACGGCGATCCGAGCCTGCGCCTCGGCGTGGTCACGGGCACCCAGTTCGCGATCGCCCGTGCGCACCGCCGGATGGACGACACCCTGCGCACGGAGGGCGTCCGGGCCATCAGCCCGGCCGAGGTCCCCGCCTTCTCGATGAGCACCCCCGGCAGCCAGCTCGCCATCAGCACCGGGGCCCGGGCGTTCTCGGTCACGCTGACCAATCCCGTCACCGCGGGGCTGGAGGCCGTGCACTTCGCGCTCACGGCGCTGCGGACCGGCCGTGCGGACCGGGTGGTGGCCGCGGCGACCGACCAGGCGCCCGAAGGGGACGAGGGGGACGGCCTGCTGGACGGCGCCGCCGCCGTCGTCCTGTCCACGCCGGACGCGGCCGGCCGGGCCGGCGCGCTCGCCGAGATCACCGGCGGCCTCTCCCGCTTCCTGCCGCGGGGTCCCGCCGGCCGGCGGGACCCCGCGGCCGTCGCGGCGGCCGGCACGCGCGTCGCCGCCCTGGCCGCCGGCGCGCACGGTGTACGGCTCGTCGTCAGCGCACCGCCCGGGGCCGCGCCGCTCGCTGCGGCGGTGCTCGACGCCGTCACCGCGGCGATCGCCGCGTCCGGGGGTTCGCTCTGCGGCTCCGGCGGGCAATTCACCGAGGCCCGGCACTGCACCGCCTCGGGAATTCTGGAGCTGACAGCGCTGGCGCGGGCGGGAGGGACCGCGCTCCTGGTCTCCGTCTCCGCATCGGGGCATCTCACCGCCATAGCACTGGGCAGCCCGGGAGAACCTGGATTTCACCATTCTTCCGCAACCGAATTCCCCACGAAAGGAGGTGGGGTACTTTGACCGCTGATGACCGGTCAGATAGCATGCCGATCATGACAGTAATGGCGGCACAGCCGACCTCACGGCTGATCAAGATGCGCAGAATATGCGGCTACGGCACCGTGGTCGCGGTTATGCCGTACATGCTGATCAAAATCGTCTGGACATTCGGAATCTTCCTCCCGAACGAGGAAATGGGCGAGGCGGACTGGCGTGCGATCAATGCCACGACTGCGGTGCTCGCCGCCGTGGGGATCATGCTGGCGGTGGCCTTCATGCAGCCCTGGGGCGAGAGGCTTCCGGCCTGGCTGATCGTCCTGCCCGTCTGGGTGGGCACCGGCCTGCTCATCCCGATGCTGGTCCTGGCACCGGTGCTCGGCCCGGCCGCCATGTCCCAGGACGAGCAGGCCGACGCCTCCAACGACCTGTGGGCGTACGAGCAGGTGCTCGTCATGATCTCGCTGGTCGGGGTCGGCATCGGCCTGCCCCTCGCGCTCGCCGGGTACGCGCGGGCGCGCTGGCCGGAAGCCCTGAGCGGTCCGGTCGACGGCGGCGAGGCCCCGGGCGGCACCCGGTCGCTGCAGATCACGGTGGCGCGGCTGCTCGCCGCGGGCTGCGTCGCGCTCGGCCTCGTCAAGGTGTTCTGGGCGGCGGGCGCGACGGTGGGGCTCGACGCGGACCGCCTGTCCTACCGCGACATGTGGTGGCACCTGCTGTCCCTGAGCATGGGGGTCTGGGCCTTCCTGGGCGCCTGGGGGCTGCTCGTCCTGACGGGGCGGCGGGGGGCCAGGAAGTTCCTGGTCCCCATGGCGGCGTCCTGGATCTCCTCGGGCATGCTCTTCTCGTACAGCCTCTACAGCCTGCTGACCAACCTCGGCACGAAGCGTCCCGCCCCCGAGAGCGAGGTGGCGCACCTGCTGGCCGGCCAGGCCGGCACGGTCCTGGGTGTGCTCATGGGCATGGTCATCCTGCTGGTGCTGCACGACCGCAGGCGCGCACTGCGCGAGACGGCCTGACGTCCCTTCCCCCCGTACGGTGAACGCCGCGTCGACATGGTCGGCGCGGCGTTCTCACGTCACGGACGGGCCGCGCCCGGGAGGGCTTCCGTGCACCATCTCGGCAGCCCGGACCACACGTCCGTCTCGTAGAAGTGCCCGCCCGGCAGTTCGCAGGACTCGAAGCCGCCGTCCGCCAGGGATCTCCAGTCCGCTTCCACCTCGGCGAAGGGCGCGGTGTCGCCGGAGCCGTAGAGCAGCCGCAGCGGCACGCTCGCCCGGGTCCCCTCGGTGAAGCGGTACGACTCCGACACGGCGAGGTCGGCGCGGAGCAGTTCCACGGCGATGGAGCGGAGTTCGGGTTCGTTGGCCACGACCGCCGGCATCTGCCCGAACGCGCGCATCCAGGCGACGAGGGCGTCGTCGCCGTCGTCCGAGCGGGGGGTGTGGGCCCGGTGGGCCTGGCGCTTGTGGGGCGCCACCCCGCCCGAGACGACGAGCGCGGACGGGGGTGGGACGCCGAGGCGCCCGAGCTGGGCCGCCGTCTCGAAGGCGAGCCAGGACCCCATGCTGTGGCCGAACAGGGTGTAGGGCCGGGAGGTGAGCCCGCGGACGGCGTTCACCACGTCGTCGCGCAGGGCGATCCAGTCCCGCGCGAACGGCGTGCCGAACCGCATCTCCCGCCCCGGATAGCAGATCAGCGCCAACTCCACGTCCGCGGGCATCACGTCGGCCCACCGGCGGAACGGTGCGGTGCCGCCACCGCAGAAGCTCAGGCACACCAGGACCCGGCCGGCGCCCGGACGCGGCCGGGGCCGGTACACCGCCGAGGTGGGGGAGACCGTCTGCATGATCGTCCTTTCCGGCCCCGTCCTACTTCGACTCGGCCATCTGGCGCTGGAGGCTCAGCGGGCGCATGTCGGTCCAGTTCTCGTTGACGTAGTCCAGGCAGGCCTGCCTGCTGTCCTGGCCGTGCTTCACCGTCCAGCCGGCGGGGACCTCGGCGAACGCGGGCCACAGGGAGTGCTGGCCTTCCTCGTTGACCAGCACGTAGTAGGAGGCGTCGTTGTCCTCGAACGGGTTGGTGCTCATCGTTTTCTCTCCAACGTTTCTGGAAGGGGAAGAAGATGGGAAGAGATCTCTGCCGGAACGGCCGCGGAAAGAGCGAACGGCGCCGAAGGAAATCGGCGCACGCCTGTCAGGCGCTGTTCTTCCGGGCCGCCGGCACATCGGCCCCGGCCGGCGTCCGTCCGCACTCCGCGTCCTCGTCCGGGCGCGGACCGCGAATGTCGTTCATCAGCGTCAGAACCGCTTGGGCGGACGGCAGGACCGACCGTCCGCCGCGGGTCAGCCTGGCACCACCGGGGTGCCGGGTGAACAGCTTGAAGCCGAGGGAACGTTCCAGGCACTGGATCTGATAGGTGATCGCCGGCTGGGAATAGCCGAGTTGCCGTGCCGCGGCATCCATCCGTCCGGTTTCCGCGACCGAAACGAAAGCTCTCAACTCACGCTCGTGCATCACACCTCGCATTCGGCCGATACCGCGGCGGGAATTCCGATGACCTGGAACGCCGTATCAAAATCCTACAGACACCCCCGCTGTTCGCTCTCCTCGTCTTTCAGGAAGCTGCACGGCACGCCGGGGGACGGAAGACGCCCGCCCCCGGCCGGGAGTCCGGTCGGGGGCGGGCGGTGATGCGGGGCGGCCCGGAGGGGACAGCCGTCAGGCCAGGTCCCGAAGTGCCGCCTGCCCCGCGGGCGGACGGCACTCCTTCCGGGACACGCCCTACCGGCTCCGGGAGCCGACGAGGTCGTCGGAGCCGTGGCCGGCGAGGGGCTCCGTGCCCTCGCCCGCCACCGCGCCGTCGCGGTTGCCCGGCCACCACGCCTTCGGTCCCGCCAGGGTGGTGACCGCGGGAACGAGGAGGATCGCCATCACGAACGCGCTGAGCAGGATGCCGAAGGCCACGGCGAAACCCATCTGCTTGAGCATCGCGTTGTCCGCGAGCATCAGCACGCCGAAGGTGCCGGCCAGGATGACGGCGGCGGCGCTGATGGTGGGAGCGGAGTGCGTGACGGCCAGCCGGACGGCCTCCTTCGGCTCCTTGCCACTGCTGATCTCCTCGCGCAACCGGGCCACCATCAGGATGTTGTAGTCCGTCCCGATGGCGACGACGAAGAGGTAGACGATCACCGGCAGCATGAACAGCAGCCCGCCCGAACCGCTCTGGAACAGCCAGACCGTGGCACCGAGGGTGCCGCCGAAGCCCAGGCCGACCGAGATCATCAGGTACCAGGGGGCGATGACGCTGCGCAGCATCAGGCCGAGGATGAGCATGATCGCCACCGCGGCGACCGGGAACACGAGCTTGTAGTCGCGGTTCACGGCGGTTCGGACGTCCGCGAGGAGGGCCGTGCTGCCGCCGACGAACTGTTCGGTGCCCTCGGGCGCGGCCTGGTGGACCCGGTCCCGGAGCGCGCCCCCGACGAGCTCCATGGCCCGGTCCTCGGTGGGACGGTAGTCGAGCACGACGCCGTACTGCGCGACCCTGCCGTCGGGGCTGACCACGGCCGGGGCGACCTGGGCCACCCCGCCGACGTCCGCCAGTTCCTTCTGGTAGGCGTCCAGTCCGGCCTTGTCGAGCGCCGTACCACCGGTGGATTTCACGTAGACGAACGTGGGGTCGGACTGGCCGGCCGAGAAGCCGGTCTGGAAGTCCTCCATGGCCTGCACGGATTCCAGGGTGTCCGGGAGCGAGCTCTCCGTGTCGTACTCCGCGCGGAAGCCGAACACTCCCGAGGCGAGCGCCACGAGGACCAGGCCGGAGACGCCGGCGATGAGCCCGGGCCTGCGGGAGGCGAAGCTGCCGACCCGGCCCGAGAGCGCGTTCTTCGGCTGGGTGCGCCAGGCCTTCGAGGGCCAGAACGCCTTGGTGCCCAGCAGCGAGAACACGGCCGGCACGAGGGTGAGCGCGGAGATCAGCGTGACGGCGACGGCGAGCGCCAGCGACAGGCCCATGCTGCTGAGCATGCCCATGGACGACAGCAGCAGGGAGAGGAACGCGGCGATGACGACGCCCGCGGCGGAGGCGATGGTCTCGCCGACCCGGCCGGCGGCGGTGGCCAGCGCCTCCTTGGCCTCCATGCCGTTCCTCAGGTGCTCCCGGTACCGGAACAGCAGGAACAGCGTGTAGTCCGTGCCGACGCCGAAGAGCACCACGATGAGGATGGCGGAGATGGAGGCGGGTGCCCGCATGCCCGCGAGCTCCACGGCGGTGGCGATGACGCCCATGGTGACCATGAACACGACCCCGATGACGAGGACGGGCATCAGGGCGATGACCGGGCTGCGGAAGATGGCCAGCAGCAGCACGATGATGAGGACCAGGGTGGCCATCATGACCATGGCGTCGGTGCTGTCCGACGCCTCCATCGAGTCCAGCACGGTGGCGGCCGGGCCCGTGTAGGCCCACTCCAGCCCGCTGCCCCCGATCCGGTCGGCGGTCGCGGTGCGGAGCTCACCGACGGATGCGACCAGGGTCTCGTCGTTGGCCTTCTGCGTGGAGGCGAACACGTGGACGAGGGCGATCTTCCCGTCCGGTGAGACCGCCTTCGGGTCGGCCACCACCTCGGTGATCTTCGGGAACTTCTCGTCCCCCAGGGCGGCCGCGATCTCGCCGGCCTTCTGCGTGTCGGCCGCCGTCAGCTTGCCGCCGTCGGCGCGCTGGACGACGCCGATGGCCGCGGGCTGCCGGCTCTGCGGAAAGGCGTCCTGCTGGAGCTGCACCGCGCGGACCGACTCGTAGTGCGACGGGAGGAACTCCGCCTGGTCGTCGGTCGGCTTCAGCTGCGGAGCCAGCGCGATCAGGGCGGTGGTCGCCAGTAGCCACAGCACGACGACCGACCATGGGCGGTTCACCGAGAACCGCCCGATCCCTCGGAACATGGGATTCCTCCACGTCTTCACCCGCGGCTCGTCCCGCCGCGTATCTGCACTCGGACCTTTTGACGGCCACGTTGCGCAACGTGCCCGCCGACATCAAGTAGGCGTGCAACGACCTGCATCCGCCCGCCGGTCAGCGTCCGCCCCGCCAGGAGACACGGGAGGAGGCCGGGGCCTCCGCCCGGCGCCACGGCGCACGCGCGGGCGCCGTCGCACCCGGGGTGGTCGCTCCGGACCGCTGGACGGCGGCGAGCACGACCGCGACCGCGGCCGCCAGTTCCTCGGGCGTCGGCGAGCCGTGGACGACTCTCAGCAGGGAACCGCCCTGCACGGGCCCGGCGTTCACGCGGGCTGGTTGCCGTGCTTGCGGGAGGGCAGGTCCGCGTGTTTGAGCCGCAGCATCTCCAGGGAGCGGATGAGCAGGTGCCGCGTCTCGGCGGGATCGACGACGTCGTCGACCAGGCCGCGCTCGGCCGCGTAGTAGGGGTGCATGAGCTCGGCCTTGTACTCCTTGACCAACTGGCCGCGCGTCGTCTCGGGGTCGTCGGAGGCGGCGATCTCGCGGCGGAAGATGACGTTGGCGGCGCCTTCGGCGCCCATGACGGCGATCTCGTTGGTGGGCCACGCGTAGGACAGGTCGGCTCCGATGGAGGTGGAGTCCATGACGATGTACGCGCCTCCGTAGGCCTTGCGCAGGATCAGCGAGATCCGCGGCACGGTGGCGTTGCAGTACGCGTACAGGAGCTTGGCCCCGTGGCGGATGATCCCGCCGTGCTCCTGGTCGACGCCCGGCAGGAAGCCGGGTACGTCCACGAGCGTGACCAGCGGGATGTTGAAGGCGTCGCAGAACTGGACGAACCGCGCGCCCTTCTCCGAGGAGTGGATGTCCAGCACCCCGGCGTACGAGAGGGGCTGGCTGCCCACGATGCCCACGACGTGGCCGTCCAGGCGGGCCAGCGCGCAGATGATGTTGGTGGCCCAGCGTTCGTGGACCTCGAGGAAGTCGCCGTCGTCGACGAGTTCCTCGATGACCTTGTGCATGTCGTAGGGGCGGTTGCCGTCAGCCGGGACGAGGTCGAGGAGGGCGTCGCCGCGCCGGTCGGCGGGGTCGTCGCTCGCCACGACCGGAGGGTTCTCCCGGTTGTTCGAGGGGAGCATGCCGATCAGGTAGCGGACCTCGGCGATGCAGGTCTCCTCGTCGTCGTACGCGAAGTGCGCGACGCCCGAGGTCTCGGCGTGCACGTCCGCGCCACCGAGCCCGTTCTGCGTGATCTCCTCACCGGTGACCGCCTTGACCACGTCCGGCCCCGTGATGAACATCTGCGAGGTCTCACGGACCATGAACACGAAGTCGGTCAGAGCCGGACTGTAGGCCGCGCCCCCCGCGCACGGACCGAGCATCACACTGATCTGCGGGATCACACCCGAGGCCCGCGTGTTGCGCTGGAAGATGCCCCCGTACCCGGCGAGCGCGCTCACACCCTCCTGGATACGCGCCCCGGCACCGTCGTTCAGCGACACCAGCGGAGCCCCCGCCGAGATGGCCATGTCCATGATCTTATGGATCTTCGTCGCGTGCGCCTCACCCAGCGCACCCCCGAAAATCCGGAAATCATGCGCGTAGACGAAGACCGTCCGCCCCTCCACCGTCCCCCAGCCGGTGATCACACCGTCCGTGTACGGCCTCTTCGCCTCCAGGCCGAACCCCGTCGCCCGGTGCCGGCGCAACTGCTCGACCTCCTTGAACGACCCCTCGTCCAGCAGCAGCGCGATACGCTCCCGGGCCGTCAGCTTGCCCTTGGCATGCTGCGCCTCGGTCGCCCGGTCACCCGGCCCGCGCAGTGCTTCGGCGCGGATCGCCGCCAGTTCGTCAACCGTTTCCGTCGGCATGTCCCACCCCTTGTCGTGTCTGCTGGTCAGATCGGTGCCCCGCGTCCACCGTGCGGGCGACGCGCGAGTCGACGTAGTCGCACAGGGCGTGCAGCGCCCGGCGGGCCGGGCCCGGCGGCAGCACGCCCAGCGCCTCCCGGGCCAGGCGCAGCCGGTGACCCATATGCGCCGCGGCCGCCGCCGGGGCGGGCGAGGCGGCGAACAGGTCCAGGGCGCGCCTGCGGTCCTCGGGGTCGTCCAGCGGCCCGGACGACAGCAGCTTCCGCAGCTCGGCACCGGCCGGCCGCCGGTCGGTGGCGGCCAGGACCACCGGCAGACTGGGAACCCCGGCGGCCAGGTCCTTGCCGAGTTCCTTGCCGGTGCTCGACGCGGGCGCGACCAGGTCGAGAAGGTCGTCGGATATCTGGAAGGCGACGCCCAGCTGACGGCCGTACGCGTCGAGGGCGGCTCCGTACGCGGCCGGGGCACCGGCGTGGAGTGCACCGGCGCTCAGCGCCATGGCCAGCAGGGACGCGGTCTTGCCCGAGGTGACCCGGAAGAAGTGGTCCACGGGGTCCTCGGCCTCGCCGGGCCCCGTCATCTCGCGCAGCTGGCCCTCGACGAGCTCGCTCGCCACGTCGGCCTGGAGCCGCACCATCTCCGGGCCCAGTTCGGCGGCGAGACGGGCCGCCCGGGCGAGCAGCCAGTTGCCGCCCGCCACGGCCAGCCGGGCGCCCCAGAGCGCGTTGACACTGGCCACTCCGTGCCTCAGCTCGGCCCCGTCCATCACGTCGTCGTGGTGGAGGGAGGAGATGTGGACGAGCTCGGCGATCACGGCGGCCTCCACGACGCCGTCCCTCCACGGCTCTCCGAACTCCGCGCCGAGCAGCACGAGCAGGGGGCGCAGCCGTTTGCCGCCCGCCGTCGCGATGTGGCCCACGAGTTCGGCGACACGCGGATCGGGGGCGTCCGCCGCGCAGGCCAGGAGGCGTCTCTCGACGGCGAGCAGCGCGTGCGCCGTCCGTTCCCGGAAGCGCGGGTCGTGCGCGGCCAGGTGGGCCAGCAGTTCGGAACCGGGCAGGGCCGTGGCAGTCATGTCCTCGTCCTCTTCTCGGCGGGCTCGCGGCGTCGCGGGAGGGCACGGCGGGCACGTCACGCTTCAACTCCGGCGGTCCGGCCACCCGCAGGGACCGGACCCCCGGGCGTCCCGGCAGTACGAGGGGGGTCGCCTGCCGGACAGGTGGGCTCCGCGATCGGGGTGAACACCGCACCTGACGCGTTCATGGAACTGCCGGCCCGTCGTGCTCGGCAATACCCGCTTCAGGAAGCTGCCAGCAGGCGGGGCGCCGAGGGCCCCGTGTGCGTCCGGGGGGCCGGAGTATAGAAAAGGCATAGGTATGTACCCAACTCTGGAGGGAACGCCTGGCAGGGGCGGTTCGACGAGGAGGGAAACATGAGCACGGACGCCGCACCGGATCCGACCGAGGTGCCGGACACTCCGGAGCGGACCGGGGCGCAGGGGCACGGGTACGCACCGGCCGACGTCCCCGGCGGGGTGGGGGGAGGTGGACCCGAGGAGGAGGGGTTCCCGGAGGAGGACGCGGTGGCGGACGACGAGGGTTTGCGCTGGGCGGCGTTGCTGGCGGCGTTCATCAATGACGTACAGCCCCCGCCGGCCGGCCCTCCGCCGGCCGGCTGACCGGGGGCGTCCGCGTCAGGGGCCGCCGACGACCGACGCCGTCCCGCGGGCCATCAGTCTGACCAGCGGTGTGCACCGGTAGCGCTCCTGGACCGGCGCCGCGACGGCCGGCGGGAACGCAGGGGGCGCGCCGGGCGCCGCCTCCGTACCCCCGTCGGTCACCGCGCCCACCAGGGGCTTCCCGGCGACCACCTCCAACAGCCCCGCCTCCACCAGCGCGTCCAGTGCGCCCCGGGCCCGGTCCTCCGACCAGTTGAGCCGCCGCGCGAGGCAGGCCGGTGACACGGAGCCCGGCTCCTTATGGGCCAGCGTGCGCAGGACCGGGCGCAGCGGCGGCTCCAGCCGCATGACGCCCTCTCTCAGGACGGTCCACAACTCGTCGGCCCCCTCCCCCCACTCGTCCGGCCGGACCTCTCCCCTCTCCAGCCGGTCCACCAGCCTGCCCACCGGCCACTGCGGGCGGGCCACCAGCCGCGTCGCGCAGAACCGCAGGGCCAGCGGGAGGCCCTCGCAGAGGTCCAGCAGCCGCCCGGTGGCGCCCGGTTCGGCGGTCAGCCGCTCGCGGCCGACCCGGGAGGCGAGCAGCTCACGCGCCTCCCGGTCGTCGAGCCGTCCGACGGGCACCACCCTGACGCCCTCCATCGAGACGAGCCGGCGGCCGCCGCTGATCAGCACCCGGCAGCCGGGGCCGCTCGCCAGCAGGGGCCGTACCTGGCGTTCGTCCGACGCGTTGTCGAGCACCACGAGGATCCGGCGGCGGGACAGGGCGCTGCGGTAGAGCTGCACGCGTTCCTCCAGCGTGGCGGGCAGGTCCTCCCCCCGGACGGACATCAACGCGCGCAGGAAGCTGCCGAGCACGTCCAGCGGGTCCTTGGCGCGGCCGCCCTCGCCGCGCAGGTCGGTGTAGAGCTGGCCCTGCCGGAAGTCGTCCCGGCAGGCGTGCCCCACGCGCACGGCCAGCGCCGAGGTGCCCACGCCCGCCGCACCGGTCAGGACGACGCCTCGGTAGGGGCTGTGACTGTCCCGCAACTCCTCGACCACACGCGTCAGTTCGGCCCGACGGCCGACGAATCCGGCCGCGTCCACGGGCAGCATCGCCGGGACGAGACCGTTCCAGGGGCTGTCCGCGGCCTTCCACGGACCGCCGGCCGCCGCGTCCGGGCCCGGCGGGGCGCACCCGGCGCGCCGCACGGTCAGCGTCAGGGGTTCGGCGGCGGCCGGACCGGGCAGCTCCTCCAGCAGCACCGCCCGGTGGAGTGCGCGCAGCGACGCCCCCGGGGCCACCCCCAGCTCCTCCTGCAGGACCCGGCGGCCCTGTTCGTACACGCGCAGCGCGTCCATCTGCCGGTCACAGCGGTACAACGCGGTCATCAGGTGGCCGCGCAGCGACTCCCGCGCGGGGTTCTCCGCCACCAGCCGGGTGAGTTCCGGCAGCGCGGTCTCGTGTCTGCCGAGTGCCAGGACCGCCTCCATCCGGTGGTCCAGCGCCCGCAGCCGGGCCTCCTCCAGCAGGGGGAGTTCGGTCAGGGCCAGGACGTCCGTGACGTCCGCGAGAGCCGGACCCCGCCACAGCCGCAGGGCCGGCTCCAGGCATGCGGCGGCCTCCGCGTAACGGTGCTGTGCCAGGTACTGCCGCCCCTGCTCGGCCAGGTGCTGGAACGTCTTCCAGTCGAGCCGCGAGGCCCCCAGGACGAGGCCGTAGCCGCGGTGCCTTCGCACCAGCCGGACCCCGGGCTCGCAGCTGCGCCGCAGCCGCGAGACGTAGGTGTAGAGCTGTGCCGACTTCGTCGCGGGCGGGGTGGGCCCCCACAGCAGTTCGGCGAGCCACCGGTCGGAGACGAACCGCCCCGGGGAGAGGAGGAGCGCCGCCAGTACCGTGCGCTGCTTGGCCGCGGTGAGCGGGACGCGCACTCCCCGCGTCCAGATCTCGGTGGGACCCAGGATCCTGAACTCCGTCTGCGGCATCGGCACGTCCTGCCCTCCCGGCAGGTGGGGCCGCCCCCCGTCCTGTTGGGGGAAGATCATCCGTCGGACGCCTCGCCCAGTCGCAGCGCCGCGTCGATCACGGCGCCACCGAACTCCCGCGCGGGTTCCCTGGACAGCACCGGGACCGGCCCCGACAGCGAGAGCGCCGCGACCACCCGCCCGCCGGGCCCCCGCACGGGAGCGGCCAGCGTGACGACGTCCGTGTCCCAGACGCCGAGACTCTGCGCCCAGCCCCGGCGGCGTACCTGCGTCAGCGCGGCGGCGGTGAAGCGGGCCCGGGAGACGCCCGCGTACAGCACCTCGGGCTGCTCCCAGGCGAGCAGCACCTGGGCCACCGCACCGGAGCGCAGGGAGAAGGCGGTCCCCACCGGCACCGCTTGCTCCCCCGCCACCTCCGCACCGGCCACGCACAACTGCCCTCCCTCGCACCGCCGGTACAGCCGGGCGCTCGCCCCGGTACGGTCGCGCAGCCCGGCCAGTACGGACCCGGCGAGGGCCAGCATCCGGTCGCCGTGCACGACGACCGCCATCTCCCCCAGCCGGGGGCCGAGCTGGAACCGGCCCCTGGCGTCCCGGGTGACGAGCCGCAGGCGCTCCAGGGCCAGGGCCAGCCGGTGGGCGGTGGGGCGCGTCAGCCCCGACACCACGACGATCCTGGAGAGCGAGGCGGGGCCGTCCTCCAGCACGCTCAGCAGCAGGGAGGCCTTGTTCAGCACGCCGACCCCGCTGTCGTGGGGGAGTGCGAGGCCCGGGAAGGACATGGTGGTCATCGAGCACACTCCAGGGACTCGGCCGGTTCGGCCCGCCGGGCGGCGGCCCGCGCGTCCGGGTTCCCCGGAACGGTCGTGTCCGTGCCGGCGGGGCACCCGGCGACGGGGATCAGCGCCTCCTCGCCCACCGCGCCGGCGAGCGGGCACGGCGCGGGAGGGAGGAGCGCGGCACGGCCTCCCGCAGGCGGCGGGACCAGCGGACCTGTGCGGACAACCGCAGCCCTGTGGCGGCGGACCCGTCCGCCGCCCGTGCCGGCCTTCATCCTGTTCGCACCTCGCGTCAGCGGTACTTCGTGGCGGTACTGCGCCGGGGCACGCAGGCGCGCCCGGCCGACGCGGCCGGTCGCGGCCGTCCGTCGACGCAGCCAGTTGTAGCCGTCCGCTTCCCGGCCCGACAACGGCAACTTCAGGAAGCTGCCAGCACGGACCGCGTCTCCGGTCCGTCAGCTCCCGTCCGGGGGAGGGGCCGATGACCGCCCCGGTCCCTCGATACCGCCCAGCAGGCCGAGCTCGGCGGCCCTGACGCCCGCCTGGAAGCGGGAACTGGCATCCAGCAGGGTCATGATCTCCGCGACGTAACGCCGGTAGGTGCGTACGGAGACGATGAGCTCCCGTGCGGCCACCTCGTCGGTGACACCGGCGCGCAGGGCCCCGAGTATCCGCCGGGCGAGATCCGTGCGGCAGTGGTCGCCGAAGGTGATGCGCGCGGAGGCCGGCACCGCGTTGCGCCACACGCCCTCGTAGAGCGTACGGAGCGTGCTGATGACGTCGGGCACCCTGATGAGCGACGCCCGGCGGCCGGTCGACGACTCGGCCGAGACGAGCGCCACCGCCCCGTCCACGATGACGGCCTGCAGGGGCGGGACCCGGGCCACCCGGACCTCGACGGGGGTTCCCTGGTCGAGCTGTTCGCGTACGAAGTCCTCGTCGATCATGGCCGGGGAGCACAGCATCCGCATACGGACGGTGCCGGGCACCACGTAGGTCAGCTCCCGCAGGGGCGCCCTGGCCTCCGCCCCGCAGCTCGGGCCGGAGGCCAGCACCACGTCTATGGTCGACCGGGCCGTCAGCACCAGCTCGCGCGCCTGGTCCAGCAGTTGCGCCCTGCGGCCGTCCACGGCGACGATCTGGTGGTCCCAGGAGACCCTGTTGCGGTGCCGCTCAACCGTCGACTCGATCAGGGCCCTGACCTGGAGCAGCGCCTGCTCTATGGCGTCCTGCCCCTCCTCCTGGCCGTTCGGGCCGCGGTCCGGCGGCCCGAGCGGTTCCCCGCCGGGCTCCTCGGGTCTCCGCCCCTCGCCGTCCTCCGCACTCGGGCCGGTCTCGGGTGTGGTCCTCGTCATCTTCTCTTGCCCCCGTTGCTCCACAGCTTGTGTCAGTGCCCGGACCGACGCGTCAGCACCGTTCCAGTAACCCGAGCTCCACGGCGCGGACTCCCGCCTGGAAGCGGGAGTTCGCCCCGAGCACGCGCATGATCGCGGCGACATGGCGCCGGTAGGTGCGCAGTGACACGTCGATCTCCCGGGCGGCCACGTCGTCGGTGCGCCCCGCGCGCAGCTGCTCCAGGATCCGCCGTGCCAGTTCGCCGCGCAGGCTTCCCTCCAGCCGGAGCTCGTCGGCGACGGGCCGGGCGACGGCCCAGGCTCCGGCGAAGAGCAGATCGAGCGCGCCCACCGCCGCGGGGTCGGTGACGACCGCCGCGTGCCTGCCGCCGGATCCGTCGCCCGACTGCACCAGAGCGGTCCGGCCGTCGACGATCAGCGCTTCGCGTAACTCACCGTTGGTCATGCGCACTTCCAGCGACGTCTCGGCGAAGCCCTGATGGCAGTCGGCGGACAGTTCGAGCGCCCGGCCCGCCGCGAGCAGCCGCACGGCGAGCTGGCCCCGTCTCCTCGGCGCCGCGGGCTGCGCCACTGCCGCGGCCACCGCCCTGATCACCACCGACGAGTGTTTCCAGTTGCCGGTCACCGCGAGGTGCGCCGAGTACTTGGCACCCGCCATGACGCGCTTCACGGCCTTGTCCACCGAGCCGTCGTCCGCCCTCACCAGCAGCGAGGCACCTCCCGGCCGACTGCGGTGCATCGACACCGAGGACTCGATCAGTGCCCGCGCCTCCAAGAGTGCGCGCTCCACGGAATCAGCACCGCGCATACCTTCAGGCGCATCCGTCACCCCCGAACCCATTACGCTCCCTCGTTCACTGATTCGACCGACCCGGGAAACAAGCACGCGCGCTGCATTCACCCCTCAAAGGCGCCGCGGAGTCAAATGAGGTTGACCGGTAAACCGTTTACTTTCCCAGGGTCACTTACGCGCCATCGCGCTACTTTCGCAGACATTAGATCTCGGACGTGAACCAGTCAACGGCTCACCGGCACAAGCGGACGGATCCGATCCGCGATTTCCCCTCCAGGCGCCTCCGGGCCCACCCGGCGGCGCGAAAATGTCACCAAGCTGCATCCGGGGCCCCTATTCAGGCCCTCCACATTCCGCTTACCCGGCGGTATGTGACCACATGATCACTCAGCGGAGCCGGTGATGTCCGGTAGAGGCCATCCACCTCTGGAACGCGCAGAGCCCGCCTCCCCTCCCCCCATGACCGAATCCCGTGCTCCGCCGTGCCCGATTCGGCCGCCGGACGGCGGCCACCGGCCCGGGTTGAGCACGATCCGGCCGATCTCGGATCCTCCGGGACCCGCTGGGCACGGACGGCCGGACCGCCGCGAACACGTCTGCGGCGTCGACGCGTTCGGGGCCGGCCGGACGCCTCTTGCCGGAGATCTCCGCCAGGCGGCCGGCAAGCACCGGGCGCCGTGGGGGATCCGCCCCGCACGCGGCGACCAAAGGCGTGGACCATTGGTCGCCGACCGCCCGTCACCCCGCCGGTCCGGCCCGTGTCATACCTCTCCGGCCCGCGTCACACCTCGGAGCCACTGGCCTGGCGATGTTCGCGACGCTCCGTCAGGCGGGTGCGGAGCACGGGATTCGCGCCCCGCGGGGCGAGGGGGAAGCGTGCTCGCCGCGGCCCGCCCGCCGGCCCGGGCCGCGGCGGAACCCACCGGGCCCGGGGACTCCCTCGCGCCCGCACCGGGCACCGCGGGCCCTCTTCGCGACCGGCCGTGAGGGCCTTCCGGCGGCCCGTCGCGCGGGCCTCCCGACGGACGACCGACCGACTGCAACCGTTGCGCCGCCACACAGCGTCTCCATAGGTGTGAACACACATGGTCACCGCTGATCGCACGAGCAATTCCCACCGTCCCCGTCCGATATTCCGCAAAACGTCCCCCTGCCCGCCATACGGCGTTCTCCGCATGGATCGCGCCCAGCCACTTCGGCAAATCCATTTACTACCTGTGGGTAACGAAATCAGCTCGCGGATAACCGCCGCGAGCCATAGGCGTGCGCGAAAAAGTCCGACGACTTCGGAGGAATGCGTGAGCAGTCCTCACGTTTCCTCGCCGTCAATAGCAACCCGGTAAGGAAACCGCCCCGAGCGGGCGGCATCACCTCAGGGCTGCCCCGTAATCCCTGTCGGGCGCGCGAACCCGGCCCCCGGCCGCCCCGGGCCGGCCGGGGGAACCCGTCGCTATCCTCGACCCCGGCCCACCACGGCCGTACGGGGAGGAAGCGCACATGGAGAAGCTGGGCTCCGGCGATCCGCGACACATCGGGAACTACCGCCTGCTGGGACGCCTCGGCGCCGGCGGGATGGGCCAGGTGTTCCTGGCCCGCTCCGGGCGCGGACGCACCGTCGCCATCAAGCTGGTCCGTCCCGATCTCGCGCAGCAGCAGCAGTTCCGCGACCGCTTCCGGGCCGAGGTGCGGGCGGCGCGGCAGGTGGGCGGCGCCTGGACCGCCCCCGTCCTCGACGCGGACATCGACGCGCCGGTGCCGTGGGTGGCCACCGGGTACGTCGCCGGGCCCGCCCTCGACCGGATCGTCTCGGGGCACCCGGGCGCCCCGGCCGGTGCGTCGGGGGAGTACGGTCCGCTCCCCGAACGCTCCGTACGCGTCCTGGGGGCCGGACTCGCGAGCGCCCTCCAGGACATCCACCGGGCCGGCCTCATCCACCGCGACCTGAAGCCGTCCAACGTCCTGCTGACGATCGACGGTCCCCGGGTCATCGACTTCGGCATCGCCAGGGCGCTGGACACCGCCGCCGACGGTGGTCCGACCCGCACGGGCGCCCTGATCGGCTCCCCCGGATTCATGGCACCGGAACAGGTCCGCGGCGAGCGGGTGACCACCGCGTGCGACGTCTTCTGCCTCGGCGCCGTCCTGGCGTACGCCGCCACCGGGCGGCTTCCCTTCGGGTCGCAGGACAGCGGGGCCCATGCGCTGATGTTCCGTATCGCACAGGAGGATCCCGACCTCACCGGCGTACCCGGGGGCCTGGTCGGGCTGATCCGGGACTGCCTGGCGAAGGACCCGGCCGCGCGGCCCACGACGGACGCCGTCCTGGAGCGGCTCGGCGACCCGGAGACCGCCGAGCCCTGGCTTCCCGGCACGCTCATCGCCCAGCTGGGGCGGCACGCGGTCGAGTTGCTGGACGCCGAGGACCCGGACCCGGAAGGCCCGGCGGTCCCGGCGGGTGCCGCCGGCGGCGGCCCCCACCGGGGGCAGGGACCCGCCGCTCCGCCCGCGCCCGGGAGGACGCCCGCAGGCGTGGCCACACCGCCGCAACCGGCCGGACCGGCCGCGCCCCCGCCGCAGCCGGGACCGCAGCCCGCGTACACCGCTCCGCAGCAGCCCGCGCCGTCGTACGGGTACCCGCAGCAGCCCACCCCGGCGTACGGCACCGGCTCGGGTGCCACTCCCCCGGACGGCCCGCCACCGCCGCACTTCCTGCACACCGGCCCCGCCCCCCTGCCGGAGCACCGGCGCTCGGCGGGTTCGACCGTGCTCCTGGTCGCGGTGGCGCTGGTCGTCGCGGCAGGGGCGGGCTGGTCGGTCTACGCCTTCATGCGCGGCGCCGAGGGGTACGGCGCCGCCTCGCCGTCACCCACCACGTCCGCGACGCGCTCCGGCACGGAGGGCTCCGCCTCCGACGGCTCCGGTCCGTCGCCGGACCCCTCCGAGGACGGGAAACCCGCCGAGGGCGCGATCCCCACCGGCTATCTGGGTTCCTGGTCGGGCACCGTCGACACCGGCACGGGCCGGTCCACCCGTGACCTCGTCGTCCGGCAGGGCGACATCGGGGAGCCCGTCCTGTCCCTCACGGCCGAGGGCCCGCTGGACACCGGCGGCTCCTACCACTGCGTCTTCGAGGCCTCCCTGCAGGCCGAGCCCTCCTCCGGCTCCCCGGTACGCCTCGGCCCCTCCGAGGTCACGGCCGGCGAACCGGTGACCTCGTGCACCCCGGGCAAGCCCACGGTACTGACGCTGCTGCCCGACGGGACCCTGCGCCGGGAGGTCCCGGAGACCGGCGAGAGCCTGACGTACACCAGGACGGGCTGAACAGCGGCTCCGCACCCCTTCCCCTCGGAGTCCCGAGGTGTCCCGGGACGTCCGGGACGCACCGGGGGACGCCGGTGGCCTCCCGGGCGCCGGGGCCCCGGGGGATGCCGTGGAAGTAGGGCGCCTGCAGCCGCCGGGAGTGGTCGCTGTCGCCGGGCGCGGCCGCCTGTCAGTGGTGCGGCCTACGGTGTCCTGCGACCGTGTCGTCTGCCGGACCAGGGAGGCTCCGCCGTGGAGTTCCGTATTGAGCGTGGCGCACTGACCGATGCCGTGGCGTGGGCCGCCCGGGTCCTTCCGGCCCGGTCCCCGGTGCCCGTCCTGGGAGGCCTGCTCCTCGACGCGGCCGACGGCCGGCTGCGCGTCTCCGGGCTCGACTTCGAGGCCTCGGCACGCGTCGAGACGGAGGCTCGTGTGCTGCGGCCCGGCAGGGCTCTGGTCATGGGCCGGCGGCTGCTCGACATCTGCAAGGTGCTGCCCGACGGGCCGGTGGAGTGCGCGGTGGAGGCGTCCCGGTTCACGGTGACGGGGGACGGCGCCCGCTTCGGACTCTCCCTCCTCCCGCTCGACGACTACCCGGCACCGCCGCCGCTGCCGGAGGTCCGTGGAACGGTGGACGCGGCGGAGTTCGCCGCGGCGGTCGCCCAGGTGACGGTGGCCGCCGGACGGGACGACACCCTGCCGACGCTCACCGGCGTCCGGATCGCGCTCGACGGCTCGACGATGACGCTCGCGGCGACCGACCGGTACCGCTTCGCGGTGCGCACCCTGCCCTGGAAGGCGACGGCCCCCGACGTGGTGGCCGACGTGCTGGTGTCGGCCCGCCGGCTGACGGAGACAGCCCGCACGCTCGGCCGGTCGGGCCTGGTCAGCGTGGCGCTGGACGGGAGTTCGGTGGGTTTCGAGCACGCCGGTGCGCGGACGACGGTGCGTCTGCTGGACGGCCGGCTGCCGCGCCACGACAAGCTTTTCGCGCTGGACGGCCCCGCTGTGGCGGTGCTGGACCGGGGCCGGCTGGCCGAAGCCGTCAAGCGCGTCTCCGTGGTCGCGGACGGCGGCAGCCCGTTGCAGATGAGCTTCTCGGGCGGCCGGGACGGTTCGGTGCTGCTCCAGGCGGGTTACGAGGACGATGTGGCCTCGCAGCGGCTGCCTGCCACGCTGGAGGGCGCCGAGGAGATGACGGTGGCGTTCAACCCGGGGTACCTCATGGATGCCCTCGCCTCCTTCGGCTCCTGCACGGGCGGGAGGGTCCGGATGCGCCTGATGGGGCCGGGGCAGCGGGCCATGATCACAGGCGGGCAGGACGTGGACTCCCCGGCTCACCAGCACCTGCTGATGTCCGTCAAGCCCGCTCTGCTGTGACGTCGGCCCCGGACCGGGGCGGGCTCCCGGCCCGAGCGGGGGGCGGGCCGGGAGCGGGGCAGAGGGGGGTGTACCCGGCAGCTGCCGGGTACACCCCCCGTCCCGGGCGGTGCGGCGGTGCCGTGCTCAGCAGCTCAGGTTGGAGCCGGGTGTGGTGCCGAGGATCTGGACGAACGCCCGGTACTTGTCGATCCGGCTCTGGACCTGGGCGGGGTTCCCGCCGTTGCACTCCAGGGAGCCGTTGATGGACCGGATCGTCTCGCCGAAGCCGGCACCGTTGACCATGGCGTTGTGGGCCGTCATGGTCCCGGGGCCGTTCTGCGTGTTCCAGTACCAGAGGCCGGTCTTCCAGGCGACGGAGGCGTTCTGCTCCACCTGCCAGGGGTTGCCCAGCAGGTCGATGCCGAGCGCGTCACCGGCGGCCTTGTAGTTGAAGTTCCAGCTGAGCTGGATCGGGCCACGGCCGTAGTAGGCGGCCTGGCCGGCGGGGCAGCCGTAGGGCTGGCCGCTGTCGCAGTAGTGGGGGTAGTTGGCGGTGTTCTGCTCCACGATGTGGACCAGGCCGCCGGTCTCGTGGCTGACGTTGGCGAGGAAGGCCGCGGCCTCCTGCTTCTTGACCGTGTCACTGCCGGTCGTGGCGAAGCCCGGGTAGGCGCTCAGGGCCGCGGTCAGGCCGCTGTAGGTGTAGAAGGAGTTCCGGCTCGGGAACATCTGGTTGAACTGGGCCTCGGTGACGACGAATCCCGAGGGATCCGGCTGGCCCGGGTCCGTCCCGCCACCTGTACCGCAGGTCCCCTGGTCGGCCCAGACGTCGGCCGTGCCCGGCTTCTCGTTCTGCGTCCACCACTTCGCGGACCAGTTGTGCCCGTTGTACGAGGCGGCCCCGCCGCCCCAGTACACGGACGAGGAGTTCCAGGCCGGAGCGCAGGTGGCCGCCGATGCCGTGGCTGCGGGGAGGAAGACGAGCGTGGCCACGACCGCGGCCACCGCGGTTAGCAGGCTCATGACACGTTTGATCACGTGATCACTCCTTCGGCGCGGCGCCGCCGATGAGCGTGCGCCGCCATGGGGGGTCCCCCTACTCAAGCGTCGCTGGTCTGAACCTGTCAAGGTCTAGACCAGAACGGGTCCGGCCGGTCCCGAACTGTCCGGGTCCGGCGCCGTCGCCGTCGCCGACCGCCGGCTCCCTGGCGTCCAGCTTCCTGAACTACCTGGACGACTACGGCCAGGGCGTACTCGCCGTCCACGGCCACCTGCCGTGCCCGACGCCGCAGGGCCTGCGGGTCTGCGGGTCTGCGGGTCTGCGGGTCTGCAGGTCTGCGGGTCTGCGGGTCTGCGGCGAGGACCGCGGCCCCCGAGCGGTGGGGCGGGGGGCTTGGGCCGCAGGCGACGGCAACACCGCGGCACGGTAACGGAACTGCACCACAGCGGGCTGTCCGGGCACTCCGGCGGCGGCCCCTGTGCGAGGATCCGGGCGTGGATCAGCTGACACATGACGACCCGTCACACATCGGCCCGTACCGCCTGCTCGCCCGCCTCGGCGCGGGCGGCATGGGCGAGGTGTACCTGGCACGTTCCGCGGGCGGGCGGACCGTCGCCGTGAAGCTCGTACGCTCCGAACTCGCCACCGAGCCGGAGTTCCGCAGGCGCTTCGCGCAGGAGATCGCGGCGGCCCGCCGGGTCGGCGGGCTGTGGACCGCGGCGGTGCTCGACGCGGACACGGACGCCCCCGCCCCGTGGGTGGCGACGGCGTACGTTCCCGGGCCGTCCCTGCACGCGGTCCTCGCCCGACGGACGGAACCGCTGCCGGAACGCTCGGTGCGCATCCTCGCCCACCGGCTCGCCCAGGCGCTCACCGCGGTCCACACCGCGGGCCTGATCCACCGTGACCTCAAGCCCGCCAACGTCCTGGTGACCATCGACGGGCCGCGCGTCATCGACTTCGGCATCGCCAGGCCCTGGACGCGGTGACCGCCGACGGCAAACTGACGCGTACCGGCGCGGTGATCGGATCACCGGGCTACATGTCGCCCGAACAGGTGCGCGGCGAGACGCTCGAACCCGTCAGCGACGTGTTCTCCCTGGGATCGGTGCTGGCGTTCGCCGGAACCCGCCGGCATCCGTTCGGCTCCTCGGAGAGCAGCATGCACGCGGTCATGTTCCGCATCGCCCAGGAGGAGCCGGACCTGACGGGCCTTCCCGGGGGGGCTCACCGAGCTGGTGCGGGCCTGCCTGGCGAAGGCCCCGGCCGACCGTCCCACTCCGGCGGAGGTCGTCGCCCGTACGCGGGAGGTGGCCGAGGACACCGAGCCGTGGCTGCCGTCCGCACTCATCGCCGAGCTGGGCCGCAAGGCCGCGGAGCTGCTGGACTCGGACGGCCCCGGACACCGGGTCCCGGCCCCTCCCGCCGGCCCGCCTCCCGGCGCGACACCTCCGCCGGCCGGTGCCACGCCGCCGCTCCCCGCGTCGCCCCCCACCCCGCCTCCCTCCGTTCCGCCCGCGCCCCTGCGCTCCGCCGCTCCCGCGCCGCTGCCGGCCGCGGCGCCCACACCCCCGCCGCCCACCGCGCGCCCGCTCACGGCTCCCGAGGCGACCCCGGCCGTGAACCCGCCGGCCGCGGCAGCGGGGGCGCCCGCCGCACCTGCACCCCTGGGCGTCTTCGGCGCACCCCTGCTCGCCGCCGATCCAGGCCCGCACGGCACCGGCCCACAGCCCCCCGGCCCCCGGCGCCGGCGCACCGCCCTCCTCGCCGGCGCGGCCGTCGCCGTCATCGCCCTGCTCGCGGGCGGGATCACGTACGCGACCGTGACCGCGGGATCGGACGGAACCGACGACAAGCGCACGGGGGCGCAGACCTCCCCCTCCGCGGGGAAGGGCGTCGAGCCGGCGGCGGGCACCTCCACCGACGGCACGCCGTCCCCGGACCCGTCCCCCGACCCGGCGGTCTCCGCCGCCGTGGAGGGCATCATCGGCAAGGAGTACCTGGGCACCTGGGAAGGGACGGGAAAGAACGACGAGCAGCAGCCCGTCTCCTTCCGCCGCATCACCCTCACCCAGGGCGGGGTGGGAGCCGACGTGGCCACGACGTTCAACTCGTTCGACGACGCGCTGTGCAACGGCGCCGCCGAACTGGTCTCCTTCGACAACCTGATGGTGCTGGAGTCCCGGGCGCTCAGCAGCATCCCCGAGAACGCGTGCTCCGACGGGGGACGGCAGACGGTCCGGGCCGCCGGTGACGGCACACTCATCTGGACCGACGACGACGGCGAGAGCGCGGTCCTCACCAGGAGCGCCGAGAACACCGCGCCCATCCCGGCGGAGTTCCTCGGGACCTGGGAGTACCTCGGGACGGGAGGCACCCCGTCCCCCGACCGCGCCACGCTGGTGCTGCGCCAGGGGGCCTACGGCGAGGCCGTCGCCGACTACACCACCGACGGACCCGCCTACCACTGCGAGAAGCGGAGCATCCTCGTCTACGCGAACAGCAAGGAGCTCAGGCTCGGCCCGCAGGAGGTGACGGCCGCCGAGCCCGAGGACAAGTGCGAGGCCGGCGGCACGCGCACGGTGCAGATGAAGGGCGCCGACGGGCTGTCCCTCTCCGGGGTGGGATCCGAGGAGGACAAGGCGCCGGCCACCTTCCGGCGCGCGGACTGACCGGGCCCGCACAGGCGAGGGCCCCGGCGGACGCTTCGTCCGGCGTCCGCCGGGGCCCTCGGCCCTCACTCGCTCCTGCGGCTCCCGCGGTCCGTGCCGGGACCTACAGGAAGGAGTTGATCTCGATCGTCTCGGTACGGCCGGGGCCGACACCGATCGCGGAGATCGGGGCGCCGGACATCTCCTCCAGCGCCTTCACGTACGCCTGCGCGTTCTTCGGCAGGTCGCCGAAGGTCTTGGCCTTCGTGATGTCCTCGGACCAGCCCGGCAGCATCTCGTAGATCGGCTTCGCGTGGTGGAAGTCGGTCTGGCTGTACGGGAGTTCCTCGACGCGCTTGCCGTCGATCTCGTACGCGACGCACACCGGGATCTGCTCCCAGCCGGTCAGCACGTCCAGCTTCGTGAGGAAGAAGTCCGTGAGGCCGTTGACCCGGGTCGCGTACCGCGCGATCGGGGCGTCGAACCAGCCGCAGCGGCGGTCACGGCCGGTGGTGACACCGCGCTCGCCCCCGATGCGGCGCAGCGCCTCACCGTCCTCGTCGAGAAGTTCGGTCGGGAAGGGGCCGGCACCGACACGCGTGGTGTAGGCCTTGAGGATGCCGATGACCCGGCTGATCTTCGTCGGGCCGACTCCGGACCCGGTGCAGGCGCCGCCCGCGGTCGGGTTCGACGAGGTGACGAAGGGGTACGTGCCGTGGTCGACGTCCAGCAGGGTCCCCTGGCCACCCTCGAAGAGGACGACCTTCCCCTCGTCGATGGCGTCGTTCAGGATCAGCGTCGTGTCGGCGACGTACGGCCTGATCTGCTCCGCGTACTGGAGCATCTCCTCGACGATCTTCCCCGACTCGATCGCGCGCCGGTTGAAGACCTTGGCCAGGAGCTGGTTCTTCTGCTCCAGCGCCGCCTCGACCTTCTGCGTGAGGATCGACTCGTCGTAGAGGTCCTGGACGCGGATGCCGACACGGTTGATCTTGTCGGCGTACGTCGGGCCGATGCCGCGCCCGGTCGTACCGATCTTGCGCTTCCCGAGGAAGCGTTCCGTCACCTTGTCGACGGTGACGTTGTACGGAGTGATCAAATGAGCGTTGCCGCTGATCAGGAGCTTGGACGTGTCGACGCCTCGCTCGTTCAGACCGCTCAGCTCGGAGAGCAGGACCGCCGGGTCGACCACGACACCGTTACCGATGACCGGGGTACATCCCGGTGACAGGATTCCGGAGGGGAGGAGATGCAGTGCGTACTTCTGGTCGCCAACGACCACCGTGTGGCCGGCATTGTTGCCGCCCTGGTAACGCACCACATAGTCGACGGATCCACCGAGGAGGTCGGTGGCCTTCCCCTTGCCCTCGTCACCCCACTGAGCACCGAGCAGCACAAGTGCGGGCACAGGCGTACACCCCTTCCGGGCGGGGCATGTCCAAGGCCAGGGGGCGTACGTAAAGGTCGTACCTGCCGCACGACGATGTACGGCACAGCCTGAGCCGTCGAACCGGGTGCCCCGGAATAGACGAAGCCCCTGGCGCAATAGCGCAAGGGGCTCTTGCACCAAGATGCTACCCGAGGAAGGACCGAGGTGTCGGCTGCAGAGCCCCCCGGCGACGGCGACCACCAGCTACTCGTACTCATCGACCCCCTCGCCAGGCGCTTCGACGGCGAGTCCGTACGCATCGCGAAGGACGTGCTGAGTGCCGGTTCCCACGCCAAGATCTGCCTGCCCGACGGCCCGGAGGAGTTCGCCCGGGCCCTGTCGAGGAGGGGCGGGAGACGGCCGGTGGTCGTCGGCGACGACCATGCCCTGCTGCGTGCGGTGACCCAGCTGCACCGGGAGCGGGAGCTCGCGGACAGCACGCTCTCGCTGGTCCCGGTCGGCACGGCGCAGACCCTGGAACTCGCCCACGCGCTCGGCGTGCCCAGGGGCGCGGTCGCGGCGGCGCGCACGGCGCTCGACGGCGTCGCGCGCCGCCTGGACCTCCTGGTCGACGACAGCGACGGGGTGGTCCTGGGCGATCTGCGCATCCCGGCCACCGACCCGGCCGCGGGCGGGCCGACGCCCTCCACGGTCTGGGACACCTGCCGCACGCTGGTGGCCGCCCTGGTGCGCCCGGCCCCCGCCTCCGCGTCCGCGGCGCCCCGGGCCCACCGGCTCCGGGTGGAGGCGGACGGCGCCCTGCTGAACGACCTGGACCGGCCGGTCGACGGGGTGTCGGTGACCACCCGGGGCGACGGCGGCCTGGTGGACGTGGTGATCCACACGGCCTCCGGTGAGACCGTCACGGCGGAGGCCAAGGCCGTCACGGTCTCCGGCCCGGATTTCCGCTACCGCGCGGACATACAGGCCGCGGGCCCGGTCCGCACGCGCACCTGGACGGTGCGGGCGGGGGCCTGGGGGCTGATACTCCCGGCGGACCCACCCGAAGGCTGAGGGCGCCCCGGGCCGAAGGCCCGGGGCGCAAGGGGGCGGGTCCGCCGAAGGCGGTCCCGCAGCGGGACGCGGCGGTTCCACGGCAGGGCGGCCGACGACCGGGGGCCCGTAGGGGGTCGCTCCGCGTCGGCGGCACACTCCGGGCCCGGCCGGCCCGGAGACCGGCCCCCGCGTGCCGCGACGCTATCCGGGGGTGACCAGCCTCGCCTCGTACGCGAAGACGGCGGCCTGCGTACGGTCACGCAGGCCCAGCTTCACCAGGACGCGGCTGACATGCGTCTTGATCGTCGACTCGGCGACCACCAGGTGCGAGGCGATCTCCAGGTTCGAAAGCCCCTGGGCGATCAGGACGAGGACCTCGGTCTCCCGCTCGGTGAGGTCGCCGATCCGGGCCATGGCGGGTGGCCGGGGCGCCCCGGCGAGCTTGGAGAACTCCGTGATGAGGCGGCGGGTCACGGTCGGCGCGAGCAGCGCCTCGCCGGAAGCCACGACCCGTACGCCGTCGGCCAGCTGCCGCGCGGAGGCGTCCTTCAGGAGGAAGCCGGAGGCTCCCGCCCGCAGCGCCTGGTAGACGTACTCGTCGAGGTCGAACGTCGTCAGGACGAGCACCTTGGCGTCCGCGTCCGCGGCGACGATCTCGCGGGTCGCCTCGATGCCGTTGAGCTCCGGCATGCGGATGTCCATGAGCACCACGTCCGGGCGCAGCGCCGCGACCTGCGAGACGGCCTGCCGGCCGTCGACGGCCTCGCCGACGACCTCGATGCCGGGCATCGCGTTGAGCAGGACGGAGAAGCCCTCGCGGACCATCATCTGGTCGTCGACGACGAGGACGCGGATGGGGTCGTTCACGCCGTCCCCCCCTTCTCCGCGGTGGCCTCGGCCGCCGGCACGGGCAGGAACACGGTGACCTCGTACCCGCCGTCCTCCGTCGCCCCGGCCGTCATCTCCCCGTTCAGCATCGCGACCCGCTCCCGCATCCCCGTGATCCCGTGGCCCGCTCCCGGCGACGGCTTGACCAGCCCCCGGGCTGGGCCGTTGACGACCCGCAGCCCCAGCCCGCCGAGCACATAGCCGATCTCCACCTTGGCGGTGGCGCCCGGCGCGTGCCGGAGCGTGTTGCTGAGGGCCTCCTGGACGATCCGGTACGCCGACAGCTCGACGCCCTGCGGAAGCTCGCGCACCGCGCCCGTCACCGTCTTCTCCGTCTCCAGACCGGTCTCCCGGACGTTGTCCAGCAGCCTGTCGATCTCGGCGAGGGTGGGCTGCGGGGCGTCCGGCGCCTCGTAGTCCTCCGCCCGTACGACACCGAGGACGCGACGCAGTTCGGTGAGCGCGGCGACGGCGTTCTCCCGGATCGTGACGAAGGCCTGCTCCAGCTCGGGGGGCGGGTTCTCCACCCGGTACGGGGCGGCCTCGGCCTGGATCGCGACGACCGACATGTGGTGGGCGACGACGTCGTGCAGCTCGCGGGCGATGGTGGTGCGCTCCTCGAGGAGCGTGCGCCGGTCCCGCTCGACGGCGGTGACGGTGCGCTGCACGGTCACCTCGCGCTGCGCCTCGCGGCGGACCTGGAGCATGGCGACGACGAGCAGGGCGAAGGCGGAGGTCATGGCCATCGGCTCGGTGTTGGAGAAGCCCGGACCGAACTCGCCCAGGAAGCTCCCGACGAGCAGGGTGATCACCCACATCCAGGCGGCGGTACGCGGCCGGGTCCTCGCCGCCACGACGATCAGCACGCCCAGGTGGCAGACGAACGCGGCCGGCTCCCAGGGCCAGTCCCCGCTGCCCGCCACGGCCACCAGCGGGGTGCACACGATCGACACCCAGAACGCGAGGACCGGCCGGACCAGTGTCAGGAGCAGCGTGCCGGCCGGCAGGAAGGCGCTGAGGACGGTCGCGATCCCGAACGGGGAGTAGCTGTTCGCCGTGAAGACGCCTTCCAGCAGGGCGATCAGCGCGACCGCGGCCACCACCGCGTGCGGGAACCAGACGGCCCGCCTCCCGAGCGGCTTCGGCAGCCGGCGGATCACCGGTCCGTCCGTGCCCAGCGGGCCCATCGGACGGTAGTCGAACACATCGTGGAAGAGATCCTGCCGCAGGTCGCCTATCGCCCCTGCGGCCAGCCGGTACTCCGGGCTTCTGGTCTTCGTCTCGGTCACGCTTACACGGTAGGGGGAGCCCACCGCCCCGGTCGTCAGCAGTGATAGGGATCCCGGGCCGTCCGTCGCAAGTACTACCAGGCCAGCTGGGCGATCTCCTCGGCCACCACCGCGCAGGCGTCCGCGGAGGGGTCGATCAGCGGGAAGTGGCCGACGCCGTCGAGCACCGTCAGCCCGACCATCTCGCCGGCCTTCGCCGCGGCGTCCACGAACGCCTCCGCGACCGCCTGGGGCACGGTGAGGTCGCGGGTGCCCTGCACGACGGCCGTCGCTATCCCGGTCGGCAGCAGCAGAGCCGGATCGGTGTGCGCGGCGCGCGCCGCGGCCTCGTCCGGCCCGCCGAGGAGCTGGTGCACCGCGCCGGAGCAGACGTCCAGCTTCACGGCTGTCGCGAAGTCGGCGATGGGTGCCAGGGCGACGACCCCGCGCAGCGGGGGAGCCGCGGGCAGCCGCCACGGCGACCCGGCCGGCAGGACGTGCCGGGCGGCGGCCCACAGGGCGAGCTGGCCGCCCGCCGAGTGCCCGGTGACCACGGTCCTGCGTATGTCGGCCCGGGGCAGTTCACGGGCCGCCAGCTCGGGCAGGGCGTCCATCGCCGCGGCCACGTCGTCGAAGGTATCGGGCCAGCGCCCGGCGACGGGCGCGTCCGCGCCCTGCCCCGGGCCGCCCTCGCCGCCGCGCCGGTACTCGACGCTCGCCACGGCGAACCCGCGCCGGGCCAGGAAGCCGGCGAACGGCGAGACGTGGAGCCGGTCGTACGGGGCACGCCAGGCTCCGCCGTGCAGGACGACGACGAGCGGCGCGGCGTCCCGGCCGCCACGCGGCGCGAAGAAGTCGATCACCTGGTCGGGGTGGTCGCCGTAGGCCGCCGACCGGTCGGGGGCGACCGCCGGATGCCCGAGCGCCGACTCGGTCTCGGCGGCCTCCTGATCACGCGCGGCAGAATCCGACATGCTGCTCCAACCGTCCTACGCACAAGCCCAACTGGACTGACCTGCGGGGACGGTATCAGTACGGCGGGCGGCAGCCGGACGGGCCCGGAGAGCGGGCCCGTCCGGCGCGGACGCTACGCCGCCAGCACGTCCGAGAGGACCCGCGCCGCCCGCTCCGCGTCCGCGAAGCCGACGTACAGCGGGGTGAAACCGAACCGCAGGATGTCCGGGCGGCGCAGGTCACCGATCACGCCGCGCCCGACGAGCGCCCGCATCACCGGCTCCGCCTCGGCCGGGTCCTCACACCGCAGCGACACCTGGCTGCCCCGCTCCGCGTGGGCGACCGGGGTGACCGAGGCGACCCGGCCCTCGGGGACGTACGCGGCGACGCACTCCAGGAAGAAGTCCGTCAGCGCCAGGGACTTGGCCCGTACCGCCTCCACACCGACGCCGTCCCACACGTCCAGCGACGCTTCCAGCGCCAGCATGGAGAGGATGTCCGGGGTGCCGACCCGGCCCCGCACGGAACCGTCCGCCGGCGTGTACCCGGGGGTCATGCCGAACGGATCGGCGTGCGACGTCCACCCGGGCAGGGGGGAGTCGAAGGCGGTCTGATGGCGCTCGGCGACGTACAGGTAGGCGGGCGAACCGGGGCCGCCGTTGAGGTACTTGTACGTGCATCCGACAGCCAGGTCCACGCCGTGCGCGTCCAGCCCGACCGGCAGGGCGCCCGCGCTGTGGCACAGGTCCCAGACGGCGAGGGCGCCCGCCCCGTGCACGGCGGCGGTGAGCCCCGGCAGGTCGTGGAGCCTGCCCGTGCGGTAGTCGACGTGGTTGAGCAGGACGGCCGCCGTGCGCCGACCGACGGCGGCCGGTACGTCGGCGGGGGCGACCGGGACGAGGCGGTGCCCCGTCATCCGCGCCGCCGACCCGGCGATGTACCCGTCCGTGGGGAACGTCGTCGCGTCGACGAGGATCTCGTCGCGTCCGTCGCCCGCGAGCCGGCTCGCGGCCACCACGGCCTTGAAGACGTTGACGCTCGTGGAGTCACCCACCACGATCCGGCCGGGGGCCGCGCCGACCAGCGGGGCGATGCGGTCGCCGATCCGCTCCGGCGCCGTCCACCAGCCGCTCTCGTCCCAGGAGCGGATGCGCAGCGCGCCCCACTCCCGGGTGATGACGTCCTGCAGGCGGGCGGGGACGTGGCGGGGCAGCGCGCCCAGCGAGTTCCCGTCGAGGTAGACGGTGTCGTCGAGGGCGAACAGCTCCCGGTGCGCGGCGAGTTCGTCGGCGGTGTCGAGCGCCTGTGCGCGCTCTGCCAGGTCAGACATGGCTGCGCGCCGTCCACAGCTCGGGGAAGACGGTCTTGGTGGCCCGCTTCTCCAGCCAGGCGACCCCGGCCGAGCCCCCGGTGCCGGTCTTGGAACCCATCGCGCGCCGGGTGGCGGTCAGGTGGTCGTTGCGCCAGCGCCACACCAGTTCGGCGACGTCGGTCAGCACCTCACCGAGCCGCACGAGCTCGTCGTTCTGGTCCGGGGCGGCGTAGATCTCCGCCCAGACGGCCTCGACCTCGGGGGACGGCTCGTACTTCTGCGACAGGTCGCGGGTGAGCACCGACCGCGGGACGGCGTGACCGCGCCGGGCGAGCAGCGCGAGCGTCTCGTCGTACAGGCCGGGCTCGTGGAGCGCCTTCTCCAGCTCGGCGTGGACACGGGGCGCGCCCCGGTGCGGCACGAGCATGGACGCCGACTTGTCGCCCAGCAGGAACTCCATCCGCCGGTACATCGCCGACTGGAATCCGGACCCCTCGCCGAGCGAGCCCCGGTAGGAGTTGAACTGGGCGGGGGTGAGGCCGGCCAGCGGCTTCCAGGAGGCGTTCAGCGCCTCCAGCTCCCGCAGCGAGCGCTTCAGCGCGTCGCGCGCCACCTGGACGCGGTCCTCGCGCAGGGCGTGCGCCGCCGTCTCCCACTCATGGACGATGACCGTGAACCACAGCTCCATGACCTGGGTGGTGACCAGGAAGACCATCTCTCCGGGATCCTCGGAGCGCAGGTGCTGCAGGTGGGTCAGGACATCCGCCTGGACATAGTCCTCGTACGGAGTCGTACCCGCGAAGTCCAGGTGCGGGGAGTCCGCACCGGTGGCTTCGGGGTCGGGGTGGAATGTCGACATTTCTGTCTCCTCGACACGAGCTTCCGGGTAGCGGTCCGCCCCTTCCTGAGAGGTAGTGGAGCTCCGGTCCCCTGCCGGCATCCTAGTGCCCCTCAGGCAGGCTTCGCCCTGTCGCGCCGCCCGGCACGCGTGCGCGCGGCGCCGGCCGGACGGCCCGGCAGCTCCCTGCCAGGCCGCTGTCCGCCGTGCGGTCGCCCGCACCGGACGACGTCCCTCCGGGTGCGGCCATCGCCGGTCCCGGCGGCACCGGACCGGGCTGCCCGGCATGCTCCGGGCCCCGCGGGCGACGGCCCGCGGGGCCCGGAGAAGGGCGGATCAGCCCAGGATGTCGGCGGCGGTCTGCGAGGAGTCGCGCAGGAAGGACGAGCAGCGCTCGTACTCGTCCTGCTCACCGATCGACTGCGCGGCGCGCGCCAGGGCGTGCAGCGCCCGCAGGAAGCCCCGGTTCGGCTCGTGCTCGAACGGCACCGGGCCGTGGCCCTTCCAGCCGGCCCGGCGCAGGGCGTCCAGGCCGCGGTGGTAGCCCGTGCGGGCGTAGGCGTAGGACTCGACGACCCGGCCGCCCTCGTACGCCTCGTCGGCGAGCTGAGCCCAGGCCAGCGAGGACGTGGGGTACTTCGCGGCGACGTCGGCGGGTGCGGTGCCGGCCGCGAGCAGCTCGCGCGGCTCCGGGTCGTCGGGCAGGTGGGTCGGGGCGGGGCCCCCGAGCAGGTTCTCGTGGATGGACATGGCTCAAGTGTGCCTGGGCCCGGGGCCGGGCTCCAAGGGAGGGGCGGTGACCCCGCAGTGCGTCGCACACGCCGGCCGGGCGGCCCGCGTGGCCCGCGGTCCGGTCCGCAGGCTCCACCAGGCGATCACCGACCCCGCCACCAGCAGCCCGGCGCACATCGGCATCGCCCGCCGGAACGTCGAGGCGAACTCCCCGGCGTCCCGGTACGCCTCCGGGCCCATCCCCGTCAGCAGCGGGAGCGCGGCCACCGCGAGCAGGCCGGCGGCCCGCGCGGCGGCGTTGTTGATCCCGCTGGCGAGCCCGGCCCGCCCGGTGTCCACGGCGGCCAGCACCGTCGCGGTGAGCGGCGCGACCAGGGTGACCATGCCGAGCCCCAGCACCAGGACGGCCGGCAGCACGTCCAGCCCGTACGAGGCCCCCGGGCCGACCCGCAGCATCAGCAGCATGCCGGCGGCCGCCAGCAGCGGCCCCACGGTGAGCGGGACGCGCGGCCCGATCCGCCGGCCGAAGTCTCCGGCCGACGCCGAGAAGAGCAGCATCAGCACGGTCGTCGGCAGCAGCGCGATGCCCGCGCCGAGCGCCGAGTACCCGGCGACGACCTGGAGCTGGATCGCGGACAGGAAGAAGAACCCGCCGAATGCCGCGTACACGCAGAACGTGACGATGTTGACGGCGGTGAACCGCCGGGAGGCGAAGACCGACGGCGGCACCATCGGCTCCGCCCGCCGCTTCTCCACCTGCACGAACAGCGCGCCCAGCACCACTCCGGCGACGGCCGCACCGATGACCACGGGCGACGCGCTCTGCTCGGGCACCTCGATCAGCGCGTACGTGACCAGGGCGAGCGAGAGCGCGGCCAGCGCGGCCCCGAGCACGTCGAAGCTCTGGTGGGCGCCGGGCTCCCGGGACTCCGGCACGTGACGCAGCGCGACGGGCACGCAGACGGCGGCCAGCGGAAGGTTCAGCAGGAACACCCACCGCCAGCCGGGCCCGTCCACCAGCCAGCCACCGACGAACGGCCCGATCGCCGCCCCGACGCCGCCGAGGCCCGACCAGAGCCCGACCGCGCGGGCCCGGTCGTCGGGGTGGAAGCTCGCCTGGATGATGGCCAGGGAGCCGGGGGTGAGCAGCGCGCCGCCCACCCCTTGCAGCGCCCGTGCGGCGACCAGCACACCCGCGCCGGGCGCGATCCCGCAGAGCAGCGAGGCCCCGGCGAACCAGACGACCCCGACGACGAAGACCCGGCGCCTGCCGAACCGGTCCCCGAGCGCGCCCCCGAGGAGGATGAGCCCGGCCAGCGTGAGCATGTAGGCGTTGACGGTCCACTGCAGGGCCGCGAGGTCGGTGCCGAGGTCCGCGCCGATGCGGGGCAGGGCGACGTTGATGACCGTGGAGTCGAGCAGGGCCATGCTCGACCCGAGCACGGTGGTCAGGACCACCCAGCGCCCGGGTGCAGAGGCCACGCGGATGTCACCGTCGGAGGTCGTCTCGCCCATGTGCCCAGCATCGGGGCCGCCGCGTGCGAAGGCCACCCGGTCGGCGCTCCGGCTTCCGGCCGGCGGCCCCGCGGCCGGCGTCGGTGGCGCCGGCCGGACCGGTCTCTCCCGCAGGGCGTGTTCCGGGACGTCCCGCCTGTCCGCCGACGCCCGGCACGCACCCGCCGGGTCGTCGGGAGCACCCTCGACACCTCCAGTACCGGGGGTGACCCTCCGCCGTGCGATCGCACGGACCGGACGCCGCCGGGCCTGCCCTCCGGGCAGGCGACGCTACTCCGGGAACCTGCCCCCGGCCGACGGGTGCACGGCCCCCAGCGCGCGCACCAGCGCCGCCACCCCCGCCTCCGCCTTGCGGCGCGGGCAGCCCACGTTGAGACGGAGGAAGCCCGGGGCCCCGTACACCGCCCCCGGCATGATGGCGGTCTTCTCCCGTTCGATCAGCACCCGCTGGAGCGCCTCGTCGTCCACGCCCAGCGGGCGGATGTCCACCCACGCCAGGTAGCCGGCCTGCGGCGGCTCCCAGCCCAGCTCCGGGAAGGCCCCGTTCAGACGGTCCGCGACCAGGGCGAGGTTTCCCGCGGTGTACTCCCGCACCGCGTCCAGCCAGGCCGCACCCTCGCGGTACGCGGCGATGTGGGCGGTCAGGGAGAGGACCGCGGGGGAGGCCAGCCCCTCCGCCGTCTCCATGCGGCGCAGGAACTCCGCGTGGTCGGCCGGATCACCGATCAGCCCGTAGGACCCGGTCAGCGCCGGGAAGTTGAAAGCTTTGGACGCGGAAGTGACGACCGCCCAGCGACCGTCGCCCGCGACCCTGACCCAGGGCACGTGCGTGTACCCGTCGTGGACGAGGTCCGCGTGGATCTCGTCGCTGATCACCGCGACCCCGTGACGGGCCGCGAGCGCGGCCGTCTCCCGGAGCTCCGCCTCCGTCCACACCCGGCCCGTCGGGTTGTGCGGCGAGCACAGCACCAGCACCTTCGCGTCGGGGCGGGCGAGCTCCCGCTCCAGCGCCCCGGTGTCTCCCAGCGGCACCCCGCGCAGCTCCCGGCCGAGCCCGGTGACCGCCTTGCGGAAGCCGTCGTACGTGGGCGTGTGGACGACGACGCCTTCCCCCTTCTGCGTCCACATCCGGACCAGCTGCGACAGCTGGCTGAGGACGGAAGGGCCGTAGACCAGCCGGTCGGTGTCGATCGTGGTGCCGTACCGGGTCGCGTACCAGTGCGCGACGGCCGAGCGGAAGTCGTCCTGCCGCCAGGTGGTGTAGCCGAGGACTCCGTGGTCGAGGCGGGCACGCAGCGCGCTCAGTACCTCGGGTGCGGTCGCGAAGTCCATGTCGGAGATGGTGAACGGCAGCAGACCGTCCACCCCGAACCGGTCGGCGACCCCGTCCCACTGGACGCACCAGGTGCCCCGGCGGTCGACGGCGGTGTCGAAGTCGTAGCGCGCGGCCCTGCCCACGGAAGATCCTTCCTCACCGGTACGGCCGTGGGCCCGGCCTCCCGTGGTGACGGGAGACCGGGCCCACGCGCACGCCGTGACGTACGGGCCCGCTTCTTCAGGTGCGGAGGCCGCCTGCCGGGCGCTCGTGCCCGCTCCGGCTGACGTGCCCGCTCCGGCGGGGCTCGGCGTACTACTTGAGCTTCGTGCCGGAGGACCGCAGGTTGGCGCAGGCCTCCGTGACGCGCTTGGCCATGCCGCCCTCGGCGGACTTGCCCCAGCTGCGCGGGTCGTAGACCTTCTTGTTGCCGACCTCGCCGTCGACCTTGAGGACGCCGTCGTAGTTGCGGAACACGTGGTCCACGATCGGGCGGGTGAAGGCGTACTGGGTGTCGGTGTCGAGGTTCATCTTCACGACGCCGTTCTCCAGCGCGGTGGCGATCTCCTCGGCCGTGGAGCCCGAGCCGCCGTGGAAGACGAAGTCGAAGGGGTGGCTGCCGGCTGCCTTGCCGTACGTGGTCGCGACGCCTTCCTGGAGGTCCTTGAGGAGCTCGGGACGCAGGACGACGTTCCCCGGCTTGTAGACGCCGTGGACGTTGCCGAAGGACGCGGCCAGGAGGTAGCGGCCCTTCTCGCCCAGGCCGAGCGCCTCGGCGGTGCGCAGGGCGTCGTCGACGGTCGTGTACAGCTCGTCGTTGATCTCATGGGTGACGCCGTCCTCCTCGCCACCGGTCGGGGTGATCTCGACCTCGAGGATGATCTTGGCGGCGGCGGCCTTGGCCAGCAGCTCCTGGCCGATGGCCAGGTTGTCGGCGAGGGTCTCGGCCGAACCGTCCCACATGTGGGACTGGAACAGCGGGTTCAGGCCCTTGGCGACACGCTCGGCGGAGACCTCGAGCAGCGGACGGACATAGCCGTCCAGCTTGTCCTTGGGGCAGTGGTCGGTGTGCAGGGCGACCGTGATGTCGTACTTGGCGGCGACGATGTGCGCGAACTCGGCGAGGGCCACTGCGCCCGTCACCATGTCCTTGTTGTACTGGCCGCCCAGGAATTCGGCCCCACCGGTGGAGATCTGGACGATGCCGTCGCTCTCCGCCTCCGCGAAGCCGCGCAGCGCAGCGTGCAGGGTCTGGGTCGACGTCACGTTGATGGCCGGGTAGGCGAACTTGCCTGCCTTCGCCCGGTCGAGCATCTCGGCGTAGACCTCGGGGGTTGCGATGGGCATCTGTCCGCTCCTTGGGATGTGCGGGTGTGCAGTGCTTGGTCCCTGACCTGGGGGCGACGTCATCGTCGCCCCCATCTTCCCAGACTCTCGTCCCGGCTCCGCCCTGCCCGTCGGGTAGCGGGCCAGGTTTCACGTGAAACCTGGCATCTCCCCGGAAACCCGCAGGTCAGGACAGGTCGAGATCCGCCACGGAGTAGACGTTGACGTACGGCAGTCCCGCCTCGGCGATCGCCGGAGCGGCGCCCCGCTCGACGATCACGGCGACGGCGACGACCTCGCCGCCGGCCTCACGCACCGCCTCCACCGCCGTCAGCGGCGATCCGCCGGTCGTCGAGGTGTCCTCGACGACGAGGCAGCGGCGGCCCTTGACGTCCGTGCCCTCGATCCGGCGCTGCATGCCGTGCGCCTTCTGCGCCTTGCGGACGACGAACGCGTCCAGGCTCTTCCCGCGTGCGGCGGAGGCGTGCAGCATCGAGGTGGCGACCGGGTCGGCGCCCAGCGTCAGACCGCCCACGCAGTCGTAGTCCAGCTCGGCGGTGGCGTCGAGCATCACCTGGCCGACGAGCGGCGCGGCCGTGCCGTCCAGCGTGATCCGGCGCAGGTCGATGTACCAGTCGGCTTCCAGACCCGAGGAGAGGGTCACCTTGCCGTGCACCACGGCCTTGTCCTTGATCTGCTGGAGCAGCTCAGCGCGTACGTCAGTCATGCCCATGAGGGTAACGGCCGAGGCGGCGGGTACCGCGCGGCCGCTCAGAGCCGCACCCAGCTCCAGGTGGCCGCGATCTCCAGGGGGTCGATCGGTGTGACCAGCCGAGGGGTGGTGTTCAGCCCGTTCGGCGGTCCGGACTGCGGCTCCACACAGACCGCCTCGGCCTGCTCGTCGTAGATCACGACCCACTCGTCCCGGCTTCTGACCGTCAGTTCGAGCTGTTCGGGCCAGGTGAGCTTCACATCGACGCCGTCGGGCATCCCGAAGCAGTCGTCCCACGGACCGGGGCGGGGGTCGATACGCCGGCCGGTCGGCAGGTGATCGTCGCCCCGCTCCTCCTGCCAGGCCGCGTCGAAGGCGATCCGCACGTCCTGGCCCCCGAGATTCCGGAGGAACCAGGGATGCCAACCGGCCTGCGCCGGGAAGGAGTCACCGTACGTCTCGATGCCGAGGCGGAGGGTCAGTGCGTCCTCCGTCAGCTCGAAGGACTGCGTCACCCGTCCCTCGTACGGCCAGGGGTCGGCCAGGTCGTAGAAGAAAGCCGCCTCCGCGTCGTCCTGCCGGGCGAGCTGCCAGACGGTGTCGCGTCCGGTGCCGTGAATGGCGTGCGGCGGGGAGTTCAGAGGCAGTTGGTGCGGGCGCGGCTCTCCGCCGTTGCGGAAGAGGCCGTTCTCGGTGCGACCGCACCACGGCACCATCGGGAAGCAGCCGTACCGCTCGCCTTGGCGCAGCAGTTCGGTGCCTCGGATGCGCAGGCTGCCGATCCGGCAGCCATGGACGGGGTCGACGGTCAACTCGGCGTCGCCGGCGGTCAGCCGGACGCTCTTCTCAGCTCTGCTCACCCCCACGACACTACTGGCGCGGCCGGGAGGTGACCCGCCGTCCTCCGGATCGGCACACGGCGCCGGTCCGGTGGACCCCGGAGCCTCGGGGCGAGGACGGGCCCGGCCCGTCCGCCGGTCCGGGCCTCACCGGCGGCGGCGCAGGGCCCGGCCGATGACGACGGCCGAGGCGATCGCCAGCGCGGCGGCCGGAGCGGCCCAGCGCAGCGCGAGGCCCGCCGGGCTCGTGTCGGTCGACGGCACGGGGGCGTACCGGCCACGCGGCGGGGCGTGGTCGACCTCCTCGGTACTGCGGCCGATCATGGTGCGGCGGGCGTGCGCGGCCTCGGCCGGCGGCTCGTCCGGCACGGTGAACTCCAGCTCCGCGGCAGGATCGAGCGCGGACGGCGGCACGGGTGCGTCGAACACCGACTCACTGCCCGGCTCCTCCTCGGACGGCCGCTCTCCGGAAGGCCGCTCCTCCTCGGACGGCCGCTCCCCGGACAGCCGCTCCTCGGCGGGTGATCCAGGGGCCGGCGCACCGGCAGCCGGCTTCTCCTCGGCCGGTACCTCCTGCGGTGCGTCCTCCGGTACGTCCGCAACCGGGGCATCGCCGGCCGGCGCCTCCGCAACCGGGGCGTCGCCGGTCGGCGCGTCCGCGGCCGGCCGGCCGGTCGCGCCGGCCGCCGAAGCCGCGCCGGGCTCCTCCGCGTCCCGCGCCGTGGCATCCCGGTCCGGTGCCGCGTCGGCCCCGTCCCGTGACGCCAGCGACTCCGTCACCAGCTGCTGCGTCAGCCGGTCCAGCAGCCGGTGCGCCGCCGCGAGCGCCGCGTCCTCCTCCAGGTCCACGATGCGGCCGTCGCCGCTCGCCGTCCCGGCGAACCCGATCGTCGTACCGCCGTCCGACTCGGTGAGGCCGATCGTCAGGGCGAGCCGCGCCGAGCCCGTGCCCCGGGCTTCCGCCCCTTCCCCCGTCACGGAGAAGCCCGTGCCGGAGGGCCGCAGCGTCAGCGACCCGCGGTAGGTGATCGTGTGCCCGCCGATCCGGAGCTTCAGCCGGCCCGCCAGCGGTCCGGCGGCCGCGTCGGCCTCCTGCTGGAAGCCCGGGACGCAGCGCGCCACCCGGGCAGGATCACCCAGCGTCCGTCGAAGGGACGCGACCGGAACCGGAACGAACACCTCATGCTCCATATCGTCCGAGCCTACTCAGCTCCGGCCGTCCCGTCAGCGCTTCCACACCCGTGACTCCTCACGGACCCCTCTCGTCCCTCACCTCACATCCGTTCCCGGTAGCGCGGGTGCACCAGCGTCGAGGGGGGTACGTCCCTCTGCCGTACCCGCTCCGCGGACCGCCCGGCCGCCGCCAGTTCCCGCTCCCCCAGCGACCGGAGCGCCGGGGCCCGCGGGTCGGTGCCGAGCCGCCCCACCCTGTGCGGGGCGGCCAGGACGAACCCCCAGTCGTGGGGCGTGCCCGGCCCGCCCGCCGCCCGGCCGGGACCCGCGGCGAGGCCGGTGAGCCGCCCCTCGACGCGGTACGGGCGCGTCGCCAGGCCGCCCGCGCGTATCGAGGCCTCCACCGTCCAGAACGTCGTCCGCACGCTGTCCGGAGCCCCCGCGTGCACCGCCAGCCGCCCGCCCGGAGTGAGGACCCGGGCGACCAAGCCGTAGAACTCGGCGGAGTAGAGCTTCGTACTGGCCGTGACGCGCGGGTCGGGCAGGTCCGAGATCACGACGTCGTACCGGTCGCGCGTGGCCCGGAGCCAGGTGAACGCGTCCGCCGTGGCCGTCGTCAGCCGCGCGTCCTCGAACGCGTGCCCGTTCAGCTTCGAGAGCGCCGGGTCCGTACGGGCCAGCCGGGTGACGCCCGGATCGAGTTCGACCACGACGACGGACCGCACGTCGCGATAGCGCAGCACCTCACGGGCGGCCAGCCCGTCGCCGCCGCCCAGGATGAGCACCCGCCCGTGGACCCCCTTCATCGCCGGGTGGACCAGCGCCTCGTGGAGGGGGCACTCGTCGCGGGAGCTGGCCCGGAGCCGGCCGTCCAGATACAGGTCGAGCGAGCCGTGTCCCGCCCCCGTCAGGACGACCTCCTGCACCTCGGTCCGCACGGCGACCCGCACCTCGGCGCCGTACATCGCGCGCCGCGCAGCCCGCTCGAAGTCGTCGACCAGCACCGACGCCGTGGCCAGCAGGGCGATCACCGTGACGTTGGCGACGATCAGCAGCCGCCGCGACCCCGGGGCGAGGTCCCGCCGGAACACCCAGAGCACCAGCGCGCCCCCGGCCGCCGCGTTGACGGCGCCGGTGAACAGCGCGCCGGAGAGCTGCCCCATCCGCGGAAGGAGGAGGAACGGAAAGGCGAGGCCGCCGACGAGAGCGCCGACGTAGTCGGCGGCGAAGAGGTCGGCGACGGCCCCGCCCGCGTCCTGCCGGTCCACCCGCTGGATCAGCGTCATCAGCAGGGGGATCTCCGCCCCGATCAGGACACCGATGGCCAGTGAGAACCCGACCAGCGCGTATCGCGACTCCCCCAGCCACGCGAAGGAGGCGTACAGGACGAGCGCCGAGGCGCCGCCGACCAGGGCCAGGGCCGCCTCGATCAGCCCGAATCCGACGGCGGCACGGCCGCGTAGACGTTTCGCGAGCAGCGAGCCCAGGCCCATCGCGAACACCATCACGGAGAGCACCACGGAAGCCTGCGTGACCGAGTCGCCGACGAGGTAGGAGGCCAGGGCGAGGAGCTCCAGCTCGTACACCAGCCCGCACGCGGCACAGATGAAGACCACGGCCAGCACCAGGAAGCGGCCGGTCCTGGGCCGCACCGGAAGCCGCGCCGCGCTCCCTCGCTGCGACACCTCGTGGTCGATCATGAAAAAGACGCTACGTGACGGAAAGGTCGCTCCTTGTCACCCACACGGGTGCAAATACGGCGATCGCGCACGGCTCCGCACCGCACCCTCGCCCTTCCGCCCCCTCATGACACCCCACTCATGACACCGGCGCCGCCGCGCGTACGCCCACCCGGGTGCGGGTGACCACCAACTGCCCCTCCTGCGGGTACGCGTGCCACGTACGCCACCGCACCTGGCCCTCCGCACTCTGCGCCAGCATCGCCGTGAAGGCGTACGGGCTGCCGGGGAAGGTGCCGGCGAGGCCGTGCGGGTGGTCGGCCACCAGGGCGAGCAACTCCTGGGCGCGCCCCGCGAACGAGCCTTCGGAGAGCGTTTCGACGCGTGCCGCGAACTCGTACTCCCAGTCCCCCAGCCGCTCGGCGACACCGAGGGGCAGGGGCGTGCTGCTGCCGGGCATGCAGGCGACGGTCTCGGAGCACGTCCCGCGCTCCTCCTCCAGCAGTACCTGATGGGAGGCGCCGAGCAGCCTGAGCTGCAGGTCGGCGCCGGCGAGCCGGAGGTCGAGCACGGCGAGGGCGGGCAGCGGCCCGCACCCCAGGGTCCAGGCCAGATCGGCGGCGCGGGTATCGGAATAGGCGGTCTGGAGGGTCGTGAGCATGGGTCGGCTCCGCAAACACACATGGACACGTGGACAGGAGGCGCCCCCGGTGCGGCGGTGCGGTGCACGTGGGGGAGGGGAACACCCGATCCGGCCCAACTCGGGTCCGAGGGCTGAATGTTCTCTCCGACGAGGGAATCATGAAGTACCCCTACCCGCAGTGTTTTTACCCAACTTGCCGTGGTTTCCATCCCTCAGGGGACAGCACGGTTCAGTTGTTCCCTGTGCGGCCCAACAAAGAGGTGCCCGGCGGGAGTTCGTCCCGTCGGGCACCTGAGCCCGTCCTGGGAGGGCGGGCAGGAACGGAAGGCGCGGTTCAGTCGCCCCCGCCCCCGCAGCCGCCCCCACCGCCGCACGAGTGGCCGCCGCCCCCGCACGAGTGGCCGCCGGAGTGACCGGTGCCGCTGTCACCGCTCCACCAGCTGCCCCCGTCGGAGCCTCCGCCACCGTCCCCACCCGATCCGCGCCGGCTGCCACGCCCGCTGCGGCCCGCCAGCGGGTCCCCTCTGCGTCCCGCGCCCGCGACGAGCGCGATCAGTCCCACGACCACGACCACCACCACGGCCACCCCGATGAACAAGGCCATCGACCTCACGTCCTTCTCTCCCCCGAAGCGAGGTCCCCGCTTCTCGACTGACCGGGAGATTCCCATGCCCCGCGGGAGCCAAAGCGGACTTGAGCAAGTCCAGAGCTTCGGCACAGGATGGCGTCCATGACACAGGGACCGCAGGGACGACCGCTGCTCAACCGCCGCCTCGCCGCGTTCGGTACGACGATCTTCGCGGAGATGTCGGCGCTGGCCGTACGGACCGGCTCGATCAACCTCGGGCAGGGCTTCCCCGACACCGACGGCCCCGATGAGGTCCGCGAGGCCGCGGTCCGCGCCCTGCGCGCCGGGCACGGGAACCAGTACCCCCCGGGCCCCGGCGTCCCCGAGCTGCGTACCGCGATCACGGAGCACCAGCAGCGGTGGTACGGCCTGACGTACGACCCCGACACGGAGGTCCTGGTCACCACGGGCGCCACCGAGGCCGTCGCCGCCGCGCTGCTGGCCCTCCTGGAGCCCGGCGACGAGGTCATCGCCCTCGAGCCCTACTACGACTCGTACGCCGCCTGCATCGCCATGGCGGGCGGGACCAGGGTCCCCGTCACGCTGCGCCCGCACGAGGACGGCTACGTGCTGGACCTCGACGAGCTCCGCGCCGCCGTCACCCCGCGGACCCGGCTGATCCTCCTCAACACCCCGCACAACCCCACGGGCACCGTCCTGACCCGGGCCGAACTGGCGGCCGTCGCCGAACTCGCCTGCGATCGCGATCTCCTCGTCATCACCGACGAGGTGTACGAGCACGTGGTCTTCGAGGGCGAGCACATCCCGCTGGCGTCCTTCCCCGGCATGCGGGAGCGCACGGTTACCGTGAGCAGCGCCGGCAAGACGTTCTCGTTCACCGGCTGGAAGGTCGGCTGGATCACCGCGAGCCAGGACCTGGTCACCGCCGTGCGCTCCGTCAAGCAGTTCCTGACGTACGTCTCCGGCGGGCCGCTCCAGTACGCCGTCGCCGAGGCCCTGCGGCTGCCGGGCAACTACTTCGACGGCCTGCGTGCGGATCTGCGGGCCAAGCGCGACCTGCTGAGCAGCGGCCTCGCCGAGGCCGGCTTCGGGGTCTTCCGGCCCGCGGGCACCTACTTCGTCACCACCGACATCCGTCCGCTCGGCGGCGGGCGGGACGGCTTCGCGTTCTGCCGCGAACTGCCCGGACGGTGCGGGGTGGTGGCCATTCCGAACGCCGTGTTCTACGACCACCGGGACCAGGGCGCGCCGTTCGTCCGCTTCGCGTTCTGCAAGCGCGCGGACGTGCTCGCCGAGGCGGTCACCCGGCTGAAGAGCCTCGCCGCGCACTGACCCGCGCGGCGCGCGCGAGGGCCCGGCCCCGGGCGGCGGTCACGACGACCACCGCCCGGACCGGGCCCTCGGTACGTGCTCGGCCGGGCACCGTGCCGGACCGGCGCGCCGTTCCCGGGTCAGCCCTCGGTGGACTGCTCGGTGCCCTCGCCCTCGGTCTTCTTCTCGCCGGGCTCCAGGCCCAGACGCTCCACGAGCCACTTGTCGAACTCGATGGAGGCCCGGACCCAGCTGACCGTCGAGGAGACGAAGTGCTCCAGGCTGACGCCGGTACCGATGAGCATCTGCGCCTCACCGATCAGCCGGACGGAGGCCGCCGCACCCTCCTCGCCCTCGTGGGAGTGGGTGTAGACCTTGGGCCACAGCGTGCGGCGGTTCCAGTCGTCGATCGCGTCGAGGAGCTCGGGACGCCGGTCCAGGGCGTGCGGGCGGTCGTAGAACGTACGCACCGAGAAGACCTGCTGCTCCTCCTCGCCGCGGAACATGAAGTACGTGCGGAACTCTTCCCACGGCGCGGCGAGGTCGCCCTCGTCGTCGACGACGTACTTCAGCTCCATCTGCTCGAGGAGCTGCTTGACGAGGTCCTGGTCCGGGACCACGGGACCCTCGGGTCCTGCCGCCTGCGGCTCGGGCTGGCCGCCGAAGTTGGGGATCGAGGACGGGTCGATAGACATCGCTGGGTACTCCTGTGGATCGCTCGTGGTTTCCTGCCGTCGACCCTAGCCGCCCTCGCGGCCGGTAGTCCTACGCGCTCAGGGGAATCGTCCCCGCGCTCGTCTCCCGGGCCCGCGCCCAGGAGACCGCGACGGCGATCGCGCAGATCGTCCCGACGAGGCCCGCCCCGCCGATCGTCCGGGCGGAGGACCCGGACAGCTCCGCCGCCAAGCCCCCCGCCGCGACACCGATCCCCTGCATGGCGGTCAGTCCCGACCTCGCCAGCCCCAGGGCCTGACCGCGCTGGCCGGCCGGGGTGAGCAGGACGAAGGTGGCTCCGGCGGTGATCTGGTACGCGGAACAGATGCCCGACACCAGCAGCACCAGCAGGGCGGGCCCCACGGCGGGGTCCGCCCAGTAGACGAGCAGCGGAACGTTCGAGCCCACCGCAAGCGGCCCGAGCAGCTGCCTGCGGCGTTCCGCGCCGACGGCCGCCCGCCCCAGGAGGGCGGCGCCGACGACCATGCCCGCGGGGTGCGCGGCCAGCAGGAGTCCCACCGACGCGGCGCTCCCGCCGGCCTCCTCCGCGAAGGGGGCGGCCAGGCCCTCCGGGAGCACGATGAACCCCGCCAGCCAGCCGAGCGCGACGAGGGAGCGCAGCCGGGGGTCCGACCAGATCAGCGCGGCGGCGCTGCCGACCTGCGCGCTCATCCGCTTGGGCCGGGCGTCGGCGCTCTCGTCCACGGGCCGCGCCTTCACTCCCAGCCGGATCAGGAGGGCGGAGACCAGGAACGTGACCGCGTTCAGTCCCAGGGAGACGTGGCTGCCCAGCCACACCACGAGGACCCCGCCGACGGCGAAGCCGACGAGCTGCCCGGCCTGGTGGGTGATGAGCATGACCCGCTGCCCCCGCTCGTACAGGCGGGTGCCGAGCACAGCCGGCATCAGGGCGCCCTGCGAGGCGCCGAACGGAGCCTCGGCGAGCTGTGCCAGCACCAGCAGGGCGGCCAGCAGCGGCAGTGGCGTACCGGGCAGGGCCATCAGCCCGACGAGGACGGCACGGACCAGGTCGCAGCCGATCATGACGGTGCGCCGGGGGAAACGGTCCGCCAGTCCGGTCAGGAGCACTCCGGACAGCAGGGCGGGCAGGCTCGTCAGGGCGTAGGCCGCCGCGGTCCAGCCCGCCGAGTCGGTGCGTTCGAAAACCAGCAGGGAGAGCGCCACCCGGGCCAGCTGGTCACCCAGGACCGACTGAGCGAAAGCCGCCCACAGAGTACGGAATTCGCTTCGGCGAATAAGACTGTCACTTCTGCAATCCTTCGGCTCCGCGTCCGCCTCACCGGGTATCCGCTCCTTCATGCCCGCACCTTACCGGTTTCCGAATTCAGGAACGCTGCGCTCGTAAGGAAGGAAAAGAGTCCGGAGTGTCCTGATATCGAGCGGGGCCCGATCACCCGCGCGGGAACGGATCCGGCTCCGAGCAAGGAGGGAAATATGTATGGCCGGGATACAAAGTGCGGCGACATCCACGAACGCCTCCTCCTTCAATTCGGCCACCGAGCGAGAGATTTCGGCTCGATTTCGGGGGCTGCCCGTCAGGCGGTGCGTGCCGCATGCACGCATGATTGCGGGCGGACCGCGCACACACGTGTCCCCCCGGCCGGAACGCGAACGTCCGGCCGGGGGGACACCGGGCCCGGTCCAGCGGGCCCTTCGCCGCCGCCGCGGCTCCTTGAGGGCCGCCCTCAGAGCTTCTTCGCCGCCGGCGCGGCTCCCACGGTCAGCCCGTCTCCGGCCCGGTCCACCCGGACCGTGTCACCGTCCTTGACCTCGCCCGCGAGGATCTCCTTCGCGAGCCGGTCACCGATCGCGGTCTGGATCAGCCGGCGCAGGGGCCGGGCGCCGTACGCCGGGTCGTTGCCCTCCACGGCGAGCCAGGCCAGTGCGTCCGGGGTGACGTCGAGAGTGATCCTGCGGTCGGCCAGCCGGCCTGCGAGGCGGCCGATCTGGAGGCCCGCGATATGGGCCAGCTCGTCACCGGACAGGGCGGAGAAGACGACCAGGTCGTCCAGCCGGTTGAGGAACTCCGGTTTGAACGAGGCCCGCACGACCTCCAGGACCTGCTCCTTCTTCACCTCGGGCTCGGTCAGCGGGTCGACCAGGAACTGACTGCCCAGGTTCGAGGTCAGGACCAGGATGGTGTTGCGGAAGTCCACCGTCCGGCCCTGCCCGTCGGTGAGCCGGCCGTCGTCCAGTACCTGGAGCAGGACGTCGAAGACCTCGGGGTGGGCCTTCTCCACCTCGTCCAGCAGGACGACGCTGTACGGACGGCGGCGCACCGCCTCGGTGAGCTGGCCGCCCTCCTCGTAGCCGACGTAGCCGGGCGGGGCACCGACGAGACGGGCGACGCTGTGCTTCTCCCCGTACTCGCTCATGTCGATGCGGACCATGGCCCGCTCGTCGTCGAACAGGAAGTCCGCCAGCGCCTTCGCCAGCTCGGTCTTGCCGACACCGGTCGGTCCGAGGAAGAGGAACGATCCGGTGGGCCGGTCCGGGTCGGCGATCCCCGCACGGGTGCGCCGGACCGCGTCCGAGACGGAGCGCACGGCCTCCGTCTGGCCGATCAGCCGCCTGCCCAGCTCGGACTCCATGCGCAGCAGCTTCTGGGTCTCGCCCTCCAGGAGCCGCCCGGCCGGGATGCCGGTCCAGGCGCCGACGACGTCGGCGATGTCGTCCGGGCCGACCTCCTCCTTGACCATGGTGTCCTTGGCGGCCTCCTGCTCGGCCTCGGCCTCGGCCGCCTCGGCCAGCTCTCGCTCCAGGCCGGGGATCTCCCCGTACAGCAGCTTGGAGGCGGTGTCGAAGTCGCCGTCGCGCTGGGCGCGCTCGGCCTGACCCCGCAGGTCGTCGAGACGTTCCTTGAGCTCACCCACGCGGTTGAGGCCCTGCTTCTCCTTCTCCCAGCGGGCGGTCAGGCCGCGCAGCTCCTCCTCCTTGTCCGCGAGGTCGCGGCGGATCTTCGCCAGCCGCTGCTTGGAACCCTCGTCGGACTCGTTCTTCAGGGCCAGTTCCTCCATGTGCAGGCGGTCGACGGCGCGCTGGAGCTCGTCGATCTCCAGGGGCGAGGAGTCGATCTCCATACGGAGCCGGGAAGCCGCCTCGTCGACCAGGTCGATGGCCTTGTCGGGGAGGAAGCGGGAGGTGATGTAGCGGTCGGAGAGGGTCGCGGCGGCCACCAGCGAGGAGTCCGCGATCTGCACCTTGTGGTGGGCCTCGTAGCGGCCCTTGAGGCCGCGCAGGATCGCGATGGTGTCCTCGACGGACGGTTCGGCGACCAGGACCTGCTGGAACCGGCGCTCCAGGGCGGGGTCCTTCTCGATGCGCTCGCGGTACTCGTCCAGCGTGGTGGCGCCGACCATGCGGAGCTCACCGCGGGCGAGCATCGGCTTGAGCATGTTGCCCGCGTCCATCGCCGAGTCACCGCCGGCGCCCGCGCCGACCACGGTGTGCAGCTCGTCGATGAACGTGATGATCTGGCCGTCGCTCTCCTTGATCTCGGAGAGGACGGTCTTGAGGCGCTCCTCGAACTCACCGCGGTACTTGGCGCCCGCGACCATCGCACCGAGGTCCAGGGAGACGAGCCGCTTGTTCCTGAGGGACTCGGGGACGTCACCCTTGACGATGCGCTGGGCGAGACCCTCGACGACGGCCGTCTTGCCGACGCCGGGCTCGCCGATGAGCACCGGATTGTTCTTGGTCCTGCGCGACAGCACCTGCACGACGCGGCGGATCTCCTGGTCCCGGCCGATGACCGGGTCCAGCTTGCCCTCACGCGCGGCGGCCGTGAAGTCGGTGCCGAACTTCTCCAGGGCCTTGTACTGGCCCTCGGGGTCGGGAGTGGTCACCCGGCGCCCTCCCCTGCTCTTCTCGAACGCGTCCAGCAGCTTCTCGGCGCCGGCTCCCTGTCCGTCGAGGATCTCACCCGCGCGGCCGCCCTTCGCGGCGATGGCGATCAGCAGGTGCTCGGTGGAGAGGTAGTCGTCCCCGAGCTCCTTGGCCCGCTGGTCAGCGTCGGCGAGCACGGCGAGCAGGTCACGACTGGGCTGGGGCGGCGCCACGGTCGACCCGGTGACACTCGGCAGCGCGCCGAGGAGCCGTTCGGCCTCCGTACGCACGGCCACCTGGTCGGCCTCGACGGCGGCCAGCAGGTCGGTGATGTTCGCGTTGTCCTCACCGGCGAGCAGTGCGAGCAACAGGTGTCCGGGGGTCAGATCGGGGTGCCCGTCCTTGACGGCCCTGCTGGTGGCCGCGTTGAGGGCGTCCCGGCTCTTGTTGGTCAGCTCGGCGTCCACGGGCGCTGTCTCCTCCTCGTGCTGGTGTATCCGGCCTGGCAACTATGACTCTCACAACGAGTACAAAGTTGAGTCTATTCCACTCAAGCCTGAACCGTCGCCTCCGCCGTGGCCCTTCGTGTCCCCTGTACCTAGGCTGACCCCATGCCTGATGTACGCAACCCCGGACCCGAGTACCTCGCCTTCTGGCGGGAGCGCCACGTGTGCACGCTGACGACGCCGCGGCCCGACGGGACACCGCACGTGGTGCCGGTCGGCGTGACGTACGACCCCGAGACGCTGACGGCGCGCGTCATCACCGACGGGCACAGCCGGAAGGTCGCCCACGTCCTGGCGGCCGGCCCGGAGGGGGCACGGGTCGCGGTCTGCCAGATGCAGGGGCGCCGCTGGGCGACCCTGGAGGGCCGCGCGGTGGTCCGCACGGAGCCCGGCGAGGTGGACGACGCCGTACGCCGCTACGCGGAGCGGTACGAGCGCACGCCGAGGCCGAACCCGGACCGGGTCGTCATCGAGATCGCCGTGGACAGGGCGCTCGGAAGGGGCTGAACGTCTTCGCTCCGTCTTTCCTGCGGCCTTTCACTTTCCGCCGCACTTTTCTTTTCCTTTTCCCTTCCCTTACCCGCCCGGACCCGGTTTCCGGTTCCGGGCAGCACAACGGCGCCACCGTGTTCAGGTCACGATGGCGCCGTTGTGTGGGGGAAGCGCCTGAACGATATGGAACGACGGGGGAATCGTTCAGGCACTGCGGGGGGTGGCGGAAATGGCTTCTTGTTCGAACAGCTCGTGGTCGCGCTGATCGAGATTGACGAAAATCATGCCGTACCTCACGGCACAGCGAACCGGTTGCGGAGCCCCCCGGGGCCGACGGAGGCATCGATAGGCGCGGATGTCCTCATCCGTTTCCATCACGACGACGATCGGCTCTCCGAACAGGGTGACCATCAACGAATCGCCCTGGCGGGTGAGGGCCGTGAGCAGATCGATGAAGTGCCACCCTGACCGATACGCCGTAGCCATCTCCCGCCGGAAGGTGCGGTCGTCCGGAGGGGTGGTCATGCGACTGTGCGAGCCGGAGCGTTCCAGCCGATGTCGCCCTGGGCGTTCCAGCCGATGTCCCCCTGGCCACCCTGGGGAGCGATCCAGCCGATGTCCTTGGGCGCTGCTGCCTGCACGTTCCAGCCGATGTCACCCGGCGCAGCAGCCGCCTCGCTGCTCCAGCCGATGTCGCCCGCGCTCGACAGCCCGAAACCCATGGCCGCGACGAACGAGGCGGCAAGCGCCGAGCGAAGCATTCGCTTGTACATAGTCGGCTTCGTCCTCACTTGTGGATTCTTCTCCCCCGCACTGAAGACGATGTCTCACCTGGGCACTCGAACACCACCGAGTCGATGCATCATGTTCCTGTAAGAGCAGGAAGCTGGGGGGTGGAGATATGGGCGCAAGTACCGCAAAACCGGTACATCCTCATGGGATCGCCGATCTGTGTGAAGACGGAGTGCGCCTTTACGCCATCGCGTTGCGTACCGGGCGGATCGCCCGCGCCGAGGTCGAACCAGCCCCCTGCCTGATCGAGTTCGCCCTCCTGCATCCCGATCCCGACGCCACGGACTGGCTCCGCCCGGTCGCCCCGTCGGCGGTCCTGGCCCAGCACATGCATCCCATCGAGCGCGAGATCCAGGAACGGCGGCGGCATTCCTTGGCGCTGGCCGAGTGTTTCGAGCCGTTCATGGACATCAGCGCCCAGGGCCCCTCGACCACGCACGCCATCACCGTGCTGGAGGGCGTCAACCGGATCAACGCGTCCCTGGACCTGGCGACCGCCGAATGCCGCTCCGAGGTCCTCACGGTCCAGCCGGGCGGCGGGAGGCCCGAGGACAGCCTCAGCAAGTCCCTGGAGCGCGGGCTGTCGGTCGTGCACCGCGGCGTCAGGATACGCACGCTTTACCAGCACACCGCGCGCCACAGCCAGAGCACGCTCGCCTATGCCGAGCGCATGGCCGGCGACCACGTGGAGATACGCACCCTCGAAGAACTCATCGAACGCCTGATCGTCTTCGACCGCACCGTCGCTTTCATACCCGCCCAGGACGACCGCATGGTCGCCCTGGAGCTACGGCACCCCGGCCTGGTCGAGTACCTCGCCAAGGTCTTCGAACAGCTCTGGACCAGGGCGGCCCCGCTGCTCGAAGAGATCAAGTACGAGCCGACTCCCGCGGGCATCAGCGGTGTTCAGCGCTCCATCGCCCAACTCCTCGTCGAGGGACACGTGGACGACTCCATCGCCCGCCGCCTCGGCATGAACGTCCGCACCTGCCGGGCCCATGTGGCCAAACTGTCGGCCACCCTCGGCAGCACGAGCCGCGCCCAGCTCGGCTACCTGATCGCCCGTTCGGGGATCCTGGACCAGGACGCCTGACCCCTGAGGGCTCCGGCACCACGGAAGCGGCCGGAGGCCGTCCTGCGAGCCGTACGGGCGGCTCCCCGCCGCACTCCGGCCCCCACGCGGACAGGGCCCGCCCCCGGGTCGTGAAACCCCGGGGGCGGGCCCTGTCCGGCCGTCTCAGTCCTTCGGCCTCTTGGGCCGCCAGACCACCAGCGCACCGGCCTGCTGCACGTCCTGGTACGGGACGAGGTCGCGCCGGTAGGAGGCGTGCACCTGGGCCTCGCGCTGCTGCATGGCCACGGCCGCGCCGTCCACGGCCGCCGAGAGCTCGGCGACACGCTGCTGGAGCGCGGCGACCTGGTTCTCCAGCTCGATGATGCGCTTGATGCCCGCGAGGTTGATGCCCTCGTCCTGCGACAGCTGCTGCACCGTGCGCAGCAGCTCGATGTCCCGTGCGGAGTAACGCCGGCCGCGCCCTGGCGTACGGTCGGGCGAGACCAGGCCGAGACGGTCGTACTGCCGCAGCGTCTGCGGATGCAGGCCCGAGAGCTGGGCCGCGATCGAGATCACGTAGACAGGTGATTCGTCCGTCAGCTGGTACGGATTACGTCGACGGCCGTCCATCTCAAGCTCCCTTCGCAGCCTGGAACAGCTCCGCCCGCGGGTCCTCCCCCGCGGTCGCCTTCCGGTAGGCCTCCAGGGCCTCCTGAGCCTCCGCGCCGAGGTCGCCGGGTACGGAGACCTCGACGGTGACCAGCAGGTCGCCCCTGGTCCCGTCCTTGCGCACGGCACCCTTTCCGCGGGCCCGCATCGTACGCCCGTTCGGCGTGCCGGGCGGGAGTTTCAGGGTGACGGGCGGTCCGCCGAGCGTGGGCACCTTCACCTCACCGCCGAGCGCCGCCTCCACGAAGGTGACGGGCACGGTGACCGTGAGGTTGTCGCCCTTGCGGCCGAAGACCGGATGGGCGCCGACGTGGACGACGACGTAGAGGTCACCGGCCGGGCCGCCGCGCTCGCCGGGGCTGCCCTTGCCGCGCAGCCTGATCCGCTGCCCGTCCAGGACGCCCGCAGGGATCCGCACCTGCATGGTGCGCGCCGACTTCGCCCGGCCACTGCCCTTGCAGACGTCGCAGGGGTCCTGCGCGATGAGGCCGCGGCCCTTGCAGTCCACGCAGGGGTCCGTGAGCGAGAATCCGCCGCCGGTCCCGCGCGACACCTGCCCGGTACCGACACAGGTCGGGCAGACCCTCGGAGTGCCGTTCTTGTCTCCGGTGCCCGAACATGCCTTGCAGGGGGCCTGGCTGGACATCCGGAGCGGGACCGTGGCCCCGTCGACGGCCTCCGTGAAGCTGAGGGTCACCTCGGACTCGATGTCCTGGCCGCGGCGGGGCTGGACACGGGTGCCCGCACCGCCCCGGTTGAACAGTCCGCCGAAGACGTCGCCCAGGCCACCACCGCCGAACCCACCGGCGCCGCCCTGACCGCCGCCCCCGGGCGCTCCCCCGAAGAGGTCGCCCAGGTCGAAGTTGAAGTTGCCGCCCGCACCACCGGGACCCGCCCGGAAGCCCCCGTTGCCGAACAGGGCGCGCGCCTCGTCGTACTCCTTGCGCCTCTTGGGGTCACCGAGGACGTCGTTCGCCTCGGAGATCTCCTTGAAGCGCTCCTCAGCCTTGGAGTCGCCCTTGTTGGCGTCCGGGTGGAACTCGCGGGCGAGCTTCCGGTACGCCTTCTTCACCTCGGCGTCGGTGGCGTCCTTGGGGACGCCGAGAACCTTGTAGTAGTCCTTCTCGACGAAGTCCTTCGTGCTCATCGACGTCCCTCCTTCCGGACGATCGGCCGTGCGGCCGGCCAGTCGGCCGGCCGCACGCCCCGTCGGTGTGCACCGCAGTGGTCGGACGTGATGTCAGACCTCTTCGGTGCCACCGCTCTCCTCGTCGTCTGCCTTCTCTTCCTTGGCCGCCGCGGGCGTGGCACCCGGCTGCGGCTCCGCCACGGCCACCCGCGCGGGGCGGATCGTGCGCTCCCCGATGCGGTACCCCGGCTGCAGGATCGCCACGCAGGTCGTCTCCGTGACGTCCGGCGCGTACGAGTGCATCAGGGCCTCGTGGATCGTCGGGTCGAAGGGCTCGCCCTCCTTGCCGAACTGCTGGAGTCCCAGCTTCGCGACGACCGTCTCCAGGGATTCGGCCACCGACTTGAAGCCGCCGACGAGCTCGCCGTGGTCCCGGGCGCGCCCGACGTCGTCGAGCACGGGCAGGAGCTCGGACAGCAGGCCCGCGACCGCGACCTCCTTGACCTGGACCCGGTCGCGCTCCACACGGCGACGGTAGTTCTGGTACTCGGCCTGGAGCCGCTGCAGGTCGCCCGTGCGCTCGTTGAGCGCGGTGCGGACCTGGTCCAGCTGAGCTGTCAGGGCCACTGTCTGCTGTACGTCCCCGGCCGGGGCCGCCGCCTCCTCCTCGGAGGGGGTGGCGGCCGTCGGTTCGGCGTCGTCGGAGTTGGCGCCGGAGGGGACGTCAGGCTTCTCCTCGAAGCCCGGAGTCTCCTCGGTCACGCCGCACCGCCCTTCTGGTCCTTCTCGTCGTCCACGATCTCGGCGTCGACGACGTCGTCGTCGGCCTTGGCCTGGCCGTCACCCGGCGCCCCGGCGCCCGGCGTCGCACCCTCGGTCTGGGTGTTGGCGTACATCGCCTGGCCCAGCTTCTGGGAGACGGCCGCGACCTTCTCGGTAGCCGTACGGATCTCGGCGGTGTCCTCGCCCTTGAGCTTCTCCTTCAGCTCGGTGAGCGCGGTCTCCACCTCCGTCTTCACGTCGCCGGGGACCTTGTCCTCGTTGTCCTTGAGGAACTTCTCCGTCTGGTAGACGAGCTGCTCGCCCTGGTTGCGGGACTCGGCGGCCTCACGACGGCGGTGGTCCTCGTCGGCGTACTGCTCGGCCTCTTCGCGCATCCGGTTGACCTCGTCCTTCGGCAGCGAGGAGCCACCGGTGACGGTCATCTTCTGCTCCTTGCCGGTGCCGAGGTCCTTGGCGGCGACGTGCATGATGCCGTTGGCGTCGATGTCGAACGCGACCTCGATCTGCGGCACGCCCCGCGGGGCCGGCGGCAGGCCGGTGAGCTCGAACATGCCGAGCTTCTTGTTGTACGCCGCGATCTCGCGCTCGCCCTGGTAGACCTGGATCTGCACGGACGGCTGGTTGTCCTCGGCCGTCGTGAAGATCTCGGAACGCTTGGTCGGGATCGTGGTGTTGCGCTCGATGAGCTTGGTCATGATCCCTCCCTTGGTCTCGATGCCGAGGGACAGCGGGGTCACGTCGAGGAGCAGGACGTCCTTGACCTCGCCCTTGAGGACACCGGCCTGGAGCGAGGCGCCGATGGCGACGACCTCGTCCGGGTTCACACCCTTGTTGGCGTCCTGGCCGCCCGTGAGCTCCTTGACGAGCTCGGCGACGGCCGGCATACGGGTCGAGCCGCCGACGAGAACGACGTGGTCGATCTCGGAGAGCTGGATGCCCGCGTCCTTGATGACGTTGTGGAACGGGTTCTTGCAGCGGTCCAGGAGGTCCGCGGTGAGCTGCTGGAACTGCGAGCGCGTGAGCTTCTCGTCCAGGTGCAGCGGGCCCTCGGCCGACGCCGTGATGTAGGGCAGGTTGATCGTGGTCTCGGTCGAGGACGAGAGCTCGATCTTCGCCTTCTCCGCGGCCTCGCGGAGACGCTGGAGAGCCATCTTGTCCTTGGACAGGTCCACGCCGTGCCCGTTGGCGAACTGCTTCACCAGGTAGTCGACGACGCGCTGGTCCCAGTCGTCGCCACCGAGGTGGTTGTCACCGTTGGTGGCCTTCACCTCGACGACGCCGTCGCCGATCTCCAGGAGGGACACGTCGAAGGTGCCGCCACCGAGGTCGAAGACGAGGATCGTCTGGTCGTCCTTGTCGAGCCCGTACGCCAGCGCGGCGGCCGTCGGCTCGTTGACGATGCGCAGGACGTTCAGGCCCGCGATCTCGCCGGCCTCCTTCGTCGCCTGACGCTCGGAGTCGTTGAAGTACGCCGGAACGGTGATCACCGCGTCGGTGACCTTCTCGCCCAGGTACGCCTCGGCGTCGCGCTTCAGCTTCTGCAGGATGAAGGCGCTCATCTGCTGCGGGTTGAAGTTCTTGCCGTCGAGCTCGATCTTCCAGTCAGTGCCCATGTGGCGCTTGACCGAACGGATCGTCCTGTCGACGTTCGTGACCGCCTGACGCTTGGCGACCTCGCCGACGAGCACCTCGCCGTTCTTCGCGAAGGCGACGACGGACGGCGTGGTCCTGGCGCCTTCGGCGTTGGTGATGACGGTGGGCTCGCCGCCTTCGAGAACGCTGACGACGGAGTTAGTCGTGCCCAGGTCGATGCCGACCGCACGTGCCATTTCGATTCCTCCAACTGACTACTTGAGTGGATCTGACTCAAGGATGCATCACACCCGCCCCGGAGTCAAAGGACCTGAGCCACTTACGCTCAACTTATGTGCTCGCACCCGCCGCGAACAGCCGTTTCCCGAGTTTCAGGCCCGGCGGTACAAGCCCGGCGACGCTGGGGACGGGCACCTGATCGCGACACCCGGCACACGGTGGGGCCCATGCCCCCCACCCACCTTCGCACCGTGGGATCGTTCTGTCACAAATTGCAGCGAGACGGTCATAACGGCACGTCACCGATCACGGGCAGGCACCCATGCGGAACCCGAAGCAGACTGCGCCACGAAGGAGACGGCACCCCGCCGCACAGGCGGCCGTCCGGGCGGTCGGCCGCACCCTCGGCCGCGTCACCGAAGCCCTGGAGGCGGTGACCGTCAAGCGGTCCCTCGACCTCGTACTCGGATCGGCGTTCCTGGCCCTCGCCGCCCCGGCGCTCGCCCTCGCCGCCCTCGCCCTCGCCGTCCGGCGACCCCGCGGCCGCGGCGGCGTACTGCGCCGCGAGATTCGGGCCGGCCTCGGCGGACACCCCTTCGAGCTGCGTTCGCTGCACACCCGCAGATTCCGCCTGGACCTGCTGTCCCGGCTCGTCCACGTCGTACGCGGAGAGCTCTCACTGGTCGGCCCGCCGCCCCTGCGCCCGGACGATCCGGCTCTTCTCGAGGCGGCGGCCGGCCGGTGGCGCCGGGAACTGCGCCCCGGCCTGACCGGCCTGGCGCAGGTGCGGGCCCGCTCCGGTATGCCCTGGGACGAGCCCGCCCTGCTCGACGCGCACTACGCGGAGCATCATGGAACATGGCTGGACCTGGCGATCATGGCGCGGTCCGTGCGGATCCACCTGCGCACGGAGTTCCGCACCCTGGCCCGGCGGGGAAAAGCCCGCCTGAGCGACACAGATCACCGCCTGCCCAACTACAGCGTGGCGGAATAAGTGGATAGTGTCAGCACAGACTGATTAAGTTACTGCTTAGTAATCGCTTGTTCCGCTGGATCCCACCCTCGCAGGCCCGAGGAGCCCCACATGCAACTCGCCGCGATCATCGTGTCGCTGGTGCTGACCGTCGTCGGCGTTGCGCTCATCGCCCGAGCCGTCGCGCAGATCTACCGGTTCGTCCGCCTCGGACAGCCGGTCCCGGCAGGCAGCCGCACCGACGACCCCAAGCAGCGCACGATCACCCTGGTCAAGGAGTTCCTCGGCCACACCCGGATGAACCGGTGGGGCATCGTCGGCTTCGCACACTGGTTCGTCGCGATCGGCTTCCTGACCCTGCCGCCGACGCTGCTCCAGGCGTACGGACAGCTCTTCCAGGCCGACTGGGTACTCCCGATCGTCGGCGGCTGGCTGCCGTTCGAGCTGTACATCGAGTTCATCGGCATCATGACGGTGCTCGGCATCGTCACGCTGATGGCCATCCGGCTGCTGAACCTGCCCTCCCGCGCCGGCCGCAAGTCCCGCTTCGCCGGCTCCAAGGCCTGGCAGGCGTACTTCGTCGAATACGTCATCCTCGCCATCGGCCTGGCGATCCTGACCCTGCGCGGCCTCGAGGGCGCGATCCACCACGTCGAGGGCTACGAGGCCGCGTACTTCGTCTCGTACCCCCTGGTGCTCGCCTTCAAGGGCCTCGCGCTCGGGACCCTCCAGAACCTCATCTACTTCGTCGCGATGATCAAGATCGGCGTCTCGCTGATCTGGATGATCACCGTGTCGTTGAACACCAACATGGGTGTCGCCTGGCACCGCTTCCTCGGCTTCCCCAACATCTGGTTCAAGCGGAACGCGGACGGCTCGTCGGCGCTGGGTGCCCTCCAGCCGATGACCAGCGGCGGCAAGGAGATCGACTGGGAGGACCCGGGCGAGGACGACACCTTCGGTGTCTCCCAGGTCGAGCAGTTCTCCTGGAAGGGCATCCTCGACTTCTCCACGTGTACCGAGTGCGGCCGCTGCCAGTCGCAGTGCCCCGCCTGGAACACCGGCAAGCCCCTCTCGCCGAAGCTCCTGATCATGTCCCTGCGCGACCACGCGCACGCCAAGGCCCCGTACCTGCTGGCCGGCGGCGGCAAGGACATGGAGGGCAACGAGAAGGCCACGGCCGAGCAGCTCGAGGACGTCCCCGCGGCCGCCCTGGCCGAGGCCGAGCGCCCCCTCATCGGGACGCTCGAGGAGAACGGTGTCATCGACCCGGACGTGCTGTGGTCCTGCACCACCTGCGGTGCGTGCGTGGAGCAGTGCCCCGTCGACATCGAGCACATCGACCACATCGTCGACATGCGCCGCTACCAGGTGATGATCGAGTCCGCGTTCCCGTCCGAGGCGGGCACGATGCTCAAGAACCTGGAGAAGAAGGGCAACCCCTGGGGGCTCGCCAAGAAGCAGCGTGTGGAGTGGACCAAGGAGGTCGACTTCGAGGTGCCGATCGTCGGCAAGGACGTCGAGGACCTCGCCGAGGTCGACTACCTGTACTGGGTCGGCTGCGCGGGCGCCCTCGAGGACCGGGCCAAGAAGACGACGAAGGCCTTCGCGGAGCTCCTCCACATCGCGGGCGTCAAGTTCGCGATCATGGGCGGCGACGAGAAGTGCACCGGTGACTCCGCCCGCCGCCTGGGCAACGAGCCGCTGTTCCAGCAGCTGGGCCAGGAGAACGTCGCGATGCTGAACATGGCGTTCGGTGAGGATGACGAGGACGACTCGACGAAGAAGGCGAAGTCGGCGAAGAAGATCGTCGCCACCTGCCCGCACTGCTTCAACACGATCGCCAACGAGTACCCGCAGCTCGGCGGCGAGTACGAGGTCATCCACCACACCCAGCTGCTCCAGCATCTGGTGGACGAGGGCAAGCTGGTCCCGGTGACGCCGGTCGAGGGTCTGATCACTTACCACGACCCCTGCTACCTGGGCCGCCACAACAAGATCTACACGCCCCCGCGCGAGATCATCGCGAAGGTGCCGGGTCTGCGGAACGAGGAGATGCACCGCCACAAGGAGCGCGGCTTCTGCTGCGGCGCCGGCGGCGCGCGGATGTGGATGGAGGAGCGGATCGGCAAGCGCATCAACAACGAGCGCGTCGACGAAGCCCTCTCCCTCAACCCCGACATCGTCTCCACGGCCTGCCCGTTCTGCCTCGTCATGCTGACCGACTCGGTCAACGGCAAGAAGAACGACGGCCAGGCGAAGGAGTCGGTCCAGGTCGTCGACGTCTCCCAGCTGCTGCTGGAGTCGGTGAAGACACCCGCCGACCCCTCGGGCGAGGCGGAGACGGCGGACGTGCCGGAGCCCGAGCCCGTCAAGTAGTCCCTCCCACCCGCACGGAAGCGGCCGGATCTGCCTCGGGGGCAGGACCGGCCGCTTCCGCGTGTGCGGCGCGGGTACGGGTCCGGCTGCGCGGGCCAGGACCACCACCGGGGGCGGGCAGACCCCCCAGGGTCCCCCTAGGGGATGTCACAGCTAGGCCGCAATGGGCCGCTTGTTCCCCCGGCCCCCACACCGCGTCCGCGCGGACCAGGTACGTTCGACACGTGGCTGGATTCAGGATCGGACGCGGCCGGGACAACCGCACACCGCAACAACACCCGCAGCAGCAACAGCCGTACGGCACGCAGGCACCACCGCCGCCGTACGGCCGCCAGTCGTGGCCTCCCACGGGCGGCGGCGGCGCACCGTACGGCGGCCCCCAGGGCGCCCCGTACAGCGGCGGGCACGGGGGCGGCGGACACCCGGGGGGAGGCGGGCACGGGAGCGGCGGGCAGGGCGGCGGACACGGCGAGCCGGAGTACTTCGGCGACCCCTACCACCAGCCCCCGCAGCAGGATCCGTACGCCAACGCCCCGGGCCACACCCAGGCGTTCAGCATCCACGAGGACCCGTACGGCGACGGGAACACCTACCAGGCAGGCCAGGCCCCCGCCCAGCCCGCCGGCCCCCGGCTGCCCTGGAAGCAGCTGCTGAGCGGCGTGGTGCTGCGCCCCGGACCGACGTTCTGGCAGATGCGCGACTACCCCGTCTGGGGCCCCGCGATCGCCGTCACGTTCGTGTACGGGCTGCTCGCGCTCTTCGGCTTCGACCAGGCCCGCGACGAGGCGATCCACGCGGAGGTCTCGACGGCCGCCCCGTACGTCGTCTTCACGGGCATCGGCTTCGTCGTCGGCGGTCTCGTCCTCGGCGCCGTCACCCACACCCTGGCCCGCCAGCTCGGCGGCACGGGGGCCTGGCAGCCGACCGTGGGCCTGTCCATGCTGATCATGTCGATCACGGACGCGCCCCGCCTGGTCTTCGCCCTGTTCCTGGGCGGCGAGAACACCCTGGTCCAGCTCCTCGGCTGGGTCACCTGGCTGGCCGCCGGCGCGCTGTTCACCTCGATGGTGAGCAAGTCGCACGAGCTGCCCTGGCCGAAGGCGCTGGGCGCTTCCGCGATCCAGCTGATCGCGCTGCTCTCGATCATCAAGCTCGGCACCATCTGACCGCACACGCACAGGAGGAGGGCCCCGGGGCCCTCCTCCTGTGCGTGTGTCCGTGTCCCTCGACGTGTGCGTGCGGGACCCCGCCGCCTACGCGTCGAAGACCTGGCCCTCCCGGCGCACGACGGGCTTCTCGACGCTCCAGGGGAAATTGATCCACCGGTCGGTCTTCTTCCACACGTACTCGCACTTCACGAGCGACTGCGGCTTCTCGTAGATGACCGCGCTGCGCACCTCGGCCACATGATCGACGCAGAAGTCGCGGACCAGCTTCAGCGTCCTGCCGGTGTCCGCCACGTCGTCGGCGATCAGGACCTTCTTCCGCGTGAAGTCGATGGCGTTCGGAACGGGCGCCAGCATCACGGGCATCTCCAGCGTGGTGCCGACGCCGGTGTAGAACTCGACGTTCACCAGGTGGATGTTCTTGCAGTCCAGCGCGTACGCCAGACCGCCCGCGACGAAGACCCCGCCCCGCGCGATGCTCAGCACCACGTCGGGCTCGTAGCCGTCGTCCGCGACCGCCTGCGCCAGCTCCCGCACGGCCCGCCCGAAGGCCTCGTACGTCAGGTTCTCCCGCGTCTCACCAGCCATGCCGCATCACACCTGCGTCCGATGGAAGTTCATGAACGAACGCGAGGCGGTCGGCCCCCGCTGGCCCTGGTAACGGGATCCGTACCGCTCGGAGCCGTACGGGAACTCCGAGGGGGAGCTCAGCCGGAACATGCACAGCTGCCCGATCTTCATACCGGGCCACAGCTTTATCGGCAGCGTCGCCAGATTCGACAGCTCCAGCGTCACGTGGCCGGAGAACCCGGGGTCGATGAACCCGGCCGTCGAGTGCGTCACGAGCCCGAGCCGCCCCAGCGAGCTCTTGCCCTCCAGCCGGGAAGCGAGATCATCGGGCAGCGTGATGACCTCGTACGTCGACGCCAGCACGAACTCCCCGGGGTGGAGGATGAACGCCTCATCGCCGTCGGGCTCCACCTGACGGGTCAGGTCCACCTGCTCGACGGCGGGGTCGATATGCGGATAGCGGTGGTTCTCGAACACCCGGAAGTAGCGGTCCAGCCGCACATCGATGCTCGAGGGCTGCACCATCGACGCGTCGAACGGGTCAATGCGAACCCGCCCGGCATCGATCTCGGCCCGGAGGTCCTTATCTGAGAGAAGCACGTCCCGAGGATACGCAGAACGCGCGAGCCCGCCCCAACCGGACCGCCCGCGCGCCTGCCCCGCCACTCCCTACCGTCGCTCGAACACCACCGGCACGGCCTGCCTCAACCGCGCACACCGCGGACAGCGCAGCAACCGCCCGGGGCCGATCCGGCCGGACCCGAGCTGCTGCATCGGGAACGACGAGGTAGCGAACACATGCCCTTCGGCACAGCGGACGACGGTGCGCTCCATCGACTCCATCAAGTCCCTTCCCCAACCAGCCATGGACGAGACCGCCACATTAGGGGATGAACAGGACGCCACTCCAGGCGGCACTCCGCCCCCCTACGCTACGCCCCCAACTCCCGCCCGCCACACCCGCGTCCACGCCGCACCACGACACACGGACCCCACGGCGCACGCACCGGGGGCCTGGCATGGGGTAGAGTGTGCGGCGATGCACTGCCGATACCGGCGCACTTCGCGGGTGTAGTTTAATGGTAGAACATGAGCTTCCCAAGCTCAGAGCGCGAGTTCGATTCTCGTCACCCGCTCTTCGATGGAGGCCCTGGTCAATGACCTGGGCCTTTCTCTTGTTCCGGCTGCTACGGCTCCGTGTCGAGGACTCGGGCGGCCTCACGAGGGTCCATCAGGTTGGACCAGGCCTGTTCCGCGGGGAGCAGGTCCCGCTCCGGCAGGGCGTATTCGGGGTACCAGCCGTCGGCCTCGCAGCCGGGAACGTTGCGCAGAATCAATGTCGTGAGGTTCGGCGGGACCGAACCCGTGATCCGCACCGCGAGGTAGGTCTCGTGGCCGTCGTCGGCGCGGACCTGAAGGCCGACGGTGAAGGTGTCGAAGTCCACCGTGTGCTCCTGACCGTCCCGGAGGGTGGCACGGCTCAGAGTCAGAACCGTGGTCCGGAGCCGCCGGACGAAACGGACTCCAGCTTCGGCGCGATAGCGGACGTGGTCCTCGCGAGCGGGAAGCAAGTGAGCGGTGTACGTGGCGGACTTGAGCGCGTCGGCGTTGCCGGCGTTGTAGCGGGTTCGGGCAGTCTTGCCGTCGGCTTCGAGAGCGGCATAGAAGTCGTCGGTGGAGCCGTCCTCGCGGCGGCCGGCTGCCACCAGCCACGGAAGGTCGGCGTCCACCCAGACCGCCCCGCGCCAACGCTGGACCTTCACCTTGAACAACACCTGGTCATCGACAGCGCGGATGCGCTCATGCTTGGCATCGTCCGCCGCGAACTGCTCAGCGGTCTTCGCCAGGGTCGGGTGCTCGATCTCGTCCAAGGGGTCGGTCACCGCTGGCAGGGGGAGTCCGAGGTCATCGCGCAGGCATCGCAAGGTGGGCCTGGCGGGCCGCATCGCAGCGAGACCGGTCATTCGTCGATCCCGCCGACCGCGTCGATCTCCTCCGATGTCAGACCGGTCAGGAGCATGACGTCCGACTTCAGGGAGCCGTCCAGGACGCTGAGCGCCTCCACCATGCCCTCACGCAGATCCTCACGCCGCTGGTCCAGGTAAACCCGTACCGCCTCCGCGACCAGATCCTTCTTCGTCAGGCCCAGGAAATGCGCGCCCTGGCTGATCAACTTATCCGTCGCCGGATCCACCTTGAGCGGCGACTGCCGGGGTGGCTTCGAAGCCGTGGTCATAAATCCCACCTCCGCATCCACGGTACCTTAGTACCTCACGATGAGGCTCCTTGCTGGTGACCGCAATGAGACGCAGCACGTCGACCGCCGGTACTACGGAGCCGGATCGATGACCGCCGACCGGGTTCACCTTGGGGCAGATCGCCAGGGGTGAAATCGCACGATGGCGAGCGCATGATCCAGCGCGGTGAAACTTCCCCACCCACGGCACGGCGGCATCGATCGTCCTCGTGCCCCATCCGTGCCCTTCAGAGCGGACAATAGCGGTCAAGCACGGCACCCACAGACCACACCACCCTCGACCCCTCCAGCCAAACATGCAGGCCAGAGCCACTACAGCCGATCAAGAACCGTTGATTCCCAAGCTCAGAGCGCGAGTTCGATTCTCGTCACCCGCTCCAGACAAAACCCCAGGCCAGGAGCCTGGGGCTTTATTGATGTCCTGGTTCCTGCTGCCTACCTCCGTAGGGCCGAAACCGTTCCCACTGCAGCAAAGCAAAGTCCTGCTGCTGCGCCGAATGCAGTTCCTGCGGACAGGATCACGTCAGGGGTGCCTTCGCCAGCCGCGTGCTTCAACGCGGCCACGCAGGTGGCAACCAGCATGGAGAAGAGAGCGATGATCAGCAGCCAGAGCACCCTCGTGACCGTTGCGGACGGGCGCGTGGCATCGGAGGTGGTCATTCCTGGTCTTCCTTTCGCAGCCTCTGGAGGCCGGGTCGGCGGATGGTCAGACGGTGGAGGGGCTGGAGTCGGACATGTCCGAGAGCTGCCGTAGGACCAGCCCTTTGGCGTGAGTGAGGGCTCTCGACAGCTCCCGGTGGACGGCGGACCTTTCGTGGAGGAGGGCCAGCAGTGCTGCGAATTCCGCCTGCACGTCGAGGGGCGGCAACAGCACTTCCTGACGTCCCAGCGCGGCCTTGGTGATGAACGGAGCGGCGGTGGCTGCCGCGCGGTCCCTGACCCAGCCGACGGCTTCCGGGAGCCCCAGGGCGGCGTGCAGGTAGTCGGGCAGACCGCCGGCGCCCTCGCGACAGCGGAGCCTGATCACGTTGGAGCTCATGAGCCACCCGGTCTGTGCCTCGGTGACCATGGCCGGCGGGCCCATGGCACCTGCACGGACACAGACGATGTCCCCAGCCTCAAGCCGGTAGGGATCCAGCCGGGCGGCACGGTCCGGCGAGACCCGTTCGTCAATGGTGTCGCTCAACCGCCCATCCCGGAGGTGCTTGGGTGAGACAACGGGCACTGTGCCGTCAGGAATTCTGTCCTTAGGTGCCAACAGCGCGTGGGACGCGCCGAGTTGAATGTCGCACAACTCCGCCAAAGTCACGCTGCGCCAGGTCGCCCGACGCACACGATCAGTGTTGAGCCGGGCCTGTAGCTGACCGGTGCGCTCGTCCATTTGCCGACACCGTGCGGTCAGCGAAGCCACCTCGGTCCAGGTCGTCTCCGCTGCACGGCTTGTCTGACCGATCGCCCGTTGAACCGGGCCTCCCATGTGATCGATCGGGTTGAGGGAATACCCGGCATCGCGCAGGGCTTCTCTGCCGACCCGGGTACCGGGTACGGCCGTCGCGTGAGAATCACGCAGGTCGACAGCCCCTCTCCCCCAGTGGCCCTCGTATGCGTCGAGGACGGAGCGGACGTCGTCGTCCGCGAGCACGCGTCGTCCACCGCGCTGTACAGCACCCAGGTCACGTGCATCCAAAAACAAGACGTCGTCCCCGGCGTCGGCCGGGTGGCGCAGTAGCCAGACGCACACCGGCACGGAGGTTCCCGAGAAGAGCTTGTCGGGCAGGGCGACAACGCATTCCACGACACCCTGTTCCACCATCGCTCCACGGATCGCCGCCTCTGCCACATTCCCTGAATTACCGGCCTTGTTGGGCATCACCACGGCGGCACGTCCGCCCTCGGCAAGCACGGACAAGGCGTATTGCGGGTAGGCAAAGTTGTCGTTGCCGACCGGCGGGGCCCCGTACCTCCAGGTTCCTGTACGTGTGGTCTCCTGCAGGGAATCCTTCATGTTGAAGGGAGGATTCGTGAGCACCAGGTCGACCGGCTCCGGAGGCCATGCCCGTTCCCACGGCCGCCCACCTGCTCTGAGCTGAAGCGCGAACCGGACCCCACGCAACGCCAGGTTCATGCTCGCCAGTGGCAAGGTCGCACGCCTGGGTGTCTGTCCGAGCAGCCGGGGCAAAGGCGCACCGTCAAGGACGTTTCCGCTCACTGCCCGCACCGACATGTCCACCGCCGCGCCAAGAAGCTCGCCGCCGCGGAGGTAGGGGTCGTACACGCTCGTGGCAGAGGAGCTTCGTGCGGCCAGCCCCAGCCCCGCCATCAGCTGTGCCACAGGGAGCGGAGTGAAGAATTCACGACTGCCCAGCCGCGCCGTTTCCTCGTAGCCTTCCACGATCAACTGAAAGGCTCGAGGGCTCAGCAAGCCGACCAACCGCACGGCTTCCACGATGTCCTCGAACCTTCTGGGCTCCAGGCGCACCAAGGCGTCCCGTGTCTCCGGCAGCGATCCCATGGCGTGCAGTGCCTTGTCCGTCTGCGAGCCGACCAGCCTGAGCAGGTCGCTGCTCGACCGCCGATCGCCGCTGGATGTGGCGTAGTCCTTGACCGCCTGCCAGCTGGAGGGCTGCGTCACATGCAGGAAGTGCAGAGCCGCGAGCAGGTTCAGGTAGGCAACCTCCCTGTCCGGGCCTCCCACCCTCTCGGCCAACGGGCCCATGAGGTTGCCGATGATCTCGGCGTCCCTCGTGCCGAGGTCTTCCCGAGTACCGGGTCCGGGCGGGAGCAGGGACGTGGGCTGAGGCTGGGCCGCGACGGAGCCGGACGCTCTGCGCCGCCGGGCACGCACACCGTAGGTGATGAACTCGTCCTCCCCCTGCGCACGCCGGTGCGAGGGCACACGTCGCCCGTCGAGCCAGCTCAGGACCTCGAACTCAAGGAAGAAGTCCTGGCCAGATGTCCGCCTAGGGGAGGGAAAGTCTGCAGCACGCCGCTCCCAGGTGGTGACCGCAGCCCGTGTCACCCCTGCCAGTCCCGCGATCTGCATGCGGGTAAGCAGGCGCGTGCCCTCATGTTCATCGGTGCTCTTCTTCATCTCGTCCGACATCCCTTCGAAGTGGCCCTGGCGGGCCGTTCGTTGGGTGTGAGCGTAGAGCGCCCCTCTCGAGAACACTCTATGAGTACTTGCAGTACTCAACTCCTCAGCCTGACGCTACGGCGCCAGCAGGGAGACCTGGGCACACCGTTTACGCACCTCATCGGCTCTTGAAAGCACAGGTCCCCCTCGCGGCGAACTCACAGATGCATCAGCGTTAACACTTAACTGGCTCCGCAGCCACTCGGTCGGAACCTGGACAGCAATCACGGCCGACTTCGCGCATACTCCGGTATGCTCTGAGTATGTCATCGACGACTCGCATCACCGTCACGCTCCCCAGCGACCAGGTGGCGGAGCTCCGCAAGCTCACGGACAACGTCTCCGGCTACGTGGCGGAGGCCGTAGCCCGCCAGATCCGGCACCAGCTCCTGGGCGACGACCTCCGCCGCCATGAGGAAGAACACGGACCCTTCAGGGACGAGGAGCTTGCCGAGGCCCGCTCGAAGATCTTCGGTGCCGCCGGTTCCTCCGATAACGCGGACGCCGCGTGAGCGAGCGCATCGAAACCGTCGTCCTTGACTCGGAAGGGCTCTCCGCCTGGATCGCGCAGGACCGCAAGCTCCTAGCGATGCTTCAGGTCTTCCACGACATGGGCGCCGACCTGGTGATCGGGGCCAACACCATCGTGGAAGTCACTCACTCCCGCACCAACATGCCCCGTCTGCACTGGGCCCTCTCCCGCGTCAAGGTGGAGCCGGTCACCGAACAAGCGGCGAAGGCGGCAGCAGAACTCCTCAAAGGGGCTGGGCTGCACGGACACAAGTACGCCATCGACGCCACGGTCGCCGAGGTCGCCCTGCGTCAGCAGAAACCCGTCGCCCTCTTGACCTCCGACAGCGACGACATGACCAAACTCTGCGGAGACCAGGTCCGCATCATCCCTCTCTGACGCGCCGGCCCACCCGGAGCACCCCCTGGCAGCGTCCGCAGCTCTGCTGACCTCGTGCCCCATCCGTGCCCAGCAGAGCGGACAACAGCGGTCAGGTACAGCTTCCAGAGACCATGGAACCCCAAGCTCCCTCATGGGAAAGCACAGGTCATAGCCCGTCTGGCAGCCCAAGAACCGTTGATTCCCAAGCTCAGAGCGCGAGTTCGATTCTCGTCACCCGCTCCATGAAAAAGCCCCAGGCCAATGGCCGGGGGCTTCTTTGTTGTCTGGACCAGTTCAGGTATCTCGTGCCATATCCGTGCTGGATGCCTGGTCATCAGCGGTTTCGCGCCGAGCCCGGACGACGTCGAGGCCGGCCGCCACTCACGCCACCGCTCGAGGTCCGAGTGCTGCTAGATGAGCGCGGCCCGCTCGGTCGGCTGCCTGGCGCGCACCATCGTGTCCTGGAGCGTGAGGCCGGACCGGGTCGTCGGGGTGTGCCCGGTATGACGAAGATCGCAGAAGGAGAAGCCGTCGGGAAGATCCGTCTTCGAACGAGCCGCACGTCGCTTCCGCCCCAAGGTGGACCGGCGAAACGGCTTGCCCTTCTTCCCACCAACAGCAGTGCGTCCGGGCCGTTCTCGGCGTGCCAGTCAAGGTTCCAACGAAGGTCGAGCCGTAGGGGGACCAACAGAACGACGCACCGCCTTCCCGCTTCCGACGTGGTGGATCCTTCAGCGCACCTGCCCGTGGTCGGCTCCGGCGCGGCCTGCCTGGCACCGACGGTGCGGAAGCGCGTCATCGGCGACGCCTTCGACATCACGCCCGTGCCCGCCTTCATGCGCCTGTGGTGGACGCAGTACGCCATCGCCCGGAATCCCGTCCTCGACTCGCACCTTCGCGACCTCGAAGCCCGCGCCGCCAAGTCCGAGGACCCCGAGGAGTCCATCCGGCTTCTGGAGGAGTACAGCCGCCTCCGGCACGAAGCCGCTGAGAGGAAGCCCGGAGAGTGATCGACGAACCACTCCGGCCGCCTTGGCAAATGGACTGGACGAAGCAGGCGCACCACGACTTCCAGAACATGCCCGCCGAAGGCAGTGACCTGGTCATGAGTGCCCGTGCGGAACTGATCACGGCTGAAGACCCGTACTTCCGGGGAATCGACGCCGATGCCTCGCTCCCGCACTGGATGACCCTCCGACCTCTGGCCTCTACCGGGTCCGCATCATCCCGCTCCGACCCACCGGCTCTCCCGACGCACGCACCCTGGCAGGTTCCTTCGCGCTGCCAGGGTGCGTGCCCGTCCGTGCCCAGCGGTGGGGCCTTGAGCGGCGCTCCTCCCTGCCCTCACCAGCCTCGGTGACCCGGATCAGTCGAAGAGGGCAACGACTCCGTTCACCCAGATCGCGAGGAACGCCAGAGCCCCCACCAGGCAGCCGGCGCCCGCCAGGACGCCGCCGGCCGTCCACGGTGCGGAGGGCGCCTCGCACTTCTGCTCCGAGTCGTCCCGGTAGGAGGCGGGGTCGTCCCAGTCGACGGGGTGCCCCAGCTCCTCGGCGCAGGTGGTCCGCACTGCGGCCAACTGCCCCTCCGCGAAGGCGGTGGCAGCCATCGCCTCGGCACCGCGCCAGGTAAGGGCCCTCATCCGTACCCCCGGGGACCCGTACCGCGCTTCGAAGGCGGCGGTCTCGTCGGCGTCACGGTCCTCTTCGAGGTACATCCAGCGTCCGGCCTCGGCCGCGTCGCCGTAGAGCCGGTACACCTCGGCCAGACGCCGACGGAGCGTCAGGTCGTACGGGAAGGACGAGACGAGACCACGCAGACGCTGGCGCGCGACGGGAACCCGGCCGACGGCCAGGTCCGCATCGACTCGGGCAAGGGTCTCTCTCAGGGGCATGGACACATGATCGGATACCGCACCGCACCACGTCGACCTGGTTTGTCGCTCAGCACCCGCCCGCTCTCCACCACACTCCCCCTTCTCCCCGGGACACGACTGACGCGCTCGCGGAAGGCCCGGTTCACCGGTAAGGCCGGGTCTCGTTCACCGTACGGGGAAGCCGAAGGAGTACCCCTGCTCCCTCAGCCAGGGCAGCACCTCGCCCAGGGCGGCGACGGTCTGGGAGCGGTCGCCTCCCGCGTCGTGGAAGAGGACGGTCGGCCCGTCGGAGATCTCGGTCTTGACGGTGGCGACCATGGTGTCCACACCGGGACGCTCGAAGTCCTTGGAGTCGACGTTCCAGCCCAGCGGCCGCATCCCCCGGGAGGCGGCGAGGTGCCGGCTGTACGGGGTGAAGGCGCCGCCCGGGGCCCGGTAGTACTGCGGCCGGACGCCACCGGACGCCTTGGTGATCATGCGTTCGGCGTCCAGGATCTCCTGGGACTGGTAGGCCTCGGACCGGGTGTCCATGGCGGTGTTGTGGGAGACGGTGTGGTTGCACAGCCGGTGGCCGTCCGCCACGACCTTCTTGACCAGGTCCGGGTACGCCTCGGCCTGCGTGCCCACCATGCAGAACGTCGCCTTCACACCGCTGTCCTTCAGCAGCCGCAGCACCTGCGGCGTCCAGACCGGGTCCGGTCCGTCGTCGATGGTGATGTTGACGCCCCGGTCGCCACGGTCCGAGGCGTGTGCGATGTCCGCCGCCACCTTGGTCACCTGGTCCTCGGGCCGGACCTCCGGCGCCGAGACACCTGCCTGCGGCCCGCTGCCGGCGGTGCCGGCCTGCGCGGTCCACACCGAGGTGGCGGCCGCCAACGCGGTCACCGCGAGCGCCGCTCCGAGAAGCCGGCCGTGCCGCGCCCTTTCCTTGTGCCGTGCCATGTCCGCCCGCCCCTTTGCCGTCTCCCCGATGCCGTGCGCCCATGAAGACACACGAACGGCTCTGCGGGATGCCTCCGTTACCGAGCATGGACAATTCCGCAGGGGACCGGCGACAAACGCAGAGGTTCCGCGACGGATGCGGGGAGGCAACCCTCTCGGCATGACGTCGGCGAAGGCGGCGGACTCGGGCCCGGACGGGCCGCGGAAGCGGGCCGGGACGGTGCCGGCCTCGGAACCGGACGGGTGGTGGACTCGGGCCCTCTCGGGCGCCGGTGGACCCGCACGCCGACGCGGCACGCCGGCCGAGGCCGCTCGTGCTGTCGATGTCCTGCGGCGCCGACATGACCGAACTCCGGGGCGCTCGTCTCCGGATCCTGGCCCTCCACATACCGCATACCCGCGTACCCGCCTGCCGGCCACCGGTCTCCCCCGGCGCGCGTCGCGGCGCCGTGAGCCGGCGGCGCGTCAGCCTCGGCCCGCCGCCCCGCTCAGCCGCGGCTCGTGGCCTGTTTCCTCGACCACGCGGTGGCGTCGGCGCCGTACCGGGCCAAGAGATGTGCGAACTGGACCTGTTCCACCGGCGCCCAGGAAGCGGTGATCTCCAGGAACGCTCTTCGCTGTTCTGCGGCGAAGCGGCTGCGTTCGGCCTCTCCGTGCTCGGTGAGTTCGAGTACGCTCCGGCGCCCGTCGGCCTGGGACGCCGTCCGGCGCAGCAGCCCTTCCCCTATGAACGCGGCGACGGTCCGGCTGGCCACCGGCTGGGCGACACCCATCTCAGTGGCGAGGGCGCCGACGGTCGTCTCACCCGGCGCGTCGGCGATCACGTTGAGTACGAGGTTGCGGGAAAGGTCCTTGCCCGAAGCGGGTGCGCGTCGCCGCAGACGTGACAGCGCCGGGCCGATCTGGTCCAGCGCCGACTCGTCGGGCGGCTGCTCGGAGGAAGGCGCGCTACTCATGTGCCTGATTCTAAGCCCGGATCCGCCTGTTTGCATACCCAGGATCATCTGCATAGCATTGGGTATACAAAGTGCCGAGCAAGGAAACGAGGCGAACTCCCATGACGCTCACCGCGATCACCGGTGCCCGGGTCTTCGACGGGGAGAAGTCGGTCGGTGTACAGACCGTGGTCATCGACGGCGGAAGGATCTCTCGCGTCGGCGGTGACGTCCCTGCGGGCAGCGAGATCGTCGACGGGCGCGGCGCCACACTGCTGCCGGGGCTCATGGACGCCCACGTGCACTCCGCTCCGGGTTCCCTGGCGCTCGCCCTGCGGTTCGGGGTGACGACCGAACTGGAGATGCAGGGGATGAACACCCGGGAGAACCGGGGAGCCGTCACCGACGACGACACCGTGGCCGACGTGCGCTCCGCCGGTTTCGGCATCACACCGCCCGGGGGACACCCGAGCGAGTTGATGCCCGAGGGATTCCGGCCGAAGTGGGACCTGCCCCCGGTGATGCCCCTGATGCCGTTCTCCACCACGCCGCAGGAGGCGGCCGCCTTCGTCCCCCAACTCCTCTCGCGGGGATCCGACTTCATCAAGTTCATGATTGACGACGGCAGTGTGGAAGGGCACCCCGGGCTGCCGTCGCTGGACCGGGCCACCGTGAACGCCGGCGCGGCGGAGGCCAGGAAGTACGGGGCCCTCACCGTGGCCCACGCGCTGACCGTGGACGCCACCAGGATGGCCGCCGAAGCCGGCATCGACGGCCTCACCCACGTGTTCATGGATCAACCGCACACCGCTGAGATCATCGACCTCATCAAGGACGCGGGCATGTTCGTCATCCCCTGCATCAGTCTCAACGCCTCGATGATGGGAATCACCGCCGGGGAACTCGCCGACGACCCCCGCGTGGCCGCCCGCCTCGACAGCGCGTGGGACCGGACCCTGCGGTCCAGCTACAACCGGTACCCGCAGGGCAAGCTCGACGACGTGTACGACACCGTGCGCGCCCTGGACGCCGCCGGTGTCGATCTGCTGGCCGGCACCGACGTCTCCATGGCCGAGACGTTCTTCGGGGGCCTGGCACACGGAGCGAGCCTGCACCACGAACTGCAGTACCTCGTGGCAGCCGGCCTCACGCCCTCCCGGGCGCTGCGCGCGGCCACGGCCACCACGGCCCGCCGCTTCCGCCTCAGCGACCGGGGCCGTGTGGCCGAAGGGCTCCGCGCCGACCTCCTCCTGGTGGACGGCGACCCCACCCGGACCATCAGCGACACCCTCAACACACGCGCCGTCTGGCGCAGGGGGACCCGCCTGGCGGACTGACAGCCGTCCGGCGTCACCCGGTCGCGGTGAAGGTGCGGACGAAAACGCAGGCGTCATGTCCGGTATTCCCGGCCCTTCCCTCACCACGATCGCCCTCGGGGGCACCGGTGCGGCACCGGGGAGATCTCGGCCACATCGGTCCCCGCGGGACTCCGGCAAGGGAGACGGGTGTTGGCGACCTGGGTGGCGAAGACGCTGGGCGGCCGCACCGAGGACATCACGCCGTTCGCCGCGCAGATGCTGGGCTCCCTGCGCTGACCGGGCCATGACCGGGGGGTTGGCGGCGCGGACCGGTGCCCGGCCGCCCCCGCCGGGGCCGGCCCCGGCGAAATTCCGGGCAGGGGGCGGGCACCCGCTGTAGAGTTTCGGCGTCCTGTCGTCTCCGATAGAGGTGGACGTTGCGCATCTGAGGTCCGCGACCACCGCGCGGTACGGCCCCTGCCGTAACCCGTCACGCTCCCGCCGGCTTTCCTGCCGCCCCGTGACTCCCGCGTGGATGCGACCTCGGTGCATGAGCCGTCCCCCGCCCTCCGGAGGACCGCACCCCCCTTTCTCCCCGGCCGGGTCGCCGCGTGGTGCTCGCATACGAAGCCCCTGTCTCACACGCTTGCGACTGCGAGGACCACCATGCCCCAGCCCCTCACGCCCCCGGCTTCCCTCACCTGTTCCGGCCTCTCCTTCCGGTGGCCGGACGGCACCGAACTCTTCGACGGCCTCTCGCTCGTCATCGGACGGGGCCGCACCGGGCTCGTCGGCGCCAACGGCTCCGGCAAGTCGACGCTGCTGCGCCTGCTGGCCGGCCGACTGCGCCCCGCCCAGGGGTCGGTGACCGTCGGCGGCCGCCTCGCCTACCTGCCGCAGAACCTCACCCTGGACACGGGCCTGAGCGTCGACGCGGCCCTCGGCATCGGCGAGCGGCGGGCCGCGCTGCGCGCCATCGAGTCCGGGGACGTCTCCCAGAAGCACTTCGAGACGATCGGCGACGACTGGGACGTCGAGGAGCGGGCCCTCGCCACCCTCGGCTCCCTCGGGCTCGGGGGTGTCGGACTGGACCGCACCGTCGGGCAGCTGTCCGGCGGCGAGACCGTCCTGCTGCGCCTGGCCGCCCTGCTGCTGGAGCGCCCCGACGTGCTGCTGCTCGACGAGCCGACGAACAACCTCGACGTGTTCGCCCGCCGCCGCCTGTACGAGGCCGTCGACTCCTGGCGTTCCGGCGTGCTCGTCGTGGTCAGCCACGACCGTGACCTGCTCGAACGGGTGGACCGCGTTGCCGAGTTGCACACCGGCTCGGTGAGCTGGTTCGGAGGCGGCTGGTCCGCCTACCAGGAGGCGCTGGCCACCCAGCAGGAGGCCGCCGGCCGCATGCTGCGGGCCGCCGAGTCGGACGTACGCCGCCAGAAGCGCGAGCTGGACGAGGCGCAGACCAAGGTGGCCCGCCGCCAGCGGCACAACAAGAAGATGGACGCCCAGCGGCGCGCCCCGAGGATCGTCGCGGGCGAGCACAAGAGGTCGTCCCAGGAGTCGGCGGGCAGGCTCCGGGGCCTGCACGAGGACCGGCTCAAGGAGGCCAGGGAGCGGCTCGACGACGCGGCGGACGCCGTCCGTGACGACGCGGAGATCCGGGTGGAGCTCCCGCACACCGCCGTACCCGCAGGGCGCACGGTCCTGAGCGTACGGGGGCTGCGTCCCCGCTTCGGCCTGCTGCGCGACGGGGAACTCGACGTCCGGGGGCCGGAACGCATCGCGCTGATCGGACGCAACGGCGCCGGCAAGACGACGCTGCTGCGCACCCTCACCGGTGAGCTCGCGCCGCTGTCCGGCGAGGCCAGGACGTTCGTACCGCTGCGCTTCCTGCCACAGCGCCTGGACGTGCTGGACGAGGAGCTGAGCGTGGCGGCGAACGTGGCCCGGCTGGCGCCCGGCGTCACCGACAACCGGATCCGCTCCCAGCTCGCCCGCTTCCTGTTCAAGGGGGCCCGCGCCGACCAGCCGGCCGGCACCCTGTCGGGCGGGGAGCGCTTCCGTGCCGCGCTCGCGGCGACGATGCTCGCCGCCCCCGCCCCGCAGCTGCTGATGCTGGACGAGCCGACCAACAATCTGGACGTGGCCGGGGTCCGGCAGCTCACGGCCGCGCTCCACGCCTACGAGGGCGCGCTGCTGATCGCCGGCCACGACCTGGTCTTCCTCGAGTCGGCCGGCATCACCCGCTGGCTGCTCGTCGGCGAGGACCTCACGGAGACCACCGCCGAGAAGGTGCGTGAGCTGCTCGACTCCCCCGGAGCGAGCGGCTGAGGGGCCACCGGTGGTGTACTGGAAAGTGGCGGGCCGGGTGCCGGGCCCGCGGACCGGAACCGACCGGCTACTGATCCGGAAGCCCCTCATGCACCGTGGAAGCGGAACCAGCGACGGAACCCGGGCACTCGCCGGCGTGGCCGCCGCCCTCGTCCTCGCGGCCGGCTGTACGACGGCGGCGGCCGCGCGGCCCGCACCGGCCGTCGCCGTCACCGCGGCTCCGGCCGCCGCCCCCGCCGCCGCGCCGTTCCCGGCCGACAGGACCGACCCGCGTACCGCGAACGCCACGCTCGCCATTCCTGCGATCGGCCTGACGGACCTGCGCGTGGTGCCGTACGAGGGGACGACCGACGACGGGCCGGGAACGCGGATCCAGGACCGGGGCCTGGCCGCGAGTCCCTACGGTGAACACGGCGGCGTCCGGCCCGGCGAGATCGGGAACTACCTCGTGACCGCCCACCGGCTCTCCGCCGGCGGTCCCTTCCACGACGTGCCGTCGCTGGGCACGGGCGACCGGGTCCTCGTCAGGTCGCAGGGCACGGTGTACGAGTACCGGATCACCGGGACGCGGCAGACGTCCTTCCGGTCCGCGCGCTCCCTGGCCGAGCAGCGGGCGGAGGTGCCGGGCGCGCCGGGTGAGAAGCCGACCCGGGCGATGATCACCCTGTCCACCTGCGCGACCCCCGAGGACGACGCGGCCGGGAACCACTGGCGCGACGCCCACCACAATCCGGAGCACCGGATCGACAAGATCGGCGTGCTGGTCTCGTCCCGGCCCTCCTGAACGCTCCGCCCGCGGGACACCGCGGGCACGCGGGGTGCGCCGGACCACGCTGGGTCACGCCGGACGGGCAGGACGTGTCAGGAGGGCAGGTCCAGCCACTGCGCCGTAGCGGTGGGCACCTCGTACGTCCGGCCGTCGAGCACGACCGTGAGCCCCGGCTTGCCGTTGTCCGGGACGGCGACCCTGACGCGCTCGGCCCGGAAGCGCAGGTCCACGTCCCAGTGGCGGCGGAAGCGGAGGCGCATCCTGAACTTGGAGAGCTGCGGCAGGGTGGCCGGGGAGAGCCAGAGGGCGTCGTCGCGTGTCTCCAGGCCCGTCATCCCGCGCTGTACGAAGTCGAGCGTGCCGGCCATCGCTCCCAGGTGGATGCCCTCCTCCGTCGTACCGCCCTGGATGTCGGCGATGTCGCTGATCAGCGCCTCCTCGCAGTACGCCCACGCGTCGGCACGCCGCGTCCTGGCCAGCACCCAGGCGTGGACGAGGGAGCTGAGGGTCGAACCGTGGCTGGTGCGCGCCAGGTAGTAGTCGGTGGTGGCCCGCCAGGTGTCGTCGTCGAGCTCGTGGCCGAGCTGCCGGAACAGGCCGGCGAGTTCCCGCGGTGAGAACAGGTAGCCGAGCATCAGCACGTCCGCCTGCTTGGACGCCTGGTAGCGGTTGACGGTGTCGCCCTCCGCCTCCAGGATCCGGTCCAGCCGCCGGATGTCCCCGTAGCGGTCCCGCAGCCCCCTCCAGTCGAGTTCGGCCAGGTCGCCGTAGCCCGCGAACTGACTGATCACACCCCGGTGGAAGGGCACGTGCAGCCGGTGGGAGATGTCCTCCCACCGGGCCAGTTCGGCAGGGACGAGCCGGAGCTCCTCCAGGAGCCGCCTGCACCTGCTCCCGGGCAGGGCACGGCAGAGCTCGCCGGCCCGTGCCAGCACCCACGCCGCCGTGACGTTGGTGTACGTGTTGTCGTCGAGCCCCGCCACGTCGGAGTCGGGATAGCCGTCGTGGTATTCGTCCGGCCCCATGACGTGCCGGATCCGGTACCGCCCGAGGGCCGGGTCCCAGGCGGCACTGTCGGCCCAGAACCGGGCGATCTGCAGCAGCATCTCGGCGCCCTTGGAGTACAGGTACTCCGTGTCGCCGGTGGCCTGGCAGTACTGCCACACGTTGTACGCGACCGCCGAGCCGACGTGGTGCTGCAGTCGTGAGCGGTCGGTCAGCCAGCGACCGGAGCGCGGATTGAGGTGCACCTCCTGGGTCTCCTCGCGTCCCTCGGCCGCGCTCTGCCACGGATACATGGCGCCGGCCCGGCCCGCCTCCCGCGCCGCCCGGCAGGCTGCCGGCAGCCGCCGGTGCCGGTAGTCGAGCAGGCCCCGGGAGACCTCCGGCAGGTGCAGATTCAGGAACGGCAGCACGAACAGCTCGTCCCAGAAGACATGGCCCCGGTACGCCTCCCCGTGCAGTCCTCTGGCCGGTACGCCGACGTCGAGTTCCGCCGTGTGCGGGGAGAGCGTCTGCAGCACGTGGAACAGGTGCAGGTGCAGGATGCGGCCCGGCTCGCCGGGCACCTCCAGCTTGATCTGCTGCCACAGGTTCGCCCAGGCCCGGCGGTGCGAGGCCAGGAGCCTGCTGTACGCCGGGGCACGGCGCACCGCGGAGACGGCGGCCCGCAGGGGGCTTCCGATCGCCGCGTCACGGGAGGTGTACAGGGCGACCGTCTTCGTGACGGCCACCGTGACCTCCGGTGCCATGGGCAGCCGGAGGGTCTGCTGGACCACGCGGGGCAGCTGCCGGGGCTCGGCCCGGTGGCCACCGCCGTTACCCTTCGGAACGGCGGTGGCCACGGTACGGGCGGCCAGCGCGACACCGATGTCCGATTCCACCGTCCGGCACCGCAGCCACACCGTGGACCCTGATTCGATGCCCGTCTCCCATCCCGTCAGGTGCCGGTTCGCCAGATCCCGGTAGCGGGCGACACCGCTGTTGCGGACGTCCCCGTCGATCCCGGACTCCACCTCCAGTTCCCCCTCCCAGCCCTCGGCCGTGAACGTCGTGTGCAGTGCGGCGAGATGAGGGTCCCCCATGTGCACCAGCCGCTCCTGCTCCACCGTCAGGCGCCGGCCTTCCCCGTCTTCGTACACGGACCGGCGGGTCAGCGTTCCGCCGTGCAGGTCGAGCGACTGCCGGTGGGCGACGAGGGAGGGGTCGTCGGGTGAGAGCCACGGGCCGGGACTGCCGGCTCCCGCCGGGTGGAGGCGGTAGCGCAGCGGCAGCCAGTCGGGGAGGTTGACCATGTCCTCGTTCTCGACCTGCCGTCCCTGGACGGAGGAGGTCAGCCGGTTGTAGCAGCCGGCCACGTACGTGCCCGGGTAGTGGACTTCGCCCGCGGATGTCTCGGGCGCGGCGCCCCGGGTGGCGAAGTAACCGTTGCCCAGGGTGCACAGGGCCTCCCGCAGGCGCTCCTTCCGCGGCTCGTACCCCTCGTACGACCAGGTCCATGCCCGCACCGCCATCAGTCCTCCTCCGGGAGCAGCAGGTCGCCGGGATCGGACACCACCAGATCGGCGCCGTGGCGGCGCAGGTCCGCCGCGCTGTCGGGGCCGCGGGTCCGGTCGACGCCGACGACCAGACCGAAGCCGCCGCGCCGGCCCGCCTCTACCCCCGCAAGTGCGTCCTCCACGACGGCGGTCTCCTCGACCGGGGGCCCCAGCCGGCGTGCCGCCTCCACGAAGAGGGCCGGGTCGGGTTTCCCGGGCAGGCCCAGGCGGCGCGCCTCGTTCCCGTCGACCACGGCCGCGAAGAGATCCAGCAGTCCGGCACCCGCCAGCAGCTCGGTGGCGTGCCGGGAGGCGGAAGCGGCGGCGCACGGAATCCGCTCGTCGCGCAGCACGCGCAGGAGGCGCACGGTGCCCGGCCAGACGGCGACCGGGTGGGCGCGCAGGCCCTCCGTGAACGCCGCGTCCTTGCTCGCTGCGACCGCCCGCACGGTCGCCGTCCCCGGCGGGTCGTCGGGGTTTCCCTCGGCCAGGATGATCCCTCTGGAAGCGAGGAAGGCCTCGGCCCCGTCCACGCGCGACTTTCCGTCGACGTGACGCCGGTAGTCCTCGTCCGCGTCGAAGGGCGGTTGCCCTTCGTGGACCGCCAGGCAGGCGTCGAACGCCTGTTTCCATGCCGCAGCATGCAGGGGTGCCGAGTCGGTGATCACCCCGTCCGTGTCGAAGACGACTGCGTGTACCGAGCGCAGGACTGCGGTCAGCGACGGCGCGGCTGCCATGACCGGGTCGTCCCTTCGTCGAAGGCGTTCCCCCTTTCCATGGCACCAGGTATCCGCTGCGTCCTGCCCCTTCTCGCCCATGGGGCAGGAAGGGGCAGGAGTATCACTTGGTCGTTCACGGATCTACCGTGGACGTATGGCCAGAACCGAGCTTCCACAGAACCGGCGGGCCGCACACGTGTGTCCGGTCTGCAAGCACCCCGTAGCGACCGTGGTGACGCGGCACAAGACCCTCGGCATCTTCGTACCGGAGTGGGGCCCCGGCTCGTGCCGGAATCCCGAATGCCCGGGTCATGCGGAAAAGACGGAGAAACGCATGGAGACGGCCGAGCGGTAGTCCGGGGCGCTCAGGGCGGGGACGGGATCTGGCCCGGGTAGCCGGATCGGGGCAGATTGCCGCCCTGGCGTTGCCGACAGCGGGACGGAGTGGGGACGGGCCGTTCCGGTGGGCTGTTCTGCCGCACAGACCGTGCAGTCGGCCGGGCCGTCTTCGAGACCGTGGGGGGGTGTGGCGCGTTCTTGGCGCGTTCTTCACGACTGGACATACGCACCGCCGGCTCCACGGGGAAGCACCTGCGGCTTCTGCGGGGACGCCCTTCGACACACCGCTCGAGTTCACGGAGGACACCGCCTGGAGATCTTTCCCGTCGCCATCGGCTGTACCCGGACGATGTGGCGGTTCCTGAACTCTCACCACACCGGACTCGCCTGGCGCTTCCGCCGCTCGGCGGACCACGCGCACTGCATCCCCGGCGAACCGGCAGGCATCATGGCCGGGCGTGCTGAGGACTCCGGTTGTGGCTGGGCCAACGACAACGAGGCACTCGGTGGTCTGCACGGCTGCGGTGATTCCCTTCCGCGTTTCCGGGACGACGTCCCGGCACTGCCAGGACGGTAAAGCCATCACTGCCGGTACTGCTGGGCGGCTTCTACGGTGCGGTTCCTGCTGTTCCGCGCGGCACTGCTCCTCGTGCGGTTCCTGCTGCTCGTGCTGTTCCGTGCGGTGCGGTTACTCGTGCGGTTCCGGCTGCTCGTGCGGTTCCTACGTTTCGTGTGATCCGGCTGCTCGTGCGATGTAACCGGTTCGGTTCTCGCGCCGGTCCTGCGGGCCGAGCGCTCGGACGGTTCAGGCGATTGGGCGGGTCAGGCGGGTCAGGCGGGTCAGGCGGCCAGGGTGAGGCGCTGCCCCGGGTAGATGCGGTGCGGCCCCTCCTCCAGCAGGGCACGGTTCAGCTCGTACAGCGTGTGCCAGCCACCAGGCACGTCGGCACGGTCGGCGATCACGGAGAGGCAGTCGCCCGGCTCGACGACGTAGGTGTTCTGGCCGGCGAGCTCGGACGAGTCCGCGGAGTCGGTCGCCTCAGCCGTTTCGGACGCCTGGCCCGAGGTGTGACCGGTGCCGCTGTCTGCGCTGCTTCCCGTGCCGCCGCTCGCGGTTCCGCTGCCCCCCGTAGCGTGCTCCTCACTGCTCGAACCGCTGCTCGAACCGCTGCTCGAACCGCTGTTGGACTGAGGCTCGGGTGCCGCCGCGGTGCCGTTTCCCGAGGACGAGGTGCCGTTCGCTCCGAGGCGTCCGCAGGTGGGCCAGGCGGAGAGACCCTGGCCGCGGGCCACACGTTCACCGACCGCGATCTGCTCGGACCGGGTCGCCAGGTCGGCGCGAGGGGCGTATTGCTCGCCGCCGTACGCCCGCCAGGTGGAGGGTGAGAACTGCAGGCCACCGTGGTAGCCGTTGCCGGTGTTGATGTTCCAGCGGCCGCTGCTCTCGCACTCGGCGATACGGTCCCAGTCGGTGCCCGCGACGACGGTCGGAGCGATCACGGCCTGGGCGGGGGCCGCCTGGGCGGGTGCTGCCTGGGCGGGGACTGCCTGCGCCGGGGCATCGGCAGCGCTGCGGCCTGCGAGGCCCAGCACGCTCAGGAGGACCAGCAGAAGGGCGAGCGCCGATTCGACGGGCCGCTTGGCGAGGGGTGATGTCGGCATGACGGTATTCCTCCGCTGTGCTCCGAGAGGTGTGCAAGGGCACGAACAGATAAGCCGCCGATAAGCTGCTTATTGGACTTAGACGCGCTCGAAGTCCGCACATTCACTCGGGTGGAGGCTCTCTCATGGCACTGTTCGGCAACGCTCACACCGTCGATCCGGCCGCAGCCCAGCGTGACTACGCGCGGCTGCTCGGACAGGGCGAACAGGTACACGCCGCGTACCTGCTGATCCGCGACACCATCCTGTTCACCGACCGTCGGCTCGTTCTCGTCGACAAGCAGGGAATCACCGGCAAGAAGGTGGAGTACCACTCCGTTCCGTACCGCAGCATCACGCACTTCGCGGTCGAGACGGCCGGGACGTTCGACCTGGACGCCGAACTGAAGATCTGGATCTCCGGCAGCGCGACACCGATCCAGAAGACCTTCACCAAGGGCGTCGACATCTACGAAGTGCAGGCGATCCTCACCCAGTTCGTCGCCCGCTGAGGACTGTCCCGACCTTTCCGGTGGATCGGCCCGCCGCGCCGGACGCGGTGCTCACAAGGCAGTGCGTCACAAGGCAGCGCGTCAGGGGGGGGTGGGAGGTCCGCGCACTGGACGCAGGGAGACGTTTCGACAGGCGCGACGAGGCGCAGAAGCCGTCGCCGTGCGCCCGTCGGCACCTGCGGTCGGCCGCAGGCCGGCAGACGCGGGCCGGCTGGTCCACGGACGCGGGCCCCCAGCGCCTCAGGGCCGGTCCGCCCGCATCCTCACCATCTCGGCCCGGATCGCCGGAAGTTGCGCGTACAACGCCTCCCCGGGGCAATCCGTCCGGTATGTGTCACGGTGGCCCGACACCGCCTGGAGATGGACCACTTCGCCCCGCTCGTAGAGGCTCTCGCCGTTCGTGGAGACCATCCGTACGGTGCCCCGGGGGTCGATCTCCCGGCGGAGCTTCCACGCTCCCACCTTCGCGATGCCCTCGATGAGCGCCTTGGGCACCGGGACTCCAGGGCCGAAGGTGCCCAGGGCCGCCACCCCCACGCTGTGCGCGTTGAACCCTGTGGCGTGGGCTCCGCGCACAGTACGGCCGACACCGCCGGCCCTGCCCTCGTATATGGTCCCGCAGCGGTCGACGACGAAGTTGTAGCCGATGTCGTCCCACCCCTCGCCCCTGACGTGCTGCGCCTCCATGGCCCGGAGCATCTTGGGGGCGTCGGCGCAGTCGTACCGGTTGGTGTGCCCGGTGTGGTGCACGAAGACGACCTTCACGCCCCCCGTGTAGACCGCCTTCTCCTTGACCAGGCCCTCGTCCGCGTGCCACGCGGACCGGCTGACGATCGGGGGCCGCGGGGCGCCGCTCTCCGTCTCGGGCTTCACCGTGGCCGGATCGGGCGCGGCGAGCCGTACCGGCGCGTCCCGGAAGACCAGGAGCGTCAGCGGCACAACCATGGCACCCAGGGCTGTTCGGCGAACCCACATAGAGCCACCATGCCGCCCCACCAGCCACGACGCAGACGAGGGCACCCATTCGGGTGGTACGTGGCCGTGAGGCCGATCGGCTCAGGACGCGGCGGCGGCTGTCCTGTTCTGCTCGATGATGCGTTCGGCCCGGTGCGGGGAGGTGTCCAACCGGGCCAGCACCCCCGGCACAGTCGTGTTGGGGAGGATGAGCTCGAAGAGAGCCGAGATCTCGGTGACGAGGTCCGGCGGATCGGCCATGGACTCCGTCACCAGCTGAACCCCGGTCCACGCCCCGACCAGGAGACGCGACGTGGCGACCGGATCGACGTGCGGAAGCAGCTCGCCGCGCTTCTTCGCCTCGGTGAGAAGCTCGGCGCCTATCACGATCCAGTCCGGCCAGCGCGTACCGAAGAGGCTGCGCGCCCGCGGGTCGACCGACAGGCGTATCGAGGCGCTGAGCAGGGGTTCCCTGGGCAGCCGGTAGGCCAGCAGGAGTGCCATGTCCACCCACTCCTGCAGCTTGAACGTCTGCGGAGTGACCCCGTCCACGGTCACCGCCTCCTGAAGGACACCGCGGGCCAGCTCCTCCTTCGACGTGAAGTGGAAGTAGAGCGCGCCCCTCGTGAGACCGGCGCGGTCAAGGATCGCGGCGATCGTCGCGGCGTCGTAGCCGTGCTCGTCGAAAACCTCAGCGGCGGCTTCCAGGAAGATTCTGCGCGTGCGGATCGCCCGTTGCTGTCGTGCCAACTCGCGCTCCCCTTGGCCGTGGATGGACGCTTCTTCAAAAAATACCGGTGAACCGGTACCGTATCAGCGCCACACTGCCCATTTTGCGTCATGTCCGGGGGGATCGTGCCCGACGTACCTTCTTTCCCGCAGACACCGCGCGGCGGGGCGGGACATGAGGCCGGTGTCCCCAAGGAATACGTCCACCTCAGCCGTGCCGACGCGGTTGTGATCACCGGCTGGGGCCGTCCGGAAGATGGCGAGTTCTCACTCACCGCCCACTGGCCGGCACCGCAGGACGGGCTGCCGTACGACCCCCGGGTGCTCGTACAGACCATCCGGCAGAGCGGTCTCGCCATAGCGCACGCGGAGTACGGCGTCCCCCTTTCCCATCACACGCTCCTGGACTCCTTCGACTTCACCGTCACCCCCGGATTCAGCGTGTCCGCCTCCCCCCGGCAATCCTGCCCCCTGACTGTCAGAATCTCCCTCGCGGAACCGAAGAAACGTGGCCGGTCCGTCAGTTCCCTGGGAATGGATATCCGCGTTTTCCATGACAACTCCATGGTGGCCCGGGCGGATTGCCAGTTCGGTTGGATATCCCCGGCCGCCTATCGCCGGCTGCGCGGCGCCCGACTGAGCACCGGTTGGAACACCTGGCCCCTCCCCGAGCCGGTAGCCCCCCGCACTGTCGGCCGTGCCACGCGCACCGATGTGGTGCTCGCCCCCGGCGACCGGCCCCGCTCCTGGCAGTTGCGCAACGACGTGGAGAACGTCCTGCTCTTCGACCACCCCGTCGACCACGTCCCCGGGCTCGTCCTGATCGAAGCCGCCTATCAGGCGGCACACGCGACGCTGTACCCCGCTCCCTTCGAGGCGACCACGGTCGCCACGGCCTTCGAGCGGTACACCGAGTTCGACCGCCCCTGCTGGATCGAGGCGGAGGCCGTGCCCACCGCCACCCCCGGTGAGACGGCGGTACTGGTCACCGGAGTGCAGGACGGCAGCACGGTCTTCCGGGGCCGGCTGAGCGGCCCGTACGGCTGACGGCCGGCCGCACGGCGCGCCGGCTCACTGGTTGACGAAGCCGCCGTCCACCGGCAGGACCGTACCCGTGAGGAACGGGCAGCGATCACTGAGCAGCCAGGCCGCCGCCGCCGCTATCTCCTCCGGCTCGGCCGTGCGCCCCTGCGGCGTCATGCTGTTGACCATCTCCTCCAGACCCGGGTTGCGGCCGAACCAGTCGGCCGTGATCTCACTGCGCGTGGTGCCCGGGGCCACGGCGTTGACCCTGATGCCCTGCCGGGCGTATTCGTCCGCCGCGGCCCTGGTCAGGCCGACCACCGCGTGCTTGGCCGCTACATAGGGGGCGGCGGCGGGTATCGCCACCAACCCGCCCACACTGGTGGTGTTCACGATGGAACCGCCCGCGCCGCCCGCCAGCATGGCCGCTATCTCGTGCCGGAGGCAGTTCCACACCCCGCGCACGTTGGTGTCCATGACGGCGTCGTAGACGTCGTCTCCCATGAGGTGCAAGGGGGTACGGTCTCCGCCGAGCCCCGCGTTGTTGAAGGCGCAGTCGAGACGCCCGTAGGTGTCCACCGCGAACTCCACCGCCCTGGCGGCGTCTTCGGCCACCCTGACGTCACAGGTGACGTGCGACGCTTTCGCCCCCTTGTCCCTCAACTCGCCTGCCAGCGCGGCCAGCCGGTTCTCCCTGCGCGCGGCCAGCACGACCGTCGCTCCTTCCTGGGAGAACACGCGCGCCGCAGCCGCGCCGATACCGCTGCTCGCCCCGGTGACGAGGACGACTTTGCCGTTCAGGAGATCGCTCATGCGCGCAGTCTCGCAGGCATGTCCGGTCGCGACCACGCCTGTGGACAACCCCTGTGGACAACGTCATCGGCAGCCGTCCGACGCCCGGCTCGCACGCGGCGCCCGGACTCGGGGGCGCCTCGAACGGGATCAGTCCGCATCCCGTGTTCGTGGGCGCCTTCCCGCAGCCGGCGCAATAACCGACCGCTTGTGCCGTTTTGGGATGCTTTGGTCGGCCGTTCGGCCGGGCGCTCCACCGGACGCCGGTCCCGACGCCCGAGCCCACGCGGTAGCGTGCGGCATGCTCGCCATCCAGTTCGACCACTTCGGTGGTCCCGAAGTCCTGAATCCCGTTGAGCTGCCCACTCCCGTCCCCGGCCCGGGTGACATTCTCCTCACCGTCGAGGCGGCGGGGGTGAACTTCGCGGACACCCACCAGGTGGACGGTTCCTACCTGGATGCCGACGCTCTCCCGTACGTCCCGGGGAGCGAGGTCGTGGGCCGTACCCCCGACGGCAGACGGGTCCTGGCCCGGGTCTCCCACGGATACGCGGAGCAGGTGCTCGCCAAGGAGTCCTCGCTCCAGGAGATACCCGAGACCCTGGACGCGGCCGAGGCGCTGGCCCTCATGGTGCAAGGGCTGACGGCGTGGCACCTGCTGCGCACCTCGGCACGCCTGCGTGACGGCGAGACCGTCGTCGTGCACTCGGCAGCCGGTGGCGTGGGCAGCCTGACGGTCCAGCTGGCCCGGGAGTTCGGGGCGGGCAGGGTCCTCGCACAGGTCTCCACCCCGGCCAAGGAGCGGCTGGTGCTGGACCTCGGTGCGGACGCGGTGGTCGCCTACCCCCTCCAGGAGAAGGCCGACGTCATCCTGGACGCCGTCGGCGGCGCACTCTTCGACCAGGCGCTCGGATCGCTTGCCTCCTTCGGCCGCCTCGTGACATACGGCAGCGCCGCCCGCACCGGCTTCACCCCCGTCGACCCCGCCCGGCTCGGCCGCCTCAACGCCTCCGTCGTCGGGTTCTGGCTACGCCCCACGCTGGCCGTGCCCGGCGCCGTCGACGGGCCGCTCAAGGAACTCCTCGCCTTGGTCGCGGCAGGCCGGCTGAAGCCCGTGACCGGCGCGGACTATCCGCTCGCCGAGGCCCGGCGCGCCCATGCGGACCTGCTGGCACGCCGGACGGTCGGCAAGGTCGTCCTGCGCCCCTGAGCACACACCGTGAGCACGGCCGTACGCGAAGCCGTACACCCCGGGCCGCTCCGCGACACACCGCACCCCCGGCCCTGACGGGGCACGGGGGTGCGGGTCGAGATCGTTCCGCTCAGGCGGGCCCGGGGGTGCCGAGCAGAGCCGACGCGGTCTCCAGCGGGGTCGGCGGCACCACCGGGGCGGGAAGCTCCGCGGGCCGGCAGGTGAAGCCGAGTCGCGTCAGCGCCCGGGTCACCTCGGCCGCGCTGAAGTCGCGGCGGTCCTGCCGGGTGATCACTTCACCCACCTGTTTGACGGGATAGACGCGGCGGCTGATGACCACGGCGTCACCGGTGACGGGTTCGGGCTTGATGCCCTTCATCGAATCCTCCACCTCGTTCTTGAACAGATCGAAGGGGAAGCGGGCGATGACACAGCGCATGGTGCCTCAACAGGGTCGTAGAGAAAACCGGACAGGGCCCGCCGGACCGGCGGCCCGGTGACTACGCGGCCCGGTTGGACCGGCGCTGCGTCGCGGCGGCCCGCGCCTGCGGTGTCGGCGTACCGGCGTTGGAGCGGCGGCCCTGGCCGGGCCGGGCGCCACGCCGGCCCCGGGGCCCGGAACCGCTCTTCGCGCGCTCCGTCGGCGGGGCCGAGATGACGACGGGGACACCGGAGGGCGCCTGAGCCCCCGTGATGCGGCTGAGCTCGGCCTCGCCGGAGCGGACCTGGGCGATCTGCGGCGTGATCCCGGCGTCGGCCATCAGACGGGTCATCTCGCGGCGCTGGTTGGGCAGCACCAGCGTGACGACGCTGCCGGACTCGCCGGCGCGGGCGGTACGGCCGCCGCGGTGCAGGTAGTCCTTGTGGTCGCTGGGCGGGTCGACGTTGACGACGAGGTCGAGGTTGTCGACGTGGATGCCGCGGGCGGCGACGTTCGTGGCGACCAGCACCGTGACATGGCCCGTCTTGAACCGGTCCAGGGTGCGGGTGCGCTGCGGCTGGGACTTGCCGCCGTGCAGCGCCGCGGCCCGGACCCCGCTGTTCAGCAGGTGGTCGGTGAGCTTGTCCACGGCGTGCTTGGTGTCCAGGAACATGATCACCCGGCCTTCCCGGGCCGCGATCTCCGTGGTCGTGGCGTACTTGTCGGCGCCCTGGACGTAGAGCACGTGGTGCTCCATCGTCGTCACCGCACCGGCGGCCGGGTCGACCGAGTGGACGACCGGGTCGTGCAGGTACCGGCGGACGAGGAGGTCGACGTTGCGGTCCAGGGTGGCCGAGAACAGCATCCGCTGTCCGCCGGGGCCGACCTGGTCGAGCAGCTCGGTGACCTGGGGCATGAAGCCCATGTCGGCCATCTGGTCGGCCTCGTCCAGGACGGTGATGGCGACGCGGTCGAGCCGGCAGTCGCCGCGCTCGATGAGGTCCTTCAGCCGGCCCGGGGTGGCGACCACGACCTCCGCGCCCCCGCGCAGCGCGCTGGCCTGTCGGCCGATCGACATCCCGCCGACGACCGTGGCCAGCCGCAGCTTGAGGGACCGGGCGTAGGGGGTCAGCGCGTCGGTGACCTGCTGGGCGAGCTCCCGGGTGGGGACGAGGACCAGGGCCAGCGGACGGCGGGCGTCGGCGCGGTTGCCCGCGGTGCGGGCCAGCAGTGCCAGTCCGAAGGCGAGCGTCTTGCCCGATCCGGTCCGGCCGCGGCCCAGGACGTCACGGCCGGCGAGCGAGTTGGGCAGGGTGGCCGCCTGGATGGGGAACGGCACCGTCATGCCTTCCGCACCCAGGGCCGCCAGCAGCGGGGCGGGCATGTCCAGGTCGCCGAAAGTCTCCACGGCGGGAAGGGCCGGGGTGATGGTCACCGGCAGGGCGAATTCACCTGTGACGGCGGCCGGGCGGCGCCCGTAACCACCGGAGCGCTTCGGTCCGCCGGAGCGGCCCTGGAAGCCGGGGGCGGCCTGGCGGGCGGATCCCTGGGAACGGAATCCGTTGGCGGTACGGCTACCGGAGACACCGCCGGAGCGGGTCCGGGAAAATCGGTCGTTCGTGCGAGCTGTGCGATCGCGGTTCAATGGAGAACCTTCCCTCGAATGGCACGTGTCGAGGGATTCTTTCCGGGCGGCTGCAGCCATGTGAGGCGCCAAGAATCGCAAGAACGAGCCGGTGAAATAACGAAAAGCGAAGCCCGCCCGCCGGATGAACCGGCCCGTTGCGATGCTTCAGCATGACTGCAGTTCACTGCTCCGACCCGGCCGGCGCCCGCCCGGTATTGCCTACCGGTCCAGCGCTGGCCGTGGTCGGGGAAACACAACGAGCTGGGGCCCGCACCCCAAGGTGCGGGCCCCAGCTACGCAGTACGCCTGATGGTGATCAGGCGGGGGTGATGTTCTCGGCCTGCGGGCCCTTCTGGCCCTGCGTGACGTCGAAGTTCACCTTCTGGCCTTCCTGCAGCTCACGGAAGCCCTGGGCGGCGATGTTCGAGTAGTGGGCGAAGACGTCAGCGCCGCCACCCTCCTGCTCGATGAAGCCGAAACCCTTTTCCGAGTTGAACCACTTCACGGTGCCAGTAGCCATGTCATATCTCCTTCGGGGCGTTGCCCGTGGGCCCACACTGTGCGGGCCCTACGTCGCCGCAAATGATTGCCCCGTCCGGAAGAGACCGGAAATACAAAAGTGCGCTCACCGGAGTGAAACCGGCGAGAGCACTTGAAGTTTTGGGAACCACAACTGCAACTGGTCCCAACCGTAGCACGATTCGGGCCGAGGCGGGCTGTACGCCATATCACTCCGGCGGCACTCCACCGCTTACGGCATAAACTCTCATCGCTCATTGCGCGCAATTCTGTGCCGACGGAATCAGATATGCACCCGTCCGCCGGTCAGGAATCGGTACCGCTCCGGCCCGCCTTCGGCCGCCGGGGTTCCTCGTCGAGCCGGAGTTCGTCGTTGAGCCGCAGGGCCTCCTCGAGCTGGTCCTCCAGGATGACGATGCGGCAGGCCGCGTCGATGGGCGTGCCGCTGTCGACCAGCTCGCGGGCACGGGCGGCGATGCGGAGCTGGTAGCGCGAGTAGCGGCGGTGGCCGCCCTCGGAACGCAAGGGCGTGATCAGGCGGGCCTCACCGATCGCCCTGAGAAAACCCGGCGTCGCGCCGATCATCTCCGCGGCTCGCCCCATGGTGAAAGCGGGGTAGTCGTCGTCATCGAGACGATCCGTGGCGTGCGAGGAGATCTCCGGGGGCATTTGCACCTCTTCTGCTGCGCACCGGCCACCGGTATGGCCTGGCTGCACAAGAAAGCCTAGGCGTACGGGTAGGTCATGTCTATCGCTGCTATACCAGGTTCCCGGCGCATCGGACACCCTTCCTGCGGCGCGCGCTTTGTCGACCGGGGGCGCCGCGCCGCCCCCGACCTGCCGGTCCGCACCCCACGGCTGACCGGCCGGTCAGTTGTCGGGGGACCCGTGAGCGGTCATACTGCACAGGTAGCCCTTCACGCATCCCCCGTCGTGAAGGGCTACTTACATGCCCGGCCCCTGCCCCGGGAACCGGCGCCCGGACCGGGACGGCGCCGGGACCGGGACGGCACACGGACCGGGACGGCACGCGGAGCACGGAGCGGCAGCCACCGGACGGTCACCGGCGCGTCGCGGGCGGCGCCCCGGTCGGCGGCCTTCCGCCTCGTCCCGGCCGGCGGTTCCACCGGAGGGGGCCACCGCTCACCCGCACGGCCCCGATTGCGGTCCCGCCCCGCAGCCGGTTACGTGGACGGAGGGGCCGCGCACGTATCCATGACTTGTCCCGCGAATCCCCGGCGGACGCGCGACGACAGCTCGGCGACTCACCGCGTTGCCGCCACATACATCCGGTATGCGGATGTCCCTCCGCCGTGAGACGGACCGCGTCCGACGCCGCGCCCTGACCCTCGAGGGCTGGCGGGTCAGCCCTTAGCAGGAGGTCATCCGATGTCCAGGACACCGAAGAGCTCCGCATTCGGCCTGATCTTCAGTCCGGCCGGCAGCGCGGTCGCTGTCGTCCGTACCCTGCGGCACATGCGCCGGGGCCGGGGCACGAAGGACGGGCTGAGCACCGCGAACACCGTGGCCGGGCTCCTGCCCCTGGTGATCTCCGCCCTGATCGTGCTGCGCAGGCTGCGCGGACGCTCCGCCCGGCACGGTCATTGAAACGGTCCGGTACCGGGTACGGACGTCCCGTGCCGAACTTCGAGATCACCACCGCGAGTGCCCACGACATCACGCTGCTGGGGGAGTGGGCCCACGCCGAGGGATGGAATCCGGGCCTCACCGACGGGCAGGCGTTCTTCGCCGCCGATCCGTGCGGCTTCCTCGTCGGACGTCTCGACGGCGAGCCCGTCAGCTCCGTCTCCGTGGTGCGGTACGGCGCCGACTTCGGATTCCTGGGCTTCTACCTGACCCGGCCGGCGCAGCGAGGCAGGGGGTACGGCCTCCGGACCTGGCAGGCGGGCATGGCGCGGCTGCAGGGGCGCACCGTCGGCCTCGACGGCGTGCCCGCCCAGCAGGACAACTACCGCAGGTCCGGCTTCCGGGTCGCCTGGAGCAACGCCCGCTACGAGGGCGCCGTCCCCCAGGACATCGCGCCGCCTTCGGGCGTCACCCTGACCGATGCCAGGACCCTGCCCTTCGCCCTCCTCACCGCGTACGACCGGCGCTTCTTCCCCGCAGCACGCGACAGCTTCCTCGCCGCCTGGATCACCACGCCCCGGCGCACCGCTCTCGCCGCCGTGCGTGACGGAAAGCCCGTGGGCCTCGCCGTGCTGCGCGAGTGCAGGGAAGCCTCGCGCATCGGGCCGGTGCACGCCGACTCACCCGGCGTGGCCGCCGCACTGGTCAGCACGCTCGCCGCCACGGCTCCGGAGCGAGCCGTCGCGATCGACGTCCCCGACATCAACCCGCAGGCCGTCCGCCTCGCGGAGCAACTCGGCCTGACGCCGTCGTTCGACACGGCACGGATGTACACGGACGCCGTACCCGACATGGACCGGGCGGGCATCTTCGGCATCACCAGCCTCGAACTCGGCTGATCCGGAGCGCCCTCCCGGGCGGTTCGAGACGGTCCGGACAGTCCCGGGCAGTCAGGCCGCCCGGCCCGCCGCTCCGGTCCGTATCCGGCCGCGCAGCCGCTCCAGCACCCGGTCTCGCAGCAGTTCGTACTCCTCGCGGAGCCGTACGATCTGCGCAGGCCGTTCGATCACCACACCCGCGCAGATGATTTCGTGCGGGGCGAACTGCTCGCGCGTCAGGTCGATCTCGATGCCCATGCCCAGCCGGTTCCACCAGTGGTAGTCGACGCGCTCCCCGTCGACGTGCACCTCGCCGCGGATCAGTTCGCCGCCCAGCAGGTCGTTGATCACGAGGGCGGTGACTCCGCACTGGTCCCGGGCGGGATTGCCGGGATTCCACCGCGGCCGGTGCTCGGGCGTGGTGGTGTCCGCGTCCCAACTGCTGCGGACGGCGGCTTCGATGTCGGCGAGGAGGAGGGGTTCCATGCCTGTGATGGTCTCAGCAGGCACTGACATCGACGCTGATACCCGGGTTCCGGCGGTCGTGGCCCGGGTACTGACTGACGCGGCGGGACCCGTTCAGGTCTTCTTCCCGTCCCTGATCCGTGAGGCCAGGACGGCGATGTCGTCCTCCGCGTGCTGGCCGAACCTGCCGATGACCTCCTCCAGCAGGTCGTCCAGCTGCCCGCTCGGCGGGAGTGTGACGCTCGCGAGCCGTCCGACGGACACGTCGATGTCCTCGTTCCGGCGCTCCACCAGCCCGTCGGTGTACATCAGGAGCACCGTGCCCGGACCGCACGGCACCGTCGTCGTCGCGTACGTGCCGAAGCCCATTCCGAGCGGTGGGCCGGCCGACAGCTCGGCGATCCGCGCGGCGGACGCGCCGGGGTCGATGAACACGGGCGGCAGATGGCCGGCGCTGGAGAGATGGCAGAGCCCCTCGGAGCGGTCGACGACCGCGAGCAGGCAGGTCGCCGCCCGGTCCACCCCGGAGCGCTCCACCGCCTTGTCGAGCCGCTCCAGGACCAGGTGCGGCGGCTGGTCGTCCTCGGCCAGCAGACGCAGCAGCGAGCGGTAGTGGCTCATGGCGACGGCCGCCTCCACGCCGTGGCCCATGACATCGCCCATCGCCTTCAGATGGCGCCCGCCCCGGAGCGGGATGACGTCGAACCAGTCGCCGCCCACCAGCGCGCCCTGGTCGGCCGGCAGGTAGCGGGTCACCACCTCGACGTGCGGCTGGGGCCCTCTCGGCTCGGCCAGCAGGGAGTTCTGGAGCTCGCGGGCGATGGTGTGCTCGTGGGCGTAGCGGCGGGCGTGGTCGAGGTCGACGGCCGCCCGCCCCGCCAGTTCCCGCGCGACGAGCACGTCCTCGTCGGTGAAGGGCGGCGAACCCTCGGCCCGGGCGAGGCTCAGACAGCCCAGCGGACGACCGCGCACGGTGAGCGGCACGATGACCGCCGAGTGCATACCGACGGCACGGGCCGCTTCGACCCGCTTCCTGGTGAGCTCGGAACGGGTGAGCTGGTCCTCGCTGCCGAGATCCTCGATCCGCGGCTGGTTCGCCTCCAGGCAACGTGGTACCGGCGCGTCCTCCTCGTAGTCGATGTACTCCCCGGCGCGCCCGAACTGATCGGCTGCCGACTGGAGTCCCGGGACCGCCACGAGGGCGGACCGTCTCAGCCGGAGGACACCGGGCGGCGCGTTGCGCACCGTGTGCCCGATCTCCGACGGGCACACCTCGACGGCGGCGAGGTCGGCGAGCGCCGGCACGACGAATTCGGCGAGCTCCCGGCAGGTGGTGTCCATGTCGAGGGTCGTTCCGATGCTGACGGCCGCGGTGTCCAGCAACGCCAGGTGACGCCTGGCGCGCTCCAGCTGCTCCTGCTGGTGCTGGGCCTTGCTGATCTCGAGCACGAGTGCGACGACGCCCCGGATCCGCCCGTTCTGCTCCAAGCGGTGGTACGCCCCGTGCCAGTACCGGCGTTCGAGCGCCGAGGGCGCCCAGGTCTGTCCGCTGGACACGGCCTCGCGCGGGCGGCCGTCCCTCAGCACGGCCCGGAGTACGTCCTCACGGGCGTCGACCTCCGGGAGTACCTCGCCGATGGGCCTGCCCAGGTGCTCACGGGCGGGAAGTCCGTCGAGCCGCTCGAGTGCAGGGTTGACGTAGAGGAAACGCAGCTCCGTGTCGAGCACCCCCACGCCTGCCGTGGTGCCTCCGAGGAGGACGTCGAGCGGGGCGGGGTCGAGCGGCGGCGGGTCAGCCTCGGTGTCCTCCACACCCTGCAAGGGAACCTCCCGGGACGGGTGGGCTCGGCCGGCGGAGGCGATCGAGTCCGTGGGCGGCCCGGCCGCCCTTCGTCCCATGGTCGGCCGCCGCCCCGCGCGCCGCATCTCCGCGCCGCTCCCGAGACCCCCGCGGTCCGGCCAGGCGCCGTCGCGCCGTCCGCCGTCCCGTCGTGTCCCCGCCCGGAGCTCAGCGCGGGGCAGCCCCGCGCGGCGCGTTGCCGCCCGGTCCGGTGGGCAGGCTGTCCAAGGTCATCGTGCCGTCGGCCGGCAAGGCGTCGACCGGCAGCCGCAGCGCCGCGTCGACGGCGTCCGGGAGGGCGCTGAGGCCCAGCAGGCCGCGGACGAGTGTGGTGGTCAGGTGGTGCCAGGCCGGGGCCCGGCGGAGCATCGCGTGGTCGCTGCCCGGGACCGTGACCAGGCAGGTACGGGCACCGGCGTGCCGGGCCCGGGCCGTGAGTGCCTGGGAGGCGTCGGGGCTCGTCACCCGGTCCCGCGTACTGTGCAGCAGCACGACGTCACGTCCCACGAGCTGCGTGACCGGGTCTCCGGGCGGGCACCACGGGGCCAGGCCCACCACCGAGCGGACCAGCGGATGGCCGGCTGCCTGGAGGGCGGCGCGGGCCCCCATCGAGTGGCCGAGGAGGACCACCGGGATGTCGCCCGCCTCCTGCCGCAGGGCGTCCAGCGCACGGACGGTGTCGTGCAGTGGGTCCCGGCGGGTCCCGTTCCATCCCCGGTGCGTGTAGCGAACTGCCCGCACCCGTATGCGTACGCCGGAACCCCGGACGGCTCGGGCCACCGCACGGGTGATCGGCACCATCCGCAGGCCCGGCAGGTTCAGGACGCCGGGCGCGGGCGGGGCGATGCCCGTCTCGTAGCCACCGTGGAGGATCAGCACCGCTGCCGAAAGCGGTCGTCCGGTCACACATGCCTCCTCTGCGGGTCCGGACCGGGACTCCGGCCCTCTCCCCCTGGTTCGGTGCCGAACGGCGTACGGATGGGTCGGATGTGTCGATACGCGGAAAGTGCCGTTCACTGTACGAGTCACGCGCCCTCGCGCGTACGGATTGAGGAGCAGCCCGATATGGCATCAGGACCCCGGCCCGGCCACCTGGCACCCGATTTCGTCCTCCCCGGCGGCGTCCTGGACGGCGACGCCTTCGAGCGGCGCGACTACGCGCTCTCCGCCGCGCGCGGACGCAACGTCGTCCTCGCCTTCTACCCCGGTGACAACACGGCCGTCTGCACCAAGCAGCTCTGTTCCTACTCCTCGGGGCTCGACGTGTTCGAAGGGCTCGACGCCGAGGTCTGGGGAATCAGCCCCCAGGGTGTGGACAGCCACGAGTCGTTCGCCCGCGCCCACGGTCTGCGCATGCCGCTCCTGGCCGACACGGGGCGGGAGACCGCCCGGGCGTACGGTGTCGCGGCGCCCGGCATCGGCGTACGGCGCTCCGTCTTCGTGATCGGGCCGGACGGTGTGCTGCGGTGGAAGCACGTCGCCCTGCTGGGAGCGACGTTCCAGTCGTCCGACACGCTCGCCGAGAAGCTTTCCGGCATCAAGACCGCCTGAAGACTGCCGGGTTCCGGCAGTACCACTCGCGGGTCGCCTATGGGACCATTCAACCAGTTCGGCGGAAATATCTCGGGGGAGATCGAAGCACCAGGGGGAGTGATCACGTGACCGTTCTGCTGGGTCTCGGCATGGCCGGCATCGCTCTTCTCACCTTCTCCCTGATCTTCGACGGACTCCTCGAAGGACTCTTCGGCGACGCGCTGGGCGGCGTGCTGAACGGCTTCTTCGACGGCCTGCTCTCCCTTCCTGTCATCGCCGGTTTCCTCTCCATGCTCGGTTTCGGTGGCGCGATCGTCCTCGGTACGACCGGCGTGGGCACGCCTGCGGCCGTCGCGGCCGGTGCCGCCGCCGGAGTCGTCGCGGCGTGGCTGACCTGGAAGTTCAGTCAGGCCCTGATGCGGGATCAGACCACGGCGACTCCGCGCGGGGAGGACCTCGTCGGCACCTCCGGGTCCGTCGTCACGCCCATCCCGGCCGACGGCTACGGCGAGGTTCTGCTGCGACTCGCGGGCCAGACCGTGAAGTTCTCCGCGAAGAGCGCGGTGCCGGTCGAGCGGGGCGCGGAAGTCTGGGTGGAGGCCACCCTGTCGACCACCTCGGTCACGGTCCGCCCCGTCGAGCGCTGACCGCCCACCGCCGATCCGCACGCCTGTCCGCAGTCCGCACAGTTCGAACAACTGCCGCCCCTTTGGGAGGCAGGGGGGACACACCTCATGAGTCCAGTAGTGACCGCCATCGTCGGCGTCGTCGTTCTCGTCGTTCTCCTGGCCCTCGCCGTGATCACCCGGTACAAGGTCGCGGGCCCCAGCCAGGCCTTCATCATCACGGGCCGACGGGGCAAGAAGTCCACCGACCCGGTGACCGGGCGCACCAGCATCGACAACAGCGGCCAGAAGGTCGTCGTCGGCGGCGGCGTCTTCGTCGTGCCGTTCGTCCAGCAGAAGTTCACCCTGGACCTCTCCAGCCGGCACATCCCCGTCGCCGTCCGCGGGGCCGTCACCCTGCGCGGGGTGAAGTCCAACCTCGAAGGCGTCGCCATCGTCAAGGTCGGTGGCAGCGAGGACGCCATCCGCGCCGCCGCCCAGCGCTTCCTCCAGCAGCAGAACGGCATCGTCGGCTTCACCCAGGAGGTGCTGTCGGGTGCCCTGCGCGCGATCGTCGGCCGCATGTCGGTCGAGGACATCATCCGTGACCGTGCCGCGTTCGCCGGGCAGGTCGCCGAGGAGGCCGAGGCCAGCCTGTCCGGCCAGGGCCTGATCCTGGACGCCTTCCAGATCCAGGACATCACCACCGAGGGCTCCTACCTCGAGGACCTCGGGCGGCCCGAGGCCGCCCGCGCCAAACAGGAGGCCGACATCGCCGAGGCCATCGCCCGGCGCGCCTCGGAGCAGGCCCGGCTGAAGGCGGCCGAGGAGATAGCCATCGCCGAGCGGACGTTCTACCTCAAGCAGGCCGAGATCAAGGCCGAGACGGAAGCTGCGGCCGCCAAGGCGAACGCCGCCGGCCCCCTCGCCGAGGCCGCCCGCCAGCAGGAGGTCCTCGCGGAGCAGGAGAAGGTCGCCCAGCGCCAGGCCGCCCTGACGGACCGCGAGCTCGACACCAAGGTCCGCAAGCCCGCCGACGCCGCCCGCTACCAGGCGGAGCAGGAGGCCGAGGCCCGCCGTATCGCCCAGGTCAAGGAGGCCGAGGCGGACGCCGAGCGCTCCCGCCTCACCGGCCAGGGCGAGAAGCTGCACCGCTCGGCCCTCGCCGACGCCGTGCGTACAGAAGGTGAGGCCGAGGCCGCCGCCATCGCGGCGAAGGGCGCCGCCGAGGCCGAGGCCATGCAGAAGAAGGCCGATGCCTTCGCCCGGTACGGGGACGCCGCCGTCCTCCAGATGCTGGTCGAGGTGCTCCCGCACGTCGTCGCCAAGGCGTCCGAGCCGCTGAGCGCCATCGACAAGATGACGGTCATCTCCACGGACGGCGCCAGCCAGCTCTCCCGTACGGTCACGGACAACGTCGCCCAGGGCATGGAGCTCCTCAGCTCCACCACGGGCGTCGACCTCGCCGCCCTGCTCCAGAACCTCCGGGGCAAGGCGGCCGGTACCCCCACGCCGGGACCAGCAGCCGTACCCGCGGCCGGGTCGGGTGCCGCGAACGGGTCGGGAGCCGCGGCCGGCACGATCGAGGTCACGGACTGAGCCACCCCTCCGCTCCAACCGGGCCCGGCGGGACATCCACACCTCCCGCCGGGCCCCGCTGCGTCGCGGGCGCCTCGTCGGTGTGTGATCACGGACAGGGTCTACCCGCAAAGCCCCAGGTCACAAATGATCCGGTTGTCCGTTTCCTACCGCCGACAGCGCGAAGCACCCGGGGCGAGAGGGGGCCGGTTAGGGTAATGGGGAGCTAAAGAAATCACCAAAACGCGTCGCGTATCGCCGCGCTCCTGGGGAGGAAACCATGGGGACCCACCGCACATCGCTGCCGGGAGTCGGCGTCCAGTACGACTACACCACCGAGTCGGGACAGCACATCTCCGTGGTCGTGCACCACGACGGACGCCGGTTCCTGGGGTTCTACGAGAAGGACGATCCTGATTCGTGCCGCCTCTCCGTACCCCTGACCCCGGCGGAGGCCACCGGACTCGCGCATCTCATCGACGCCGCGCCGATCGATGCCGTGCGGACCGAGGGGATCGACCTCGTCACCGAGCACATTCCGCTCGGGGCCCGGTCCCCCTACGGCGGGCGGATGCTCGGGGACACCCGGGCGCGGACCCGCACCGGGGCGTCCATCGTGGCCGTTCTGCGTACCCACAGCGCGCATCCGTCGCCCGGGCCGGACTTCCGGCTGGCCATCGGGGACACGCTCGTCGCCGTAGGAACGCGTGAGGGCGTCGACACGCTCTCCGAGATCATCGCGGAGGGCTGACCGTGCACGACACGACCACACTGCTGGTGGAGCTGGGCTCCCTCATCCTGGGGCTCGGCATCATCGGACGCTTCGCCGGGCGGATAGGTCTCTCACCGATCCCCCTCTACCTGCTGGCGGGACTCGCCTTCGGGGAGGGCGGACTCCTTCCGCTCGGCTCAAGTGAGGAGTTCACCGCCATCGGGGCGGAGATCGGCGTCATCCTCCTCCTGCTCCTGCTCGGACTCGAATACAGCGCCTCCGAACTCGTCACCAGCCTCAAGACGCAGTACCCGTCCGGGGCCGTGGACTTCGCGCTGAACGCCACCCCAGGCGCCGCCGCCGGACTGATGCTCGGGTGGGGGCCCGTGGGGGCGGTCGCGCTGGCCGGGGTCACCTGGATCTCGTCGTCCGGCGTGATCGCGAAGGTGATGACGGACATGGGGCGGCTCGGTAACCGCGAAACGCCCGTCATCCTCGGTGTCCTCGTCATCGAGGACCTCGCGATGGCCGTCTACCTGCCGCTGCTCACCGCGATGCTGGCCGGCGCCGGGCTGGCCGGTGGCAGTATCACCCTGCTGATCGCGCTCGGGACCGTCGGCTTCGTGCTGTACCTGGCGCTGCGGCACGGGCGCCTCATCAGCCGGGCGGTGTCGTCCGACAACCCGGAGATGCTGCTGCTCGTGGTCCTCGGCCTCACCGTCCTGGTGGCGGGTGTGGCACAGCAGTTGCAGGTGTCCGCCGCGGTCGGTGCGTTCCTGGTGGGCATCGCCCTGTCCGGTGAGGTCGCTGAGGGCGCCCGCAAGCTGCTGACGCCGTTGCGGGATCTGTTCGCCGCCGTCTTCTTCGTGTTCTTCGGACTGTCCACCGACCCGGCGGAGATACCCCCGGTGCTCCTCCCCGCCGCGCTGCTGGCGATCGTCACCGCCTTCACCAAGATCGGCACCGGCTGGTACGCCTCGCGGCGGGCCGGGATCGGCCCGCGTGGGCGCTGGCGCGCGGGCGGCACGCTCGTCGCGCGCGGTGAGTTCTCGATCGTGATCGCCGGTCTGGCCGTGGCGACGGAGCCGCGGATCGGGCCGATCGCCACCGCATACGTGCTGATCCTCGTCATCGTCGGGCCGCTCACGGCCCGGTGGACCGAGCCGGTCGCGTCCAGGGTGCAGGCGGTGCTCGCGGGCAAGGGCAAGGGCAACGGCAACGGGGCCGGTGAGAAGCCGACCCTGCCCGTGTCGACCGGCGATCCGACGCCGACGCACGACGGGCTCACGCCGACGCACGACGACTCGGTGCCGACGCACGACGGGCTCACGCCCGAGCCCGCGGGGCGGGACGGGAAGCGGACCTGAGGATCGACCCGCGGTTCCCGATGGATCAGCCCGGGGGCGCCCGACACGCTGCAGCGCATGGCGGAGGGTCTGTCTGGACACGCGGGGACGTCCCGACCACGCGGCAGGTGCCGTAGCTGACGCCGCACGCCCGCCGGGGGTTGCGGAACAGCCTTCAGGACCCCGCCGGCCCTTCCGTCAGGCCCCTCCGGTTCGGCTCCGCGACCGTGCCGGACTGGTCCCCGGCCGGGCCTACGTCCGCACGAGGGAGTGGATCTCGGGTGCGGTGCCTCGCCGGCCGCTCCGGTGAGGGCCGTCAGCGCGTCGGCCAAGGCCGTGCGCCGCGCGGGTGCGAGGCGTTCCACGATCGCGGTGATCTCCCTCCGGCGGCCTGCGGTGACGTCGGCGATGAGGCGGCGGCCGTCCGGTGTCACCCGGGGCACCACGGGTGTCTCGATCCCCTTCGTCGCGCTGGTGTCCGTTCCGTGGAGCGGCAGGCCGGCCGGGGGCCGGACCGCTCGGACTCAGAGCGGCGTGGCCGCGTGCAGGATGCGTACGAGCATCACCGTCGCGTTGAGCGACGACAGAGCGGAGGCCGCGGTCCCCACGGTCGCGAGCATCGCCGCGATTCCCAGGTGCGCCGAGGGCGGCGGCCACAGCCCGGTGGAGGGCACGGGGCTGAGCAGCGCGGCGACCCTGCGCGGCACCTGGCCGGCCGCGGCGAAGGCGGGCAGGGGGGCCCGGGCGGCGTCGGGCCCCGCCGGGCGGTTCGAGAACAGGGCCGCCTTGCCGACCGCCGTGGCGACGGTCCGGCGGCTGCCGACCGCGTGCGCCGCCTCCTCGTCCGCCCAGCGTTCGGTGCTGTACGTCACGGCCGTACGGAGCGGCAGCAGGAAGGGGTTGGCCCGCGCGGCCAGTTGGACCGCCAGCAGGTAGCGGTGGTGGCCGCCCGCCAGGTGCGCGCGCTCATGGGCGACGAGCGCGCGGCGTTCGGAGCCGTCCAGGCACGTCAGCATCCCGGTGGACACGACGACCCGACCACCGTGGCCGCGCGTACGGGGCAGGGCGTAGGCGTACGGGTCCGGGGACGCGACCACCGCCACGTCCGGTGCCCCGTCCACCAACCCGTCCACCGCCACGCCAGACGCCGCGTCCACCACCCCGGCCACCACCGCGTCCGCGTGCCGGGGAGGCGCGGGGTTGCCCGGGAGTTCCGCCCGCAGCATCGCCGTGTGCCCCGCGGACGGCGGCGGCAGGGCGCGGACTGCGCGGATCCGGGTCCGGGCGTGCCGGACCAGAGTGGCGCCGCAGGCGGCCACCACCGCTCCCAGGACGCCGATGGCGACCAGGCCCGCCTTCTCCTCGTAGGGGACGGCGGCGCGCACCTCCGGGTCGGACCAGCCGTCGGGCAGCGGGTTGCCGGGGAGCTGGGCCGTGCCGACCACCATCAGCAGGGCCAGGCACAGGGTGCTGCACAGCGCCAGCGTCGTGCCGACGGCGGCCAGCAGCCTCGTGGCGCTCCTGGGATGCAGGTGCTGTTCGGCGAGGCGGGCCATCGGCAGGGCGGTCAGCGGCAGCACGAGCGGGAGGTAGACGAAGACACCCATGGTGTGCAGCGCCCTCAGTCTTCCGGGCCGGGCTCACCGGCGTCGCCCGGCCCGGTGGCGCGGGAGAGGAGTGCGCGCAGCCGGGCCTCGTCGCCGGGCGAGAGCGCCGACACGAAGCGGGCGAGGACGGCCTCCCGGTCGCGCTCACCGTCCAGGACACGGCGCATCCGCAGGGCGGCGAGGCCCGCCTCGTCGGACGCGGGGGTCCAGACGTAGGAGCGGCCCTGGCGGGTGCGGGTCACGGCGTTCTTCGCGTAGAGGCGGGAGAGGATCGTGATGACGGTGGTGTAGGCGAGGTCGCCGTCGAGGTGTTCCTGCACCCAGCCCGCCGTCGCGGGGCCGTCCGCCGACCGCAGCACCGTGAGGACCTGGGACTCCAGCTGCCCCTGGCCCCGCCTGGGCAGCCGCGGGCTGTGCGGCGTGTCGCGGCTGTCCGCGCCTGTGGGCCTGTCCATCGCCGCATCCTACTGAGTGCCCGGTTTCCCGGCCCGGCGGGCGGCATACCTGCTAACTTCTACACGACTGTAGAGTTCGACTGGTTCCCGCGCCGCGGGTACCACCCGTCGCGGCTGCGGGTACGCACGCGGCGCACGCACCACAAGGCAACGCAACGTATGGAGACGTCATGGCCCTTTGGGATCGGATCAAGGAATCCGCGTCGACGATGCAGACGCAGCTGGAGGCGAAGAAGAACGACCTGAAGAGCGGGGCGTTCCGGGACGCGAGCATGGCCATGTGCGCCCTGGTCGCCGCTGCCGACGGTTCCATCGACCCGTCCGAGCGGCAGCGCGTGGCCGCCCTGATCGCGAGCAACGACGTCCTGCGGAACTTTCCCGCGGACGACCTCCAGCGCCGGTTCAACGACTATGTGAACAAGTTGACCGCAGACTTCGCCTTCGGCAAGGTCAGCGTGCTCCAGGAGATCGCCAAGGCGAGGAAGAAGCCCGCAGAGGCGCGTGCCGTCATCCAGATCGGCATCGTCATCGGCGGCGCCGACGGCGACTTCGACAAGTCGGAACAGGCTGTCGTGCGCGAGGCCTGCTACGCGCTCGACCTGCCGCCGCACGAGTTCGACCTCTAGGCTGGTCGCGCGGGTAGCGTCGTCCGCCCGGCAGACAGGCCTGGTGGCGTCCGGCGACCGCGAGCCGGAGCATCGCGCCGGCACCGGACGTATCGGAGGAGTCCCGACCACGCGGCGGGCGTGCCTGTCCGGCGCCACCGGAGCAGGCGTGCCAGGCATCGCCGGAGAGCCGGGACTTTCGAAGCAGGCCCCGGTACGGCACCACCCCCACCGGTACGACGGCGTCCCGCGTCCGCACGTCGTACGCCACGAACCGCCGGACGACCGCGGACCGGCCCACCTCCGGTCCGCGCCCGGCAGGCCGGGAGCGCCAACCCCCCTTCGCGCTCCCGGCCACCCCTTCGTTCCCATCCGCCCCGCCCGCGCAGGGGCGTGTTTCGGTAGCACCGTCCGCCCGGCAGGCAGGCCCGTCGGCGACCGGTGCGTGCGATCGCCGGGCGGAGCGTCGCCCCCATCCCGGACGTATCGCGGCGACCCGCAACGCGGCGCGTGAGCGTGACAGGTGCCGCCGGACAGACGGGACTTCCGGAACACGCCTAGGGCGTGTGTCGAAAGTAGCGCCGTCTGCCCGAAGGGCAGGCTCGGCGGTGTCCGGTGCGTGCGATCGCAAGGCGGAGGGTCGCCCCGATACTGGATGTATCGGGGCGATCCCGACAACGCGGCGAGTGTGCGTGCCGGGCGCCGCCGGGCAGGCGGGACTTTCGATACACGCCCTAGCTAGAGCTCGCTCGCCGGCCAGTCCAGCAGCCGGGCGCCGATCACCGCCGTCTGCAGCGTGTAGCGGTGCATCGGGTCGGCCGGGTCCGAGCCCGTCAGCTGGTGGATGCGCTCCAGCCGGTACGTCAGCGCGCGCACGCTCAGCGACAGCCGGCGGGCCGTCTCCGCGGCCACGTAGCCGGAGTCGAAGTACACGGACAGCGTCCGCAGCAACGGCTCCGCGCCACCCCGCGCGTTCTTGAGCGGGCCGAGTTCGCTGCGCACCAGGTCGGCCATCGCCTGCCGGTCCCGGGTCAGCACCGGGTAGACCAGCAGGTCGGCGGCGTTCAGCACCGGATCGTCCAGCCCCATCCGCTGTGCGAGATCGAGGGCGTCGAGTGCCTCGTCGTACGAGTGGACGACCCCGCCGGGACCGCGGTGGGGGCGGCCGACCGCGACCTGGCCGCCGTCCGTCGCCGCGTGCGCCTGCTTCGCGAAGTACCGCAGGACGTCGGGCTGGCTGCCGGGTGCGATGCAGACGAGGCGCCCGTCCTTCGTCGTCAGCAGGATCTTCCGCCCGTCGAAGCGGGCGAGCAGGGCCGCCTCCACGCTGCGGGGTGCGGCGTCGCTCTCGGTGTACGCCTCGGGGCCCGCCGCCACCGCGACAGCGTGGGCCCGCGAGAGCCGCAGCCCGAAGCGGGTGGCGCGCTCGGCGAGCCGGCCCAGGTCGCTGCGCCCGTAGAGCAGGTCGTCGATGAACTCCCGCCGCGCCGCCTCCTCACGGCGCACGGTGAGCCGCTGCGCCCGCTCGAAGCCTTCGGCGAAGGCGTCGACCGCCTGTTCCATGGCGGCCAGCACGTTCTCGACGGTGCCGGTCCCGAGGGCGGCGCGCGGCCAGCCGGTTCGGGTCGCCGACAGGTGAAGGCTCACCAGGGCGCGCAACTGATGCCCGGCCTCGGCGGCCTCACGGCCCAGGGCGCGCCGGGTCTCCAGCTCGTCACGGGTCAACCTGCGGCCCGTCTCGGCGACCTCGGCCAGTACGCGGGCATGGTCCCCCAGGAATCTTTCGGGGATCTCCGGTTCCGCCACCACTCACTCCTCCTTGCCGACAGCTGCGCCGTCGTTCCGCCGACGCCCACGGACCGTTGCCGGTACCCGGCAGGACGACCTCATGAAGTCTGCCGTATCCCGGCAGTGCGTGGGAGCGCCCCGGCTGACACCATCAGGGCAGCAACACACGGGGGAACAACGGGGGATGACGGGGGACACGGGGGAGCAGAACCGGTTGCCGCGGGACCGTTCGCGGTCCCGCGGCACCGGTGCCCCTCCGACGCCTCCGCCCGACCGCCGCCCCCGGGAGCCGTAAGCAGAAGCCCGAGGCCGCAGGGGGTGGACCCGATGACCGAATTCCTTTCCGCAGCACTGGCCTTCCCGGCCGTCCTCTTCGGTGCCGCCCTGGTCGTCGTCGTCTGCTTCTGGCTGCTGGTGCTGGCCGGCGTCACCGGCCCCGACTCCTTCGACACCGACCTCGACGCCGACTCGGTCGGTCTCGGCGGGGCCCCGGTCGCCGTGTCCGTGTCGCTGGTCGTCCTCGTCTCCTGGTTCACCAGCCTGACGGGGTCGGTCCTCGTGCTCCGCAGCGGTGTCACCGGTACCGCTCGGGCCGCGCTCCACGTCCTCGTACTGACGGGTGCGCTGCTGATCGCCCTGGGGGTCGTCCGCATGGTCGTGCACCGCTTCCGCCGCTGCTTCCCGGCGGAACCCCCGCCCTCGCGTCAGGACTTCGTGGGGCAGGTCTGCACGGTCCGCACCGGCTCCGTCAGCTCCGACTTCGGGCAGGCGGAGGTCGTGGCGGCCGACGGATCGACCGCGATCGTGCAGGTGCGGCAGCCACCGGGTCCACCAGGTCCGGGCGACGTGCTCGCGGCGGGCAGTACGGGGCTCCTGTACGCGTACGACGCCGAGGGCGAGTTCTTCTGGATCGCGGCATACGACGCGGCGCTCGCCCCGGGACCCCTGCCACGCGAGGCCCGCTGACCGGCCGGGCCGCCGACCCCCGCCCTACCGCCGTACCGCCTTCCGGGCCACCCGGGCCCGTGGTTCCGCGCGCCCTGACGCGGCGCGCCCCTTCCGGACTTCCGTCCCCTCCAGCCGCCAAGGACTGACATGGATGCCATTTCCCTGGGCGTCGGCGTGCTCGTCGCCGTCGTCCTGCTCATCACCCTCGCCCTGGTCCTCGTCGTCACCCGCCTGTTCCGCAAGGTCGAGCAGGGCAAAGCGCTGATCATCTCCAAGACGAAGAAGGTCGACGTCACCTTCACCGGTGCGGTCGTCCTGCCCGTGCTGCACAAGGCCGAGACCATGGACATCTCGGTGAAGACGATCGAGATCCGGCGCACCGGGCGCGAGGGGCTGATCTGCCAGGACAACATCCGGGCAGACATCCACATCACGTTCTTCGTCCGGGTCAACAAGACCGTCGAGGACGTCATCAAGGTCGCCCAGGCCATCGGTACGGAGCGGGCGAGCGACAAGGTGGCGATCCAGGACTTCTTCGCCGCGAAGTTCTCCGAGGCCCTCAAGACGGTGGGCAAGCAGCTCGACTTCGTCGATCTCTACACCAAGCGAGAGGAGTTCCGGGACCGGATCATCCGGGTCATCGGGACCGACCTGAACGGCTATCACCTCGACGACGCCGCCATCGACTTCCTGGAGCAGACGCCGATGGCGCAGCTCGACGGCGCCAACATCCTCGACGCGCAGGGCATACGGAAGATCACGGAGCTGACGGCGATCGAACACGTGCGGACCAACGAGTTCCAGCGCACCGAACAGAAGGAGATCACCCGGCAGGACGTCGACGCCCGCGAGACCATCCTCGAACTGGAGCGCCGGCAGGCCGAGGCCGAGATCAAGCAGCGCCGCGAGGTCGAGACCCTGCGGGCCCGGGAGGAGGCGGCCACCGCCCGGGTGCAGGAGGAGGAACGGCTCGGCTCGCAGAGCGCGTTCATCCGTACGGAGGAGCAGCTCGGCATCCAGCGGGAGAACCAGGCCCGGGAGGTCGCCGTCGCCCAGAAGAACCGCGAGCGGGTCATCGCGGTGGAGAACGAGCGCATCGAGAAGGACCGCCTGCTGGAGGTCATCGGCCGCGAGCGCGAGACCGAGCTCAACCGGATCGCCGCGACGAAGGAGGTCGAGGCGGAGCGCCGCGAGGTCGCCGACGTGATCCGGGAGCGGATCGCGGTGGACCGTACGGTCGCCGAGCAGGAGGAGTCGATCCTGACCCTGCGGGCCGTCGAGGAGTCGGAGCGCACCCGCAGGTCCGTCATCATCGCGGCCGAGGCCGAGGCGCAGGAGAAGCTGGTCAAGGACATCAAGGCCGCGGAGGCCGCGGAGGCCGCCGCGACACACCGGGCGGCGGAGCAGCTGACCCTCGCGGACGCCCGTCTGAAGACCGCCGACCTGGACGCGCGGGCGAAGCTGCGGCTGGCGGAGGGCGTCCAGGCGGAGAGCGCCGCGGCAGGGCTGGCGGAGGTCCGGGTCCGCGAGGCGGAGGCGGGCGTCACGGAGAAGGCCGGCCGCGCCGAGGCGCAGGCCACGGAGGCCCGGCTCAAGGCGGAGGCGGAGGGCTCCCGTCTGAAGGCGCTGGCGGTCGCGGAAGGTACACGGGCCCAGGCCACCGCCGACGCGGCGGTGATCGGCGAGAAGCTGAAGGCGGAGGCCGAGGGCCTCACGCAGAAGGCCGCGGCGATGGCGGCGCTGGACGACGCGTCGCGCGGACACGAGGAGTACCGGCTGCGGCTGGCCGCGGAGAAGGAGATCCGGCTGGCGGAGTTCGACGTCCAGCGGCAGGTCGCCGAGGCGCAGGCGACGGTGCTGGCCACGGGGCTGGAGCACGCGGACATCGACATCGTCGGCGGCGACTCGGTCTTCTTCGACCGCCTCGTCTCGTCGGTCTCGCTGGGGCGGAGCGTGGACGGATTCGTGGACAACTCGCGGACCGCGCGGGCGCTGGCCGGGCCGTGGCTGGACGGGAGCGGATCGTTCACGGAGGACCTGACCCGGGTCCTGGGGTCCGTCACCTCGGGGGATGTACGGAACCTGACGGTCTCGGCGCTGCTCACGCAGCTGATGCGGGCGTCCTCCGGGACGGCGTCGGGGCAGGTCGGGCAGCTGCTCGCGGCGGCAGAGAAGCTGGGGCTCGCCGGGATGACGGTGTCCTCGCTGACGGGCGGGGCGGGCACGGGCGGGGCGGGCGCAGGCGGTGCGGGCGGGGCGGGCGCGGCGTCGTCCGGGGCGCCGGCGGAGGCCTCGGGCCCGGGTGCGGGCTCCGGCGTGGGTACGGGCTCGGGCATCGGTACGGGCTCGGGTACGGCTTCCGGCTCGGGCGCGGCCGTGCGGAACGGGGCGGTCGTCGGATAGCGGGGACGGCCGTCCGCCCCCGGGTGCCGGACGGTCCGGGTGGCCGGTCCCCGGACCGGGGGGCCGATCCCCTGGGGGCGGGGGGGGCCGATCCCCTGGGGGCGGGGGGGCCGATCCCCGGACCGGGGGGCTGCGCCCCTGGGGGCGGGGTTTCCGTCCTGGCGCCGGGTGGGCAGCTCGCGGCCGGATCCCGGTCCCGGTGGCCGGATGCGGGTCCGGGCCGCCGGATCCCGTCCGGGGGCGCGCCCCTCGACCCAGGCCCCTGGGGGTGGGGTTCCGTCCTGGACCCAGGCGGGCCGCTCGCCCTGCCACCACGGCCGTCGCGTGGCCGCGGGCCGCTCACCCCGCCCCGGCCGTGCGGACGGACGGGGGTGCCCTGCACCCGGCGCCCTCCCCGCCCGCCGGAAAGCGGGAAGGCCTGGGCTCGGCCCGGAGTCCGGGGAGGGCCGGTGGCCGCCAACCCACCCGCGCGTTGTTGGTTGTTGATCTCGTAGGGAGCCGTACGCATGGACCGCGACAGCACACACACCGACGCCGGGACCGAGGCCGGACCCGGGACCGAGGCCGACTCCGGTGCCGAGACGGGGAGCGGACTCGGCCACGGGACCGGTCCCGGGGCTCACGCCGACGCCGACGCCGGCGCCTACGAGGTGCTCCGGCGGCGGCTCGGTGCGCAGGCCGATGAGCTGGTCCGGCGGGCCGAGGCGCTCAACACGCGGCGGACCGCGGAGTTCGGGGCCACCGGGCTGCGGCTCCTCGCCACCGAGCAGGTGCGCACTGAGCACGCCTCCGTCGCCCGTGACCTGGTGGCCGTCGGCGGGCAGCTGCTGTTCGGCTTCGAGCGCGGGCCCGGAGCACGCGGTGACGCGGGGGTCGGCGACGTACTCGTCCTGCGGGAGCCCTGCCTGGAGCCGGTGGACGGCGGCTTCCTCGGCGACGAGGCCTTCGCCCGGGAGTTCGCGGGGGTGCACCGGTACTACCGCGACGCCCGGCTGATCCGGCTGCGCCGCGTCAACGGCCGTCTGCTCGCCGTGTTCCGTACCGGCGAGACCGCCGAGGACATCCGCGTACTGCGCTGGGCGCTCGGCCCGGACGGTGCGCCCGGGGCGTTCCTGGACGCCAGGGGTGACCGGGACCATGTGCTCCCGCCCTCGCACGACTTCGAGTGGATCCCGGTCGGACGCGAGGCGTACGTCCCCGGACGGCACCCGCACATCGCCGTCCTGGACACCCTGTACGTGGACACCCTGGGCGGCACCCTCACCGTCAGGACCACCGACGACACCGAGTCCCCCGACGGGATCTACGAGGAGCCCGTCGACGAACCGCTCCAGTCCCTCGCCGACGCCGACGTCGAGTACGCCGAGGCCGGGCCGCTGATCCTGCTGCGGGTGCGCCCGTACAAGGAGGAGCACTGGCGGTACCTGGTCCACAACACGCTGCTCGCGGACGTGCGGCGCCTCGACGCCGTCGGCCCGTCCTGCCACCGGCTCCCCGAGGACCAGGGCATCGTCTTCCCCGGTGGCTACTACCTCACCACCGGGACCGTGAAGACCTTCGACACCGCCGAGGAGCTCACCGAACCGGTCTTCGAGGGCGCGGTCCGCTCCCCCAACGGCGAGGACGTCCTGTACGTCTTCCGGTCCAGGGACGACAGCCGCACCCTGCTCCTCCCGTACAACCTGATCCGCCAGGAGGTCACCACGCCGCTGCTCGGCCGGGGGCACGCACTCCTCGACGACGGCACCCTGGTCCTGCTCAAGGGCGACGACGGGCCCGGCCGGGTCCACCCGCTGCAGCGCTGGCAGACCCCGTACGTCTCCGACACGTACGCAGCCTCCCGACCCGCCGGAACGGGACCGCTGGCCCGGACCGGCAACGCCGACCTGGTACGCGGCATCTCCGACTGCCTCGCCCTGGCGCAGGGGGCGCGGGAGATGACGCCGACGACCGCCGTGTACGGCCGGCTCGTCGCGGACTGCGCCCGCGTGGCCGACCGCTACCACTGGCTCACCGACCCCGAACTGGGCGCGCTCGCGGAGCCGTTGGCGAAGCTCCGGGCCACCGCCGACGCGGTGCTGGCCGAATTCGGTACCGTGCGGGAGCTGACCCGGCAGGCCGCCGACGCCCTGGACGCGGCACAGGACCGGCTCACCGCCCTGGTGCGCCGCATCCGCGGTGAGGCCCCGCGCTCCGCCGCCGAGTGGGTCGGCCGGCTCACCGAACTCCGGCGTGAACGGGGCCACCTGGCCACGCTGGGCGAGATACGGTACGCCGACACCGACCGCGTCGCCGCCCTGTCCGCGCAGGCCGGGCGTGACCTCGCGTCCACCGCCCGGCGGGCCGTCGCCTTCCTCGCCCGCGAGGACGCCTTCACCGGGTACCGGGAGGACCTCGCCCGGCTCACCGAGGACGCCGGCGCGCTCACCACCACCGCCGGTGCCACGGCGGTCCGGGAGCGGCTCGCGGAGATCACGGAGGGTCTGGGGACCGTCACCGATGTCGTCGCCGGGCTCGACATCGCGGACACCACCGTCCGTACGTCGGTCCTGGAGCGCGTCGCCGAGGTCCTGGGCAGCGCCAACCGGGCCAGGGCGACGCTCGACGCCCGCCGTGCGGAGCTGCTCGCCGCCGAGGGCCGGGCCGAGTTCGCCGCCGAGTTCGCCCTGCTGGGGCAGGCCGTCACCGGTGCCCTGGCCGTCGCGGACTCCCCCGGCGCCTGCGACGAACAGCTGGCGCGGGTGCTGCTCCAGCTGGAGAACCTGGAGTCGCGGTTCGCCGAGTACGACGACTTCCTGGGCCGGCTGGCCGAGCGCCGCACCGAGGTGTACGAGGCCTTCTCGTCCCGCAAGCAGACGCTCCAGGACGCCCGCGCCCGGCGCGCGGAGCGGCTCGCGGACTCCGCCGTCCGGGTCCTGGAGACGGTCGCCCGGCGGCTGACCGCCCTGGAGGACCTGGACGCGGTCCACACCTACTTCGCCTCCGATCCCATGGTCGCCAAGGTCCGCCGCACCGCCGACGAGCTCCGCGAACTCGGTGACCCGGTACGCGCCGAGGAGCTCGACGGCCGGCTCAAGGCGGCCCGGCAGGAGGCGGGGCGGGCGCTGCGGGACCGGGGTGAGCTGTACACGGACGGCGGCTCGGTCATCCGGCTGGGCCGCCACCGGTTCGCGGTGAACACCCAGCCGTTCGACCTGACCCTCGTCCCGCACGGCGACGGGCTCGCGTTCGCGTTGACCGGCACGGACTACCGGGCCCCGGTCACCGACCCGGCGTTCGCCGCGACCCGCCCGTACTGGGACCAGGTTTTGCCCTCCGAGTCGCGGGACGTCGCCCGCGCGGAACACCTGGCTGCCCGCCTCCTGGAGGAGCACGGCGCGGAGACCCTGAGCGGCGTGGAGGACCTGGCCGCTTTCGTCCGGGAGGCCGCCGCGGCGGCGTACGACGAGGGGTACGAGCGGGGGGTGCACGACGAGGACGCCACCGCCGTCCTGGCGGTGCTCCTGCGGCTGCACGCGGGCGCCGGCCTGCTGCGCTTCCCGCCCGCCGTACGCGCCGAGGCCCAGCTCTTCTGGGCGCACACCGCCGATGACGGCCTGCGCGCGTCCTGGTCACGGCGGGCGGTGTCGCTGGCGCGGGCCCGTGACACGTTCGGTCCCGCCCCCGCCGTCGCCGCCCTCCAGGCGGAGTGGGCGGCGGCGATGGGCTCGGGGGACGCGGTGGCGGAGTACCTGTTCGAGGAGCTGACCGGCGGGCCGGCCGGCTTCGTCACGAGCACGGCGGCCCGCGCGTTCCTGGACGCGTTCCGCCGGGCCACGGGCCCGTCGGCGTACGACGAGGACCTGGCCGCCCTGAGCGACGACCTCCCTGCCCGGCGCCAGCTGGTGGAGGGCTGGCTCGCCTCCTACGCGGCGGCGAGCGGCAGGGGGACGGACGACGGCGACCTGGCGGAGGCCGTCGCCGTGGAGCTGTGCCCCGGTCTCGAGCGGTACGCGTGCGACGCCCCGCTCACCGCGACGGTGGAGGGACTCCTCGGCGGCCACCCGCGCACCGACCGGGGGCGGCTCACCGTCCGCCTCGACGAACTCCTGGCCCGCACAGCCGAGTTCCGGGCGAGGACCGTACCCGGATTCCGGGCCTACCAGCGCATGCGTACGGCCCTGGCCGACGCGGAGCGGACCCGGCTCCGGCTGGAGGACCACCGGCCGCGCGTCATGCCCGCGTTCGTCCGCAACCGGCTGCTGGACGAGGTCTACCTCCCGCTCATCGGGGACAGCCTCGCCAAGCAGCTCGGGACCGCCGACGCGGACCGGCGCACCGACTCGCAGGGCCTCCTGCTGCTCGTCTCGCCGCCCGGTTACGGCAAGACCACGCTCATGGAGTACGTCGCCGACCGGCTCGGCATGGTCCTGGTCAAGGTCAGCGGCCCCAACCTCGGGCGCGAGGTGACCTCCCTCGACCCGGCCCAGGCGCCCGGCGTGACCGCCCGGCAGGAGGTCGAGAAGATCAACTTCGCTCTGGAGGCGGGCAACAACGTCCTCCTCCACCTGGACGACATCCAGCACACCTCGCCCGAGCTGCTCCAGAAGTTCATCCCCCTCTGTGACGCCACCCGCCGTGTGGAAGGCGTACGGGACGGCGAGGCGCGCAGCTACGACCTGCGGGGGAAGCGGTTCGCGGTGGTCATGGCGGGCAATCCGTACACCGAGTCCGGAGAGGTGTTCCGCGTCCCCGACATGCTCGCCAACCGGGCCGACGTATGGAATCTCGGCGAGGTCCTGAGCGGCCGGGACGACGTCTTCGCGCTGAGCTTCGTGGAGAACGCCCTCACCGCCAACCCGGTCCTGGCCCCGCTCGCGGGCCGCTCACGGAACGACCTCGACCTGCTCCTGCGGATGGCCTCCGGCCCGGGCACCACCGCCCGCACGGAGCGGCCGGAGCATCCGTACACCCCGGCCGAGCTCGACCGGATCCTCGCGGTCCTGCGCCATCTGCTCACCGCCCGGGACACGGTGCTCGCGGTGAACGCGGCGTACATCGCGTCGGCGGCCCGGACGGACGACACGCGCACCGAGCCGCCGTTCCGGCTGCAGGGCTCCTACCGCAACATGAACAAGATCGCGGAGCGGATCGTGCCCGTCATGAACGAGGCCGAACTGGCCGCCGTCATCGCCGACCACTACGCGGGCGAGGCGCAGACCCTCACCACCGGCGCCGAGTCCAACCTGCTCAAGCTGGCCGCCCTGCGCGGCACACTCACCCCCGAACAGGCGCGCCGCTGGGGTGAGATCACCGCCTCGTACGTCCGCGGCCAGGCCCTCGGCGGCCCCGACGGTGACCCCATGACCCGCGCGGTCGCGGCGCTCGGTCTGCTCGCGGACCGGATCGCGGCGGTCGAGGCGGCGATCGGGCGGGCGGGCGACCCCCGCCGGCTCCTGGCCGCCGCCGGCCACCACCGGGTTCCACGGGACTGACGAAGGCAGGACAAGGCATGCTGGGTTTCGTGCCCTCACTTCCTCATCAGCCCCAACGCCCCTACGCAGGCGGCCACATGGTCGTGTGCGGCGACGACGCGCTCGCCCGGCGGCTCGCCGTGGAACTGCGCTACGTGTACGGGGAACGGGTCACCCTGCTGCTCCCGCCCGGGCGGGAGGCCGCCCGGCCCGAGCTGCCGCTGACCCAACGTGCCCGCGCCGCAGCGGTGTTCGGCCGGATGTCGGCGGCGATGAACCGCAACGGGACGAGCGGGGGCACGGGCGACGACGACACGAACGCGGGCGTCGAGGCCGTCCACATCATGGAGGCGGACGAGCCCTCCGACGACGTGCTCGAGGACGCGGGCGTCGACCGGGCCGCCGCCCTCGCCCTCGTCTACGACGACGACGAACGCAACATCCGGGCCGCGCTCACCGCGCGGCGGCTCAACCCGCGGCTGCGCCTGGTCATCCGGCTCTACAACCGCAAGCTCGGCCAGCACCTCCAGGCCCTGCTCGACCAGGCCGCCGCCGTCGCCATGCCCGGTATCGACACGGCCGCGCTGGACGCCTCGACCACCGTCCTGTCCGACGCCGACACCGCCGCACCCGCCCTGGCCGCCACCGCCCTGACCGGAAGCAGCAAGGTCATCCAGGCCGAGGGCCTGCTCCTGCGTGCCGCCGAGCGCACCCCGCCCCGGCAGGGCGAGCTCGCCGACCCGGGCCTGTGCACGCTGGCCCTGCTCTCCTCCACCACGCAGAACCCGGCCGGCGCCGAGGGCTCCGACAGCAGCGGCGACGAGGGCCCCCGGCTCCTGCCCGACGAGGCGACCGTGGCCGCCGCCACCGGCCGGGGCACGGTGGTCCTGGAGGCCATCAGCCACGCGGGACCCGACCGGGCCCCCACCCGGATGGGCGGCCGGGGCGCCCCGCTCGGCCACATCTTCTCCCGGCGGCTGCGCTGGTCGGCGGCGGGCGTCGCGGCGGCCGTCGTCGCCCTGGCCGTCGCCTCGGTGATCACCACCGGGGACAGCCCGCTGCACGCCGCCTACCTCACGCTGCTCGACCTCCTCGCCATGGGCGACCCGGCGGTCGAGGACACGGACTCCTCCTCCCGCCAGATCATCCAGCTGCTCTCCGGAACGGCCGGGCTCCTCCTGCTGCCCCTGCTGGTGGCCGCCGTCCTGGAGGCGTTCGGCTCGCTGCGCACCGCCTCCTCCCTGCGCCGGCCGCCGCGCGGGCTCTCCGGCCACGTGGTGCTCCTGGGCCTCGGCAAGATCGGTACGAGGGTCCTGGTACGGCTGCGCGAGCTGGACATCCCCGTGGTCGTCGTCGAGGAGGACCCGCAGGCGCGCGGCATCCCGCTGGCCCGCAGCATGCGGGTGCCCACCGTCATCGGTGACGTCACCCAGGAGGGCGTCCTGGAGGCCGCGAAGATCCAGCGGGCCCGCGCCCTGCTCGCCCTGACGAGCGCCGACACGACGAACCTCGAGGCCGCGCTGTACGCCCGCTCGGTGAAGCCGGACCTCCGGGTGGCCCTGCGCCTGTTCGACGACGAGTTCGCCACCGCCGTCTACCGCACGCTGCGCACCGCCCACCCGCAGGCCCTGACCCGCTCCCGTTCCGTGTCCCACCTGGCCGCCCCGTCGTTCGCGGGCGCCATGATGGGCCGGCAGATCCTGGGCGCGGTGCCGGTCGAGCGCAAGGTGATGCTGTTCGCCGCCCTCGTGGTGGCGGGCCACCCCCAGCTGGAGGGCCGCACCGTCGCGCAGGCGTTCCGGCCGGGGTACTGGCGCGTCCTGGCCCTGGACGCCACCCCGCCGGCCGACCGCGTCCCGGATCTGGCCGCCACCCCACCGTACGACCCCTCGCACCCGGACGGCCCCGCCGGCCCGGACCGTCCGGCGGGGCTGGTCTGGGACCTGCACCCCGGCTACGTCCTGCGGGCGCAGGACCGTGTGGTCATCGCCGCGACCCGGCGGGGTCTGGCCGAACTGCTGGGCCGGCAGCGCACGCTGACCCGCTGACGCCCGGCCGCACCCTCCGGACCGGTCGGCCGGCGCCCGCCTGCCCGCCCGCCCCGCCACCTCAGCGGGGTGCGCCCATCGCGTCGCGCACCTCGTCGAGGGTCGCCTCCGCGATCGCGTTCGCCCGCTCGTTGCCGGTGCGCAGCACCGACCGGACGTACCCCAGGTCCTTCGCGTACTCCGCCCGGCGGGCCCGGATCGGGGCCATCCGGCTGTTCACCGCGTCCGTCACCGTCCGCTTGAGGACGGCGGCGCCGCCGTTCCCGATCTCGTCGGCGACGGCGTGCGGGTCCCGGTCCAGGCAGAGCGCGGCCAGCAGCACCAGGCTCGACACCCCGGGCCGCGCCTCGGGGTCGTAGGTGATGTGCCGATCGGCGTCGGTGGTCGCCCCCTTGATCAGCCGTGCGGTCTCGTCCTCGCTCGCGCCGAGGGCGACGGAGTTGTTGCGGCTCTTGCTCATCTTCGTGCCGTCGGTGCCGAGCAGCAGAGGTGCGGCGGAGAGCAGCGCGTCGGGCTCCGGGAAGACGGCTGCGTACCGCTCGTTGAAGCGCCGGGCGACCGTGCGGGTGATCTCCAGGTGGGGCAGCTGGTCCTGGCCGACGGGCACGAGGTTGCCCTTGCAGAACAGGATGTCGGCGGCCTGGTGCACCGGGTAGGTGTACATGAGCCCGCTCACGGCGGCCTGCCGGGAGTGGGCGATCTCGTCCTTCACGGTGGGGTTGCGGCCGAGCTCGGCGACGGAGACGAGTGAGAGGAACGGCAGCATCAGCTGGTTGAGGGCCGGGACCGCGCTGTGGTTGAACACGGTCGTACGGGCGGGGTCGAGCCCGATGGCCAGATAGTCCAGCAGCAGTCCCTCGACGTGTTCGGTGAGCCGCTCGGCGACGTCCCGGTCGGTGAGCACCTGGTAGTCGGCGATGAGCACGAAGACGTCCACACCGAGGTCCTGGAGGCGGACCCGGTTGTGGAGGGTACCGAAGTAGTGCCCGAGGTGGAGGGCGCCGGTGGGCCGGTCCCCGGTGAGGACGCGGAACCGGCCGGGGGCTTCGGCGAGCTGCCGTTCCAGCTCGGCGCTGCGGCGCTCGGCGGGGCTGACGGGAAGGGCGTCGGTGATGGTCACGGGGTCTCCTCGCTGGTGGTGTGCGTGGAGGACGGCCCGCCGAAGGACACCGGGTCAGCAGGAAGGGCCGTCCGAGATCGAACGGCCCTGGTTCCGTGCGGAAGAGGTGGCCGCTCCTAGGAGGAGCGCCACCAGCTACGGCACGGTACGGAGGTCATGGCCCCACTGTACCGCGCCCGGGTATCGGGGCCCGGGCCCGCCGACCGCCCCGGCAGGGGAACGGCCAGGGCCTCTCGCCCGGGTCAGGCCTGGTCAGGGGCGGTCGGGGGCCGCCAGGGCAGGATCGAGGGCGGTCCCTACCTGTCCGCGTGCCCACCCACGTAGAACAGCAGCGTGACGAAGCCGGCGAACACGTGCGTCGCGAAGATGTAGACGAAGACGCGCAGGGCTACGCCGCGCTCCTTCCAGCGTTCGCTCTCGCTCATCGACCCGCCTCCTTCGCCTGCCGCCTCGGCCGGCGCGCGCCCCCAGAGTACGCAGCCCACGGACGCCCCCGTGCCGGGCGGAATAGGAAGACGGGGCACCCCGTTGTAGGGTGTGCCCAGGTAGTTCAAGGTTCAACTAAAACTGGAGGCGGGCGCCATGCAGTTCGGGATCTTCACCGTCGGGGACGTCACCACCGACCCCACGACCGGCCGGACACCGACCGAGAACGAGCGGATCAAGGCGACGCTCGCAATCGCGCAGAAGGCGGAGGAGGTGGGGCTCGACGTCTTCGCGACCGGCGAGCACCACAACCCGCCGTTCGTCCCGTCCTCCCCGACGACCACGCTCGGCTACATCGCCGCCCGCACCGAGAAGCTGATCCTCTCCACCTCCACCACGCTGATCACCACCAACGACCCGGTGAAGATCGCCGAGGACTACGCCACCCTCCAGCACCTCGCGGACGGCCGTGTGGACCTGATGATGGGGCGCGGCAACACCGGTCCGGTCTACCCGTGGTTCGGCAAGGACATCCGCCAGGGCATCCCGCTGGCGATCGAGAACTACGCGCTCCTGCACAAGCTGTGGCGCGAGGACGTCGTCGACTGGGAGGGCAAGTTCCGCTCGCCCCTGCAGTCCTTCACCTCGACCCCGCGCCCGCTGGACGGCGTACCGCCGTTCGTCTGGCACGGCTCCATCCGCTCCCCGGAGATCGCCGAGCAGGCCGCCTACTACGGCGACGGCTTCTTCCACAACAACATCTTCTGGCCCATGGAACACACGAGGAAGATGGTCGACCTCTACCGTCGGCGCTACGCCCACTACGGCCACGGCACCGCCGAGCAGGCCATCGTGGGCCTCGGCGGCCAGGTGTTCATGCGGAAGAACTCCCAGGACGCCGTACGGGAGTTCCGCCCTTACTTCGACAACGCCCCGGTCTACGGCCACGGGCCGTCGCTGGAGGACTTCACCAGGGAGACCCCGCTGACCGTCGGCTCCCCGCAGGAGGTCGTCGAGCGGACCCTCTCCTTCCGGGACGCCGTCGGCGACTACCAGCGCCAGTTGTTCCTGATGGACCACGCGGGACTGCCGCTGAAGACGGTTCTGGAGCAGCTCGACATCCTGGGCGAGGAGGTCGTACCCGTGCTGCGCAAGGAGTTCGCCGCCCTGCGCCCGGCCGGCGTGCCGGACGCGCCCGTCCACCCGGCGGTCACCGCCGCCCGTACCGCCGCCGAGGCCGCCCCGAAGGAGCTCCGATGACCGCGCTCACCACCGCCCCCCTGAAGATCGTGGCCGTGGCGGCCGGGCTCAGCAGCCCCTCGTCCACCCGGCTGCTGGCCGACCGGCTCGCCGGGGCCGCCCGTGAGCGGCTGACCGCCGACCAGGACCGCCGGGTCGAGGTCGAGGTCGTCGAACTGCGCGACCTGGCCGTCGACATCGCCAACCACCTGGTCACCGGCTTCCCGCCGCGCGCCCTGAAGGAGGCGATCGACGCCGTCACCGGGGCGGACGGGCTGATCGCCGTGACCCCCGTCTTCGCCGCCTCGTACAGCGGACTGTTCAAGTCGTTCTTCGACCTCGTCGAGCCCACCGCCCTGACCGGCAAGCCCGTCCTCGTCGCGGCGACCGGTGGCACCCCCCGCCACTCACTGGTCCTGGAACACGCCCTGCGCCCCCTCTTCGCCTACCTGCGGGCGGTCGTCCTGCCGACCGCCGTGTACGCGGCGTCGGAGGACTGGGGCTCGTCCGGCGACGAGTACACCGAGGGGCTGCCGTCCCGGATCCGGCGCGCGGGCGGCGAGCTCGCCTCCGCGGTCACGGGACGGACCGTCTCCGGAGCGAGCCGGGAGCCGACGCTCGACGACGGCGAGGACGCGGTCGTGCCCTTCGAGGAGCAGCTCGCCGGACTGCGGGCCGGCTGAGCGGAGGCTCCGGCACCCGGCCGGTACGCCGAGGTCCGGTTTGACTAGAGTTGCAACGAGTAGACGCATCGTGAGGTGCATGTCGCACATGCTCGACACCAGGTGGAGGCAGACATGGGCAGGATCGTCGTCGGTGTGGACGGCTCGGACGCGTCGATCAAGGCGCTGCGCTGGGCAGTCCGTCAGGGCGAGCTGACCGGCGACACGGTCGAGGCGGTCAACAGCTGGGAGTACCCCGCGACCAGCTGGGCGTCCATGATGCCCGGCATGCCGGAGGACTTCGATCCGCAGGCGGTGGCGCGCGTGGCCCTCACCGAGGCGCTGGAGGAGGCCCTGGGCGCCGAGGGCGCGGCGAAGGTCGAGAAGATCGTCGTCATCGGCAACCCGGCACTGTCCCTGCTGGAGCGGGCCAGGGGCGCGAACCTGCTGGTCGTCGGCGCGCGCGGTTACAGCGGCTTCAAGGCGACCCTGCTGGGCTCGGTCAGCCTCCACGTCACCCAGCACGCCTCCTGCCCGGTCACGGTCGTCCACGACTGACACGACCGGGTCGTGCCCCGCGACTCCCGGCGGCCGCGCCTCCGCGGGAACCCACTGAAGGCGGTCCCGCGGTCGCCCGGGAACTGGCCTCGTGGGGTCCGGGAGCTGAGGAGCACCGGCGCTCACTCCATGTGCGTGTAGATGACGTAGTACGCCATGCACGTCACGCCTGCGGCGATCACGAGTCCGAGGGTGGTCGACGCCAGGACGCTGTTGTCGTGCAGGCTGTACAGGAAGCCGATCGCGCCTCCCGACAGGGCGCCGTACGCCGCGGAGCTCAGCTCTCGGGGCAGCGCCCGCTGCACCCGGCCGAGGGCGAAGCAGAGCGCGGCGAAGGCCACCCCGGAGACGACGCCGAGCCAGATCTGGCCGCTCGTGGTCGTCCCGCCGTCCCGCCGGATGAAGAAGGCCCAGAAGCCGAGGATCACCCCCAGGGTGATGGGCACCGCCCAGGCGAGCGGGGTGTGTCCGTGCCGGGCCGGGGAGTGTGCACGCGTACGTCGTCCACGCGTCGGCATCGTTGCGTGAGTGGCCATGGCGGACAGCTCCTTCCCTCTCCCCCGTCGCTCTGTCACTCCAGACCACACCCGGCCGCACCGCCCGGCAACTCGAATGGCCCACCGCCCGCAGCGCCCGGCCGTCCCAGGGGATTGGCTGGGGCTGTGCGGACGTATCTCACAGCGGTTCTGTCGGCGGTACTGCTCGTCCTGCTTGCCGTGCTGGTGCCGGTGAGCGCTCTGTCCGCCTGGGTCGACCTGGAGCTCGACGACCCCGACCGGTACCTCGCCGCCGTCTCGCCGCTGGCCTCCGACGCGGACGTGCAGCGCACCGTGGCCACGCTGATCACCGACGAGGCGATGAAGAACATCGACGTCGGGCCGTTCCAGGACACCGTGGAGGAGTTCCTGGGGCGGACCGCGCGCTCCTTCACGACGACCGAGGCCTTCCAGCGGGCCTGGGACGCCGCGAACCGGACGGCGTACAAGGCGGTGACCGAGGCACTGCACGGGAACAGCGGTCAGGCGGTGATCATCGACCTGGCACCCGTCATCCAGGAGGTCAAGCGGGAACTGGTGGACAACGGGGTGCCGTTCGCCGACCAGATCCCGGTCCGGCACATCTCGATCACCCTCCTGTCCGCCGAGCGGGCGGACGACCTGCGGACCTCGTTCCACTGGCTGCGGTACGGCAGTGTCTGGCCGGCCGTCGGCACGGTGGTGCTGCTCGTGCTGGTCCTCGGACTCACGGTCGTACGGGGTGGCGTACGGGCCGGGCTCCGGACCGCCGCCGTGGCCGGGGGCGGCTTCGTCCTCGGCGCGGTCGTCCTGCGCATCGCGGTGGCCGTGGGCCGCGCGCGGGTGCTGGACCAGGTGCCCGGCAGCAGCCGGGACGCCGCCGCCGCCGTGTACGACGCGCTCACCGCCTCGCTGCGGACGACGGTATGGGCCCTGCTCCTGGCCGGGGCGGTGCTGGTGGTCGGCGGGGTGCTGGGGTGGGCTCTGGCGTCCCGGAGACGTACGGCGTCGGCTGGATGAGGGCGGCGCGGCCGGGGCGCACCGTGAGTGCCTGGGACACGGCAGGGTACGCGGTCCGACATGCGCGGGTGCGGGGGCCGGGCGAGAGTGGAGGCGTGAGAGTCGGGGGCGACCGAGAGGCCGGCCGTATGCGAGCCATCGCTGTCAGCGCGTTCGACGCGGAGCCGTGCCTCGTCGAGGTGCCGAAGCCGGACCCCGGGCCGGGTGACGTACGGGTCAAGGTCGAGTACGCCGCGCTGAACCCGCTCGACGCGCAGCCCCCCGGCCGGCCTCCGGACGGGACGGCCCCTGCGGCGTACCCCCTGATCGTGGGGACCGACTTCGCGGGCCGGGTGGACATGATCGGCCCCGGCGACAACCGTTTCCGTGTCGGGGACCCGGTCTTCGGCCGGGTCCCCGTGCGGCCTCCGGGCCGGTGCGGGGCCTACGGCGAGTACGTGTGCGTCCCGCAGGACTCCCCGGTCACCCTCGTCCCGCGCGAGCTGCCGCTCCGGCTCGCGGCGGCGCTCCCGACGGCGGGCGGTGCCGCCGCACAGATCCTGGGAGGCACGGCGGTACGCAGCGGCCGGAGCCTGCTGGTCGTCGGTGCGGCGGGCGGCGTCGGGAGCTTCCTGACCCAGCTCGCAGCCGCCCGCGGCCTGGCGGTCGTCGCGGCGGTGCGCGGCGACGAGGGCAGACGGATGAAGGCGCTCGGCGCCACGGCCACGGTCGACACGACCCTCGCCGCCGGGGAGCTGGAGCGGGCGGTGCGGGAGCTGTACCCGGACGGGGCCGACGCCCTCGTCGACCTGGTCTCCACCGGTCCGGCCGCCTTCGCCGCGCATGCCGCCCTGGTGCGCGAGGGCGGTGTCGCCGTCACCACCCGGGGGGCCGCCGCGCCGACGGGGGCCGCCTGGGTCGACTTCCGGTTCGCCCCCACGGCCCGTCTGCTCGACGAGCTGGCCGCCGCCGCGGCGCGGGGCGAGCTGATGGTGCCCGTCGACATGGAGCTCCCCCTGGAGAAGGCCCCGCAGGCACTGCTCCAGAACCGCGCGGGCGGCGCGCGGGGGAAGACCGTCTTCACCCTCTGACCTGCCGGGCCGGCCGTACACCGCATCACCGCAGAACACCAGGACACCGAATCGGGAGAGCCTCATGGGTGACCAGGACATCTTCGAGAGCATCGACGAACTGATCTCTCTGGAGCGCGACCTGCGCTCCCGCTCGACCGTGGACGGCCTCTCCGCCGAGGAGCGGGCACGGCTGCGGGAGGTGGAGATACGGCTGGACCAGTGCTGGGACCTGCTCAGGCAGCGGCGGGCACTCACCGAGTACGGCGAGGACCCGTCGGCGGCCCGGGTCCGCCCCGCCGACGAGGTGGAGGGCTACGAGAGCTGATCAGCCCGTCAGGGCCTGGCCCGCCGCTCGGGCTTGTCCCGCCGCTCCTGGAGGCGTTCCATCTCCCGCCGGTCCCGCTTGGTGGGACGGCCCGTGCCCCGGTCGCGGACCGGGACCTGGAGCACTGCCTCACGCGGCGGCGGAGGCGGGCTGTTGTCGACGAAGCACTCCACCGCGACCGGCGGCCCGACGCGCTTCTTCACGATCTTCGAGACGACGACGATCCGGTCCCGCCCCGCGTGCCGGAGGCGTACCTCGTCGCCCGTGCGCAGCGCCTGGGCGGGCTTGGCCCGCTCGCCGTTGACCCGCACATGCCCCGCCCGGCAGGCGGCGGCAGCCTGCGACCGGGTCTTCGTCAGCCGGACCGACCAGATCCAGACGTCGACCCGGACGCTTCCCTCCGCCTGCGGCGCCTCACCGGAAACCATGGACCCGACTGTAGTCCGGCGAGGAATCCGGCGTGAGGTCCCGGGCACTGCCCACGCCCGGCGGACGGCCACCGTCCCGCACGCCGGCGGGGCGGTGGCCGTCCGGAGCATGGGACGATCAGACGCCGATGTCGCGGCCGTCCTTGCGCCAGACCGCGACGACCGAGGGCCGTACGATCCGGCCCGGTCCGTCCGGCCAGGTGCTTGCCGGCTTCTCGACGGAGGCCCCGTCCACCTCGCCCGGGTGCTGCACGGCGACGAGCACCCGGCGGTCCTGGATCAGCGGACCGCAGGTCTCGGCGCCGGTCGGTACGGTCAGGAACTGCTTGAGCTCACCGCGGCGTTCACCCTGCGTGGCCACACCGAACAGGCCGTCGTGCGAACCGAGCTGGTTGCCGTCCGTCGCGATCCACAGGTTGCCGTGGTCGTCGAAGGCCACGTTGTCCGGGCAGGAGATGGGGCTGACCTCGTCCTTCGGGAATCCCGAGAAGTACGTCGCCGGGTCGTCCGGGTCGCCCGCGACGAGGAAGAGCCGCCAGGCGAAGCCGTCGCCCGCCGGGTCGTCCCAGTGCTCCGCGAGCTCCAGGATCTGGCCGTGCTTGTTGGCGTTGCGCGGGTTGGCCTCGTCGGCCCCGGGCTTGCCCGCCTTGCCACGGTCGGTGTTGTTGGTGAGCGCGACGTAGACGCGGCCGGTACGCGGCGAGGGCTCGACGTCCTCGGGGCGGTCCATCTTCGTGGCGCCGACCTTGTCACCGGCCAGGCGCGTGAAGACGTACACCTCGTCGGCGGTCATCCCGGGCACGTGCGAGGTGTTGCCGGTGGCGAGCGGGATCCAGACGCCGCTGCCGTCGAACTCGCCGTCTGAGGGCAGCTTGCCCGTGCCGTCGAACTCCGCAGCCGGCGAGTCACCGGTCAGCTTGGCGACGTACAGGGTGCCCTCGTCCAGCAGCGTGAGGTTGTGCTCGCGGGCGGCCCGCGAGTTGCCCTTCTTCATCCGCTTGCTGGAGACGAACTTGTAGAAGTAGTCGAACCGTTCGTCGTCCCCCATGTAGACGACGGGGCGGCCGTCCGCGGTCAGCCGCGGCTGGGCCGCCTCGTGCTTGAAGCGGCCGAGCGCGGTGCGCTTGCGAGGCGTCGAGTCGGGGTCGTACGGGTCGAGTTCGACCACCCATCCGAAGCGGTGCGCCTCGTTGGGCTCCTGCGCCAGGTCGAACCGGCGGTCGAACCGCTCCCACTTGCGCTCCGTGGCCGCCGTACCGATGCCGTACCGCTTGTCGGTGGTGCTGGAGCCGTTGGCGAAGTACTGGTTGAAGTTCTCCTCGCCGTGCAGCGTGGTGCCCCACGGCGTGGTGCCGCCCGCGCAGTTGTTGAGCGTTCCGAGGACCTTGCGGCCCGTACGGTCCGTGGAGGTGCGGAGCAGCGGGCTGCCCGCGGCGGGGCCGGTGAGCCGGAACTCGCTGGTCGCGGTGAGGCGCCTGTTCAGCGGGTGGCGGCTGACCGGGGCGAGCCTTCCGGTGCGGCTCTCCTCCTGGACCACCACGACGGAGAGTCCGTGCGCGGCCCAGGCGATCTCTACCTGCTCACGGGTCGGGGCGGCCGGATCGTAACCACGGAACATCAGGATCTCGTCCGTGTACTCGTGGTTGGCGACCAGCACCTGGCGGCCGTGCTCGCCGTGAAGGGGGAGCAGGGAGAGGAAGTCGTTGTTGTAACCGAACTGGCCCGCCTGCGCCTTGGCGGACTGCTTGTCCGGGTCGAAGGCGGGGGCGCCGCGCAGGATCGGTTCGCCCCAGCGGATCACCACGTTCTGGCCATAACCCTCGGGAACGGTGACCCGGTCGTCCGTGTTGGGCGCCACCGGGGAGAAGCGCAGGCCCCGGGCGCCCGAAGCGCCTGGTACCGGCCTGCCGCCGGGGTGGCCGGCGAGCGGCGCGGCCTCCGCCCGCGGTGCGGCCGGACCGGCGAGAGCGGCGGTCCCGGCGGCAGCGGCGACCGTCACCACCGCGGCGGCGCGCATGATCGACCGGCGTGACAGAGCGCCGGCGATGATGTCACCGGCGTACTCGTTTCCACTGGTGTTCGGAACCTCTTGGAAGCAGGCGTCACCGCAGCGGTAGCGGCAGGTCAGCGCAGACCGCCCGCCCGGGTGCGAGCCGATGAGCGGCAGCATGGTGCGCACGTTTTCGTCCCTCCGTCTGTGTGTCCTGCGTGACGGTAGGCGGGCATCCACGCGGCGGGTGGGACTGCCGGTGAACGGCGGGTGAAGTCGGGGACACCGCTCCTTACGGGACGCCCGGGAAGCCCGGCCGACGCCGGGGGCGGGCCGGACCACCGAACGGCCGGATCCGGCCGCTAACCTTACGTATCCGCCCTGGCCGGGGATCAATTCCCGCAGTACGGACATTTATCGCACCCAACTCATGCGAAAGGCCTCGCCCATGGGCATTCGGAGCTTGCTGCGCAAGGTGTTCGGCCGCACGGAGCAGGACGAGCCGACCACGGCCACCGTCCCGCCCCAGGCCGAGCGCACCCAGCCCACGGAGCCGGAGCCGGAGACCACTTCGGCGGCCGAGCCCGCGAAGGCCTCGGTACCGGCCCCGGCCTCCCCGTCCTCGGACCGGTCCGAGGACGGGGAGGCCGGGGGACCGGCCTCCGACCTGGTGGCGGCGGCCTTCGACAGGGCAGCCGTCACGTCTACGTCAACTGCCAAGCGTAAGACCGCAGTTCCGGCCCAGGGCTCGGACCCGGACGCGAAGAAGCCGGACGCGAAGAAGCCGGCCCCGGACGCCGGCACCGGCCCGGATCCGGAGAAGGCGGAAACCGCCTCCGCTCCGGAGCCCGCCACCATCGCACCGATCACGATCGACATCGACCCGGAGCCGGAGGCCGAAGGGGCACAGTCCGCCGCGGAGGCGGAGCCCGCCGCAGACGCGAAGGCGGAGACTGACGCCACGCCCGTCGCGGAGTCGAAGCCCGCCACGGACGTGGACGTCAAGCCCGAAGCGGAAACGCCGTCCGCGGCAAAGGAAGAGGCGGACGCCGACGCCAAGCCCCAGGGCGAGGCGGAGCCCACCGCAGAGGTGGACGCGACGTCCGAGGCCGAAGCGCAGTCCGCCGCAGACGCGGAGCCCGCGGCGGAGGCGAAGCCCGGGACCGAAGAGGCGAAGCCCGCCGCAGACGCGGACGCGACGCCCGAAGCGGGAGCGCAGTCCGCCGCAGACGCGGAGGTGGATGCCGACGCCAAGCCCCAGGTCGAGGCGGAGCCCACTGCGGAGCCGCAGCCCGAGGTCGCCGAGCCGCAGGCGGAAGCCGGCGAAACCACCGAAGCCACCACCGCGCCGAAGAGCGGCGAGTCGGCCACGAACGCCGTCGAGGCGGCCGCACCGGCCGAGGCCGCGTCCGGAGCGGTTCCGGTCGCCGACACGGCCGCCGCCGGGTCCACGGTCCCGGCGGCCGACGCGACCGTGGACGCTGTGGACGCCGAGGAGCCCGTGGCGGAGGCCCCTGCTGAAACTCCCCAGGCCCCCGCCGGTACTCCGGCAGCGGCAGCGGACAAGGAGCCGGACGCCGCCTCCGAAGCCGCCACGCCGGCGACCGAGGAGGCCCCGCAGCCGGACGCCGACGAAGCACCGCCGGCCGAGCCCGTGGCCGCCGCCGAGGCCACCCTCGCTCCGGCCGAGGCGGAGGCCACTCCCGAGGCAGACCCCGCCCCGAAGGCCACGTCCTCCACCGCGTCCAAGCCCGCCGTCCCCCTGGCGCGGGTCAAGGCCTCCGCGCCCCAGCTCGTCGCCCCCTACAAGGCGGCGCAGGCCGGGTTGAAGGCGCACGGGCTGACCGGTCTGCGGGCCACCGTGTACCTGGTCCTCGACCGGTCCGGGTCCATGCGGCCGTTCTACAAGGACGGGAGCGCCCAGCACCTCGGCGACCGCACCCTGGCGCTGGCCGCGCACCTGGACGAGACCGCCACCGTGCCCGTCGTCTTCTTCTCGACCGACATCGACGGCACCGGGGCGGTCGACCTGGGTGCGCACGAGGGCCGGATCGACGAGCTGCACGCCGGCCTCGGCCGGCTGGGACGTACCAACTACCACCGGGCCGTCGAGGAGATCGTCGCGCACTACGAGACGTCCGGGGCCACCGGACCGGCGCTCGTGATCTTCCAGACGGACGGCGCCCCGGACGCCAAGCAGGCGGCCAGGCAGTCCCTGGCGGACGCGGCACGGCTGCCGCTGTTCTTCCAGTTCGTCGCGTTCGGTGACGAGGACGCCAAGGGCTTCGACTTCCTGCGCAGGCTGGACGTCGGGAACGCCGGGTTCTTCCACGCCGGCCCCGCCCCCCGCGAGGTCGACGACGCGGCCTTCTACCGGGCCGTGCTCGCCGGCCTGCCCGCCTGGGCCGCCGCCCGCGGATTCGTCACCGAGGACTGATCCACCGGTAGGCGTACGGTCACGGCGCCGCCCGCCCCCGGGCCGGGTGGCGCCGTGACCGTACCGCCGCGGTCCCCCACGGCCGGGACCGTACGGCCGACGGCCCGCGCAGCGGCTCCGGCCCCACCCCCCTGCCCCCGCTCCGGCCGGAACGCCCGACAAACGGGACCCGCCCTCCGGCCGGGCCCTCCGCGGCAGGGGCGGTGCTCATCGATGTGAGTGGATCTTCCCCGGGCCGTTAGGATTTCGACCATGGCGGCCACTGGATCCGAGAAGCAAGGGGGCGACGGCGTGAAGAGTTTCTACGTATCGACCCCCATCTACTACGTCAACGACGCTCCTCACCTGGGCCACGCCTACACGACCGTCGCAGGCGACGTGCTCACGCGCTGGCACCGTCAGCGCGGCGAGAAGGTGTGGTACCTCACCGGCACGGACGAGCACGGTCAGAAGATCATGCGCACGGCCGAGGCGAACGACGTCACGCCCCAGGCCTGGTGCGACAAGCTCGTCGAGGAGTCCTGGAAGCCCCTCTGGGAGCACCTCGACATCGCGAACGACGACTTCATCCGCACGACGGAGAAGCGGCACACCGACCGTGTGCAGGAGTTCGTGCAGGACCTGTTCGACAAGGACCAGATCTACAAGGGCGGCTACGAGGGCCCGTACTGCGTGGGCTGCGAGGAGTACAAGCTCCCCGGCGACCTGATCGAGGCCGAGGACGGCACGAAGCTGTGCTCGGTCCACAAGAAGCCGGTGGAGATCCTCAAGGAGGAGAACTACTTCTTCAAGCTCAGCGAGTACGGCCCGAAGCTCATGGAGTTCTACGCGGCCAACCCGGACTTCATCCAGCCCGAGTCGGCGCGCAACGAGATCGTGAACTTCGTCAAGCAGGGCCTGCAGGACCTGTCGATCTCCCGTTCCACGTTCGACTGGGGGGTCCCGGTGCCGTGGGACCCGAAGCACGTCATCTACGTGTGGATCGACGCCCTGCTGAACTACGCCACAGCGGTCGGCTACGGAGCCAACCAGGAGAAGTTCGACAGCACCTTCCCGGCGGACGTGCACCTGATCGGCAAGGACATCCTCCGCTTCCACTCGGTCATCTGGCCCGCGATGCTGATGGCTCAGGGCCTGCCCCTGCCCGGCAAGGTGGTCGCCAACGGCTGGCTGATGGTCGGCGGCGAGAAGATGTCGAAGTCGAACCTGACGGGCATCAAGCCCCAGGACCTGACCTCGCACTTCGGCGTGGACGCCTACCGCTGGTACTTCCTGCGGGCCATCGCCTACGGCAGCGACGGCTCGTTCTCCTGGGAGGACTTCAGCGCCCGCTACACCTCCGAACTCGCCAACGACTACGGCAACCTCGCCTCGCGCGTGGCCGCCATGGTCGGCAAGTACTTCGGCGGCTCCCTCCCCGCGGCCACCGCCGCGGGTGACGCGGAGAGGGCGGTCCAGGAAGGCCTCGCGCGGGCCGTCGCCGCGGCCGACCTGAAGATCGGCGAGGAACTGGACTTCCAGGGCGGCATCCTCGCGATCTTCGACTTCGTGAAGCAGGTCAACGGCTACATCACGGAGCAGGAGCCGTGGAAGGTCGCCAAGGACCAGTCGCCCGAGGGCCAGGCCCGCCTCGCGACCATCCTGTACACGGCGGCCGAGTCGCTGCGCGGTGTCGCGGTCCTGCTGAACGCCGTGATGCCGGACACCTCGCAGAAGTTGTGGGACTCCCTCGGCGCGGAGGCCTCCCTCGGCGCTCTGGCCGCCCAGCCGGTGCAGGACGCGGGCCACTGGGGGCAGCTGCCGGCGGGTGCGACGGTGACCAAGGGCGCGGTGCTGTTCCCGCGCCTGGAGGAGAAGCCGGCCTGAGCCGGATCCCGCCGGCCCTTCGGGCAGGTGGCTTCCAGCCGGCTGGCCCCGCGCACCGGAGCCCGGTTCCCGACGTATTCGGGTACCGGGCTCCTGCGTGTGTACGAACGTCGACTCTCAGCGGGTCAGCGACGCGGCGTCCCCCATGACGATCACCGGGTACTTCGCCGGATCCAGCGTGCGCAGGAGCTCCCTCATCCGGTCCTCGGGGAGCGAGACGCAGCCCTGGGTGGGGCCGCCGTGGTCCACGTGGAGCCAGATGCCGCCGCCCCGCTCCTCGCCGAGCGGCCGGGTGCGGTCCAGCGGGCTCGTACCGGGAGTCCGGTTGAAGTTGATGGCGACGACGTAGTCGAAGGAGCCCTCCAGCGGCTCTCCCAGGAAACCCTCCCCGCTCACACGGAAGCGTGGTTGTTCGTCGTACGGGAGGAGCGCGCCGGGATCCGGCAGCAGGCCGCCCGCGTCAGTGAGTCCGAACACCCCTACGGGGGAGCGGAGATCGCTGGCCATATGGTGGTCTGTCCAGCCCCTCATGCCGTTGTGGGCGGGCCAGGGTCCTGCCTCCGGTCTCCAGCCGAGTGCGGGATCGTCGCGGGTGTAGAGCACGACCGAGGAACGGTTGAGATCCGGGCCCTCCCCGGTCACCACGACGGCCTGCCGCGCGATGGCCGGGATCTGTTGCCTGGTCAGCGGGCCCAGCGCCGGGATCTCCCGGGGCGGGGCAAGCACCACCGGGGACGGCGAAGGCGTCGGCGAGACCTCGGGGCCCGCCGCACCACGGGGCGCGGCTGTCTTCACCGCACCGGCGGAGCAGCCGATGACCAGCAGGAACAGAGCGACGAGAAGGACGTACGGGCGACGAGGGACGGACACGGTGCGGGACTCCTCGGTGGCAGGGCGGTGGGGCTCCTTCGGTGCCAGTCTTTGCCGGGCCCGGCAGCGCCGAACCGGAACCGGGGCCATCCGGCTGTACCTGGGCCTCTGTCCGTGTACCCGCCTTCCGAGAGCCTGCGCGCGGTGTCCGTAGCGGTGGGTGAGCCGGTGTGCCCTGTGGCCCTGTCACGTGAAACAGCCTCCGGCCGGTGGCCGGAGGCTGTTTCACGTGGAACCGAAGCGGAACGGGAACATCTACTTCCCGGAGGCGTCCTTCGTCTCGGCCTTGTCCTTGGCCGGTGCGGCCGGCTTGCGGAGCTGGATGTTCAGCTCGCGCAGCCGTGCCTCGTCCAGCACGGTCGGGGCACCCATCATCAGGTCCTGGGCGTTGCCGTTGAGCGGGAAGGCGATCGTCTCGCGGATGTTGGGTTCGTCGGCCAGCAGCATCACGATGCGGTCGACGCCCGGGGCGATGCCACCGTGCGGCGGGGCCCCGAGACGGAAGGCGCGGAGCATGCCCGCGAACTCGTGCTCGACGGTCTCGCGGTCGTACCCGGCGATCTCGAACGCCTTGATCATCAGCTCGGGCTCGTGGTTGCGGATGGCGCCCGAGGACAGCTCGATGCCGTTGCAGACGATGTCGTACTGCCAGGCGAGGATGTCCAGCGGGTCCTTCGTCTCCAGGTCCTCCAGGCCGCCCTGGGGCATCGAGAAGGGGTTGTGCGAGAAGTCGATCCTTCCGGTCTCCTCGTCCTTCTCGTACATCGGGAAGTCGACGACCCAGCAGAAGCGGAAGACGCCTTCCTCGAAGTGGCCGGCGCGCTTGGCGGCCTCGACGCGGACGGCGGACATGATCTTGGAGACCTCGTCGAACTCGCCCGCGCCGAAGAAGACCGCGTGGCCGGGGACGAGGGAGAGGCGCTCCGTGAGCGTCTTGACGTCCGTCTCGGTGAGGAACTTGGCGATCGGGCCGGCCAGCGTGCCGTCCTCGCCGACGCGGACCCAGGCGAGGCCCTTGGCGCCGTGCTCGACCGCGTACTCACCGAGGCCGTCGAAGAACTTCCGGGACTGGCCTGCGGTGTCCGGGACCGGCAGCGCGCGGACGTGCTTACCCGCGAACGCCTTGAAGCCGGAGTCCGCGAACACGTCGGAGATGTCGACGAGCTCCAGCCGGGCGCGCAGGTCCGGCTTGTCGTTGCCGTACTTCAGCATCGCCTCGCGGAACGGGATGCGCGGGAAGGGCGAGGTGACGTGACGGCCGTTGCCGAACTCCTCGAAGAGCTCGTTCATCAGCTTCTCGATCGGCTGGAAGACGTCCTCCTGCTCGACGAACGACATCTCGACGTCGAGCTGGTAGAACTCGCCGGGCGAGCGGTCGGCGCGGGCGTCCTCGTCGCGGAAGCAGGGCGCGATCTGGAAGTAGCGGTCGAAGCCGGAGATCATCAGCAGCTGCTTGAACTGCTGCGGGGCCTGGGGGAGCGCGTAGAACTTGCCCGGGTTCAGCCGGGACGGGACGACGAAGTCGCGGGCGCCCTCGGGGGAGGTCGCGGTCAGGATCGGCGTGGCCATCTCGTTGAAGCCGAGGGCCACCATCTTGGAGCGGATGGAGGCGATCACGGCCGAGCGCAGCATGATGTTGCGGTGCATGCGCTCGCGGCGCAGGTCGAGGAAGCGGTACTCCAGGCGCCGCTCCTCGTTCACCCCGTCCTCGGTGTTGATGGTGAAGGGCAGCGGGCCGGCCTCGCCCAGCACCTCGACCTCGGTGACCTCGATCTCGATCTCACCGGTCGGCAGCTCCGGGTTGACGTTCTCGGCGCCGCGCGCGGAGACCTTGCCGTCGATCCGTACGACGGTCTCCTTGGTCAGCTTCGCCAGGGCGTCGTTGCCGGCGGTGCCGGGGCGGGCGACGAGCTGGACCAGGCCGTAGTGGTCGCGCAGATCGATGAAGAGGATGCCGCCCAGGTCTCGGCGATTGTGCAGCCAGCCGCTCAGCCGGACGTCGGTGCCGACGTCAGAGGCGCGGAGCTCGCCGCAGGTGTGGGACCTGTACCGATGCATCGTCGTTCATCCAGTCTTCGCGGTTCGGGGCGGATTGACACCCCAGGCTACCGCCCGTGGGCACACCCCTTCATTGCCCTGGACGCCGCAGGCCCCGGGACGGCCGCCGGAGAAGGGCGGCCACGTGCCCGAACGCCCATCAGGCGGCTGCCTCTCGGTGGCGTCCGCGGAGAATATCTTCATAAAGTGGGGCAATGCGCACCGAGGAGATCCTGGCTGCGATCCAAACCGGGCTGTGGAGCTGGGACAGCTCGGCGGGCACCGTCTCGCTCGACGCCGAGGCGGCCCGGCTGCTCGGACTGCCCGCCGAGCCCACGGTCCGTCCTGGGGAGGAGGTGCGTCCCCGCTTCCACCCGGCCGACTGGGACGAGATCGACGGAGTGGTGAACTTCGCCATCGCCGAGGACACGGTCGCCGAGGCCAGGCTGCGCGTGGTGGACGACGGGGGGACGGTCCTGCGCACGGTACGCAGCCGGTCGAAGCCCGTCCCCGTAGGGCCGCCCGCCGGTCCTGACGAGTACGTGCTGATGGGCACCCTGGAGGAGGTCGCCGGCGCCTCGGACGCCACCGCCGTGCGCACGCCCCTCACCGGCGACTGGCGCCGCTCGCGCGAGGCCTTCCTGCTGGACGCGGGGCGGGCACTGGCCGAGGCCGCGTCGACCGAGGAGGTGCTGCGGGTCGCCGGTTCGCTCTCCATGCCCGGGTTCTCCCCGAACGGGCTCGCCGTCTTCGGGGTGTCGGGCGACCGCCTGACGGTGATCGGACACTACGGGCCCGACGACGGGGACGACGAACCGTTCACCGACATGCCGCTGGACACCGACTACCCGGCCGCCGAGGCCGTCCGGACGGGGCAGGCCATCTACCTCTCCTCCCCCGAGGAGTACCGCAGGCGCTTCCCCGTCACCTGGCCGCTCGCCCGGCCCTTCGAACGCCGCTCGTGGGCTTTCCTGCCGCTCATAGCGGCGGGCCACACCATGGGCGCCTGGATGGCCGGCTTCCGGCACAGTGTGGCCTTCTCGCCCGACGAGCGCTCCGTACTGACGACGGTGGCCCGGATGCTGGCCCAGGCACTGACGCGGGCCGGGGCCGCGGAGACCGAGCGCGCGCTGTCCCTGGGGCTGCAGAGGGCGATGATGCCGTCCCTGGGGCCCGGCATCCCGGGCCTGCGCGTGGCCGCGCGCTACATCCCGACCGGTGGCGGGCTCCAGGTCGGCGGCGACTGGTACGACATGATCCAGCTCCCCAACGGCCGTATCGCCCTCGTCATCGGTGACGTCCAGGGCCACGACATCCGCGCCGCCGGGCTGATGGGCCAGCTCCGGATCGCGCTGCGGGCCTACGCCGCCGAGGGCCACCGCCCCGACGCGGTGCTCTCCCGGGCCTCGCGCTTCCTGGCCGGCCTCAACGACGCGTACGAACCCGTGGACGGCGAGGACGCACTCACCGCGGCACGCTTCGCCACCTGCCTGTACGCGGAGGCCGACCCGGACACCGGCACCCTCGACATCGCCCGCGCGGGCCATCCGGACCCGGTGGTGGTCAGCGTCGACGGCACCGCGGTGATCCGGCAGACCGCGGGCGGCCTGCCGCTCGGGATCGAGAAGGACACCGACTATCCGACGACGCAGGTTCTCCTGGAGCCGGGGGAGACGATCATGCTCTGCACGGACGGGCTCATCGAGACCGGCGGGCACGACATGGCCACGGGGTGGACGCGGCTCCGGCCGATCCTGGAGAAACCCGCCGAGGAGCTGGAGGCGCTCGCCGACGCGCTGGTCCAGGCCGTGCACGGCCCGGGTTCGCATTACCTGACCGGCCCCCTGGTGGACCGGCGCGAGGACGACATCGCCGTTCTGGTGCTGCGCCGGGAGGGGGCGCGGACGCGCCGGCAGCCGGGGCGCCGTTCGGCGATGATCATCGCGCAGGCGGAGCCCGAGCGGGTCTCCGCCGCCCGCGAGCAGGTACGCGCGCTGCTGCACGACTGGGCCGACGGGGAGCAGGTCGACTCGGCGGTGCTCATGGTCTCCGAGATGGCCACCAACGTCCTCGTCCACACGGACGGGGACGCGCTGCTGATCGCCGAGCTGACCGGCGAGCGCGGTGAGCGGCGGCTGCGCGTCGAGGTGGCCGACGCCAGCGACGAACTGCCCCACAAGCGGCGGCCGGGGGAGATGGCGTCCAGCGGGCGGGGGCTGCTGCTGATGGAGATGCTCGCCGACGCGTGGGGGGTGGACCCGCAGGGCGAGGGGAAGTGCATCTGGTTCGAGCTGTACGAGTCTCAGGACCCCGCGGAACTGCGCGTGGCCGGCGCCTCATGAGCCTTCCGGGGCCCCGTCACCCTTCCGCAGCTCGCCGATGATGCCGAACGCCGCCGCGCACAGGGGCACCGCGAGCAGCATGCCCAGCAGGCCCGCCACGCTCGCGCCCGCGGTCAGCGCGATGAGGATCATGGCGGGGTGCATGTGGACCGTGCGGCTCTGGATGACCGGCTGCAGCACGTGCCCCTCGAGCACCTGGACCGCGAGCACCACGCCCAGCGCCCAGAGCGCGATCACGAACCCGCGGTCGGCGAGCGCGACCAGGACGGCGACGGCGCCGGAGACGAAGGCCCCGAGATACGGGATGTAGGCGCCCACGAAGACCAGCGCACCCAGCCCCACCGCGCCCGGGACCCGCAGGATCAGCAGGCCTGCCGTGATGCACGCCGCGTCGATCAGGGCGATGAGGGTGGTGCCCCGCATGAACCCTTCGACGGCCCCGAAGGCCCTGCGCCCCATCGCCTCCACCACGTCTCCGGTGCCGCGCGGTGCGACGGTGCGCAGGAGGTGAGCGGCGCGGTCGGCGTCGCGCAGGAAGAAGAAGGTCAGCAGCAGGGCCAGGACGGCGGTGGCCGTGAGGGAGCCGATGACGCTGATGCCGGTGAGCAGACCGCCCGCGGCACTCGCGCCGAACTTCCCGACAAGGGTCCTGGCGTTGGCCGCGAGGTCGTTCACGTCGGCGACACCGGCGACGTCCAGGTGGTCGATGACCCACTGCCCGGCCTGCTTGAGCGAGTCCACGATCTGGCCGCCGGTGTCGACGAGGGCGGTGACGACGATGTAGCCGGCGCCCCCCACCACCGCGACGAGCGCCGCACAGGTCAGCCCGGCGGCCACGGACCTGTTCAGTCCGCGCGCGGTCAGCCGGCGGTGGACCGGTCCGAGCAGCGCCGTACCGAGCAGGGCGAGGAGGACCGGGGTGACCGCCGTCTTGAGCGCGATGACCAGCCAGACGGCAACCGCCGCGACACCGGCCACCAGGAGCAGGACACCGCACCAGGCGGCCGTGCGCCGGGCGCTGTCGGGCAGGAGGCGCTTGCGGGTAGGCACTCTCCCACCCGAACACGCGGGGGCAGCGGTGTCCCGCCCGTACGGGCGTACGGGTGACGGCTCGTCACCCGTACGCTCCGCCTTCTGTCACATGCCGTGCACGGCGGGCACCGTGCCGAGGCGGCCGGCCTGGAAGTCCTCGAAGGCCTGCTGGAGCTCGGCCTGGGTGTTCATCACGAACGGCCCGTAGTGCGCCATGGGCTCACGGATCGGACGCCCGCCGAGCAGCACGACCTCCAGGTCCGGGGTGTTGCCGTCCTGCGTCTCGTCGGCACGGAAGGTCATCGAGGACCCTGCGCCGAAGACCGCGGTCTGGCCCATGCGGACGGGGCGCCGCTCCGCGCCCACGCTCCCGCGTCCAGCGAGGACGTACGCGAGGCCGTTGAAGTCCTCGCGCCACGGCAGCGTCACCTCGGCGCCCGGCCGCACGGTCGCGTGGATCATGGAGATCGGGGTGTGGGTGATGCCCGGGCCCTCGTGTCCGTCGAGGTCGCCGGCGATGACACGCAGCAGCGCGCCGCCGTCCGGGGAGGCGAGGAGCTGAACCTGTCCGCCCCGGATGTCCTGGTAGCGCGGGGCCATCATCTTGTCGGCCTTCGGCAGGTTCACCCAGAGCTGGAGGCCGTGGAAGAGGCCGCCCGACATGACGAGGCGCTCCGGGGGCGTCTCGATGTGGAGGAGGCCCGAACCGGCCGTCATCCACTGGGTGTCGCCGTTCTCGATCGCGCCGCCGCCCCCGTTGCTGTCCTGGTGGATGAAGCTGCCGTCGATGATGTAGGTGACGGTCTCGAAGCCGCGGTGCGGGTGCCAGGGCGTTCCCTTCGGCTCGCCCGCCGCGTACTCCACCTCACCCATCTGGTCCATCATGATGAACGGGTCGAGGTGCCGGTAGTTGATCCCGGCGAACGCGCGGCGCACCGGAAACCCCTCCCCCTCGAAGCCGGACGGGGCGGTCGTGACCGTCAGCACCGGTCGGGCCACGGCGTCGGCCGGGGCGGTGACCTTGGGCAGGGTCAGCGGATTTTCGACGGTCACTGCGGGCATGGGAGCCACCTCCGGAGGTCTTGCGTCCAATTTAGTTGAACAGTGAACATCTAGCAAGGTGGCAAGCATTCCCGAGGCCCCCGGCCAGCGAAAAGGCCCGGTCCGGGAGCACCCCACTCCCGGACCGGGCCCACCGCCCGCGCGCCGCCGCCCTCAGCCGTACATACGGCGCATCGCGAAGTCGACCATCTGCTCCACCGCCTTGGCGTCGAACACCATGCGGTGGTCACCCTCCATGTCCAGTACGAAGCCGTAGCCGGTCGGGAGGAGATCGATCACCTCGGCGCCGGTGATCACGAAGTACTTGGACTCCTTGCCCGCGTACCGCCGGAGCTCCTTGAGCGTGGTGAACATCGGGATCACCGGCTGCTGGGTGTTGTGGAGAGCCAGGAAACCCGGGTTGTCGCCGCGCGGGCAGTAGACCTTCGACGTGGCGAAGATCTGCTGGAAGTCCTCCGCGGACAGCGAACCGGTCGTGAAGGCCCGAACCGCGTCGGCCAGGGACGGCGGCGAGGGCTCCGGGTACAGCGGCTGCTCGTAGCCGCCACCCATCTGCTGCTGCGCGCCCGGGTTCTGGTCGTAGCCATACATGCGGCAAAGAGTAATCGGACACATCTGCACCTTGAGGGGTTGCGTCTTATTACTGACGGGTAGCATCATCGTGGAGTGAGCTGACACGCCCACGCCAGCCGTCGCCCGGTCCTCACTCCTCCACGGGGCGCTGCGCGCCACTGCTATTGATTACGGAGCCTTCCCATGGGGCACTACAAGTCGAATCTCCGCGACATCGAGTTCAACCTCTTCGAGGTCCTCGGGCGCGACAAGCTGTACGGCACCGGTCCGTTCGCGGAGATGGACGTCGACACCGCGAAGACGATCCTCGACGAGGTCACCCGCCTCGCGGAGAACGACCTCGCCGACTCGTACGCCGACGCCGACCGCAACCCGCCGGTGTTCGACCCCGAGACCAACACCGCGCCGGTCCCGGACTCCTTCAAGAAGTCCTACCAGGCGTTCATGGACTCCGAGTACTGGCGTCTGGGCCTGCCGGAGGAGATCGGCGGCACCACCTCCCCGCGCTCCCTGATCTGGGGTTACGCGGAGCTGCTGCTCGGCTCGAACCCGGCCGTCTGGATGTACTCCTCCGGCCCGGCCTTCGCCGGCATCCTCTTCGACGAGGGCAACGACGCGCAGAAGAAGATCGCCGAGATCGCCGTCGAGAGGCAGTGGGGCTCGACGATGGTGCTGACCGAGCCGGACGCCGGCTCCGACGTCGGCGCCGGCCGCACGAAGGCCGTCGAGCAGGAGGACGGCTCCTGGCACATCGAGGGTGTCAAGCGCTTCATCACCTCGGGCGAGCACGACATGTCGGAGAACATCCTCCACTACGTGCTGGCACGCCCCGAGGGCGCCGGCCCGGGCACCAAGGGCCTCTCCCTCTTCCTGGTACCGAAGTTCCACTTCGACTGGACCACCGGCGAGCTCGGCGAGCGCAACGGCGTCTACGCGACGAACGTCGAGCACAAGATGGGCCTCAAGGCGTCCAACACCTGCGAGATGACCTTCGGCGACCAGCACCCCGCCAAGGGCTGGCTGATCGGCGACAAGCACGACGGCATCCGCCAGATGTTCCGCATCATCGAGTTCGCCCGCATGATGGTCGGCACGAAGGCCATCGCCACCCTGTCGACGGGCTACCTCAACGCGCTGGAGTACGCCAAGGAGCGCGTCCAGGGCACCGACCTGTCGCAGTTCATGGACAAGACGGCGCCCAAGGTCACCATCACGCACCACCCCGACGTGCGCCGGGCCCTCATGACGCAGAAGGCGTACGCGGAGGGCATGCGCTCCCTCGTGCTGTACACCGCCTCCGTGCAGGACGCGATCCAGGTCGCCGAGGCCGCCGGCGACGACGCCAAGGCGCTGCACGGCCTCAACGACCTGCTGCTCCCGATCGTGAAGGGCTACGGCTCCGAGAAGTCCTACGAGCAGCTCGCGCAGTCGCTCCAGACCTTCGGCGGCTCGGGGTACCTCCAGGAGTACCCGATCGAGCAGTACATCCGGGACGCCAAGATCGACACCCTGTACGAGGGCACGACGGCGATCCAGGGCCAGGACTTCTTCTTCCGGAAGATCGTCCGCGACCAGGGCGCCTCCCTGAACGCCCTCTCCGAGGAGATCAAGAAGTTCCTCGCGGGCGCCCAGGACCACGAGGAGCTGTCCGGCGCGCTGGACAACCTCGCCAAGGCCGCCGTGGACCTGGAGGCGATCGTCGGCACGATGCTCACCGACCTGACCGCGACGGGCGAGGACGTCAAGAACATCTACAAGGTCGGCCTCAACACCACCCGCCTGCTCATGGCCTCCGGTGACGTCGTCGTCGGTTACCTGCTGCTCAAGGGCGCGGCCGTGGCCGCCGAGAAGCTGCCCACGGCCTCCGCCAAGGACGCCGCCTTCTACCAGGGCAAGATCGCCGCAGCGAAGTTCTTCGCCGCGAACGTCCTGCCGGGCGTCTCGGCCGAGCGCGCCCTGGCCGAGTCCGTGGACCACTCCCTGATGGAGCTGGACGAGGCCGCGTTCTGACGCACCTCGCACCCACCGCGTCCGGCCCGTCCCCCACCGGGGGCGGGCCGGACCCGTTCCTCCGCACCCGTACAGCGCCCGGAGGGTACGCACCGGCGTGAGCGCCCGGACGACGCCCCGGGGGCCGGAGCGGCCTGCGGTGAATCCTCCCGGGCCCCCGTCGTTACAGTGAAGAACATGAGCTCACGCCTCCGCTTCGACCGCGGGCACACCGACGACCTGATGACCTTCCTGATGGCCGGCCCTTCCCCGTACCACGCCGTCGCCGCCGCGGCGGCCCGGCTGGAGAAGGCCGGTTTCCGGCAGGTCGAGGAGACGGCGGCCTGGGACGCGTCCACGGGCGGGAAATACGTCCTGCGCGGTGGCGCGATCGTCGCCTGGTACGTACCGGAGGGCGCGGAGGCCCACACCCCGTTCCGGATCGCCGGGGCCCACACCGACTCCCCCAACCTGCGGGTCAAGCCGCTGCCCGACACCGGTTCGTACGGCTGGCGGCAGGTCGCCGTCGAGATCTACGGCGGCACCCTCCTCAACACCTGGCTCGACCGGGACCTCGGCCTGGCCGGACGGCTGTCGCTGCGCGACGGCACGCACCGGCTGGTCGACATCGACCGGCCGCTGCTGCGGGTGCCGCAGCTGGCCGTGCACCTGGACCGGTCCGCCAACACCGACGGGCTCAAGCTCGACCGGCAGAAGCACATGCAGCCGATCTGGGGGCTCGGTGACGTCGCGGAGGGCGACCTCATCCGCTTCGTCGCCGAGGAGGCCGGCGTCGACCCGGACGACGTCACCGGCTGGGACCTGATGCCGCACCCCGTCGAGCCGCCGGCCTACCTGGGCCGGGACCGTGAGCTGCTCGCCGGCCCCCGCATGGACAACCTGCTCTCCGTGCACGCCGCCACGGCCGCCCTGGCCGCCGTGGCCGCGCAGCCGGACGGCGAACTCCCGTACATCCCCGTGCTGGCCGCCTTCGACCACGAGGAGAACGGCTCCCAGTCCGACACCGGCGCGGACGGCCCGCTGCTCGGCACCGTCCTGGAGCGCTCCGTGTTCGCCCGCGGCGGCTCGTACGAGGACCGCGCGCGCGCCTTCGCCGGCACCGTATGCCTCTCCTCGGACACCGGCCACGCCATCCACCCCAACTACGGGGAGCGGCACGACCCGACCCACCACCCGGTCGTCAACGGCGGGCCGATCCTCAAGGTCAACGTCAACATGCGGTACGCGACCGACGGCGGCGGGCGTGCCCTGTTCGCGGCCGCCTGCGAGAAGGCGGGCGTGCCGTGGCAGACGTTCGTCTCCAACAACTCGATGCCCTGCGGCACGACGATCGGCCCGATCACCGCGGCCCGCCACGGCATCCGGACCGTCGACGTCGGCGTCGCGATCCTGTCGATGCACAGTGCCCGCGAACTGTGCGGCGCGGACGACCCGTACCTCCTGGCCGAGGCGATCGCGGCGTTCCTCGCCGGCTGACCTTTCCGTGCGTCAGTCCTCCTCACGGACATGGTTGTTGCGGAGCCGGGTACGCGACCCGTACACCGGCCCGGAGTCACCGGGCCGTCGAGGAGGCGGAAATCATGGGACTCGGAGGATGCATTCTCCTGATCGGTGCCGGGGCGATACTCGCGTTCGCCACCGATTGGCAGATGGACACCGTCAACGTCGACCTGGTCGGCTGGATCATGATGCTCGTCGGACTCGTCGGGGTCTTCGTCTACGTGAGCATCGCGCGGCGCCGCCGCATGGTCGTGCCGCCCACCACCACGGTCGTGACGGAGGAGGAGCGCCGCTACCCGTGACCCGGGCCGTCGGCCGGCCGGGTGCCACCGGGCCGGCGCGACCCTCCGCCGGGTCGGCGGCGACCCCGATATTCTGAGGGCCGACCCGGTCCCCGGGTGCGTCCCACCCGGAAGGAAAGCCGCTCGTGGAGTTCCGGCTGCTCGGCACGGTCTCCGTCGACACCCTCACCGGGCCGCTCCCCCTCGGGCCCGCCAAGCGCCGCAGTCTGCTGGCCGCGCTGATGCTTTCCGCCAACACCCCGGTGCCGGTCACCCGGCTGACGGAATCCCTGTGGGACGACGAACCCCCGCTGCACGCCCGCAGCGTCATCCAGGGCCACGTCTCACGGCTCCGCGCGCTCCTGGTGGGTGCTGACGCGTCCGCGTACGGCGTGGAACTGGTGACGCTCGGGGACGCCTACGTCCTGCGGGTGCCGGAAAGCCTCCTGGACTTCCAGCGGTTCGAGGAACTCCTGATGCTGGCCCGGCGGCAGCTGGGCGCCGACGACACCGTCGTGATGCTCCACGAAGCACTGGCGCTGTGGCAGGGACCGGCCCTGAGCGGAGTGTTCGCCGGATCCCCGCTCCAAGCCGCCGCCCACACACTGGAGGAGTCGAGGCTGGCGACGGTGGAACACCTCGCCGACGCCTACACCTCCTTGGGCGAGTACCACCGCGCCGCCGCCGTCCTGCGGACGGAGGCCGTCGCCCACCCGATGCGGGAGTCGCTCGCCGCCGCCCTGATAAGGGCGCTCTACCGGGCGGGGCGCCAGTCGGAGGCGCTCGACTGGTTCCACCGCACCAGGCGGCTGCTCGCCGACGAACTGGGCATCGACCCGGGACCCGGACTCGCCGACGCGTACGCGCTGATCCTGCGGGGCGGCCCGGTGCCCGGCGGCGTACGGGAGACGGGGCGGGAACCGGCGCGGGAGCGGAGGCGGGAACGGAGACCGGCCGGGGCCGGTGACGCCGCCGCCCGCCCCGGCTCCGCCGGAGGAGCCCGGACGACGCTCACGGCCCTGCCCGCGGTGAGCCCCGCCGAGGCGGCGGCCACCCCCCTGCGGGCCGTCGCCGGTGCCGGGAAGGCGGCCGGTCCGGCCGGGGAACAGGACGGGCTCCCCTCGCCGCACGTCCTCCACACCGTGCGCTCCGCCGAGTTCGCGCACCCCACCGACCTGCTGCCCCGCGCTCCCCGCGGCTTCCACGGACGTACGTCCGAACTCGCTGCGCTGACCCGGGCGGCGGCGGGTGAGGCACCCGTCTGCCTGGTCACCGGACCGGCCGGGGTGGGCAAGACCGCGCTGACCCTGCACTGGGCCCACCACAGCCCGGCCGCCTTTCCGGACGGCCGCCTCTTCGCCGACCTGCGGGGGTTCAGCGAGACCGGGGAAGCCGCCCTGACCGACGTCCTGCGCGAGTTCCTGCTCGCGCTCGGCGTCCCGTCGCGCCACGTCCCGGAGTCCGTCCCCGCCGCCGCCGCGCTCTTCCGCTCCCTGACCTCCCGGCGCCGGCTGCTCGTGATACTCGACAACGCCCGCGACTCCGCGACCGTCCGCCCCCTTCTCCCCGGCGGCTCCGACTGCGTCACGCTCGTCACCAGCCGCCACCGGCTGGAAGGCCTCATCGCCTCCGACGCGGCCCGTCCCGTCCCCCTCGACACCCTCGAACCGCACGACGGCACCGCTCTCCTGGCCGGGGTGATCGGCGACGAGAGGGTACGTGCCGAACCGGTGGCGGCCCGTCGGCTGGCCGAACTCTGCGGCGGGCTGCCCCTCGCCCTGCGCGTGACCGCCGCCCGGCTGGCCGGGCGCCCCCGGTGGACCCTGGCCGGCCTGGCCGACGAGCTGGCCGACGAACGCAACCGCCTGACCTACCTGGAAGTGGACGACACCGGGGTGTCGGCCGCTCTGCGGCTGACCGTCCAGCAGTTGCCGCCGGACGCGGTGCACCAGCTGGCCCGGCTCGGGCACCACCCGGGCAACCACGTCGACCCGTACACCTGCGCCGCTCTCGCGGGCACCGATCCCGTGCGGGCGGCCGCCGCGCTGGAACGGCTCGGTGCCGCCCACCTGGTGAACGAGACGGCACCCGGATGCTGGGTACTGCACGACCTGGTACGCCTCTACGCCCGCGGTATCGAACCCGAGGCCGGGCCCGAGGCCCTCGTCCGGGTCCTCGACCACTACATCGCCACCGCACTCGCGGCGGCCGACACCGCCGAGCCGGGCGGCGAGCCGTGCTTCGTCCTGCCGGACGACTACCACCGCCCCTCGGCGGTCAGGGACTTCACCGACCGGGAAGCGGCGATGAACTGGCTGGCGGCCGAGCGCGACGACCTGGCCCTGGCCGCCGTCGCCGCCCGCACCGCCGGGCTCCACGACCGGGCCTGGCGGATCATCCTGCTCCAGTGGCCGCAGGTCGTGTGGCGGGTCCGGGACAGCTGGACACCTCTCCTGCACCTCGCCCTGGAGTCCGCCCGTACTCAGAACGACCCCGCCGCCGAGTCGCGGGTGCTCAACCTCCTGGGCTGGGTACTGACCGAGGAGGGCCGGACCGCCGAGGCCGTCGCCCTGCTGGAGCGTTCGCCCGGACTCGCCCGGCAGGCAGGTGACCGGCTCGGCGAGGCGACCGCGCTGATCAACCTGGCCGTCGTCCAGGCCGGGCAGGGGGAGACCGCCACCGCCCTGGAGCGCTGCGGACTGGCTGTCCGGCTGGCCCGCGAGGAGCAGGACCGCCATACCGAGATGCTCGGGCTGCAGCACCTCGCCCGGATGCTGCTCACCGCGAACCGGCCGCTGGAGGCGCTGGAAGCCGCCCGGACGGCGCTCGACCTCGGGCCCGAGCACGAGGAGGCGGCACGCCGGGTGCTGCTGCTGACCGTGGCCGGGGAGGCCCGTCTGGCGCTCGGCGGGACGGAGGACGGAATCCGGCTGCTGGACCGGGCGGCGGGTGTCGCGGAGGAGGCCGGTTACGACGAGGGCGCCGTGGGAGCCCTGGAGGCCCTGCTGCGGGTGACCCCGCGGGAGGAGTACCGCGGACGGTACGAGCAGGCCCGCCGCAGGCTCACCGGCGAGTGCTGACCGCTCACGCAGCGCCACGTCAGCGGAACGTCAGCGGGACAGCAGCGATACGTGAGCGGCGGAGCCCAGACTGATGGATGTCAGCAGGCCGGCGGCGGATCGCTCGACCAGGCGATCGCCGCGCCGTTACTTCCGGGGGAATCTCCATGCGTACGTTCCGTAACCGCACCACCGTCCTCACCGCCGCGGCCACCGCAGTTCTCGCCCTGACCCTCACCGCCTGCGGTGACGACGGGACCGGCACGAAGTCCGGCGGCCCTGCGGCCGCCTCGAAGCCCGCGGCGTCCACGGCGCAGACCGGGACGGACACGAAGGGCGCCGGCACCACCGGGGACACCGGCACCGCGCAGGCCGCCGGCACCAAGACGTCCGGTGGGGCGACCACCACAGCCGCCAGGGGCACCGGCGGCTCCTCCTCGTCCTCCTCCGCCTCCGTCTGCACCACCAAGGACCTGAAGATCAGCGCGGCGACCCAGGACGGCCCGCCCTTCACCCACATCGTCCTGACGGCGAAGAACACCTCCGGCCACAGCTGCCGGATGGAGGGCTTCCCCGAGGTCCGCTTCCTGGAGAACGCCCGGGGCATCGCACCGGCGGTCGCCAGGAGCAAGCCCGCGGCCCCCGTGGTGCTCACGGCCGGCGCCCCCGCGTACGCGCTGGTGAAGCTGTCGGACGGCGGCATGGATGAGGACGTGGAGGCCGTGAAGGACTTCTCCGTCACGCTCCAGGGCAACGGCGGCATGGCCGTCGTGAAGGCTCCCGGCTCCGAGGGCATCGCCGTCGACCCCGCGAAGTGGGCGACGGGCTACTGGACGTACGAGCTGCGCGCCGGCGCCGACGACTTCTGAGCCGTCAGCCCCGCTCGTCCAGCCCGGCCAGCACCAGTGGCAGCCTGGCGTCCCCGTCGGCCGTGACGCGTACGGGGACGCCCCAGTCCTGCTGGTGCACATGGCAGGCCGGGTACTCGTTCGCCGGGTCGTCGTCACAGGACGCCGCCATCGCCGAGACGTGCAGGACCCCTTCGGTGAACCCGTCCGCAAGGACCAGGTCCCGGCCCAGGTCCGTACCCGGGCCGGACCCCTCCGCGAGCAGCTCGGGCGGGGTCGAGGAGACCAGCAGCCGGGTGGAGGGGCCGTACCGGGTGTCCAGCTTCTGCCCGGCGGGCGCCTGGAAGACGACGTCCAGCCGGAGGGTGCCGGGGGCGATGTCGGTGGCCGCGCGCCGGGTGCGGTGGGCCCGGTCCGCGACCCGCACGGCCTCCTCGGGAAGCCGCAGCCGGGTCAGCCGGTGCCGGGCGGACTCGACGACCACCAGGTCGCCGTCGACGAGCACCGCGTCGCTCGGCTCCCGCAGGTCCGTCGCCAGCGTGGTGACCTCGTCGGTCTCCGGGTCGTAGCGCCGCAGGGCGTGGTTGTACGTGTCGCTGACCGCGACGGAACCGTCGGGCAGGGCCGTGACGCCCAGGGGGTGCTGGAGGAGCGCCTGACCGGCCGGGCCGTCCCGGTGGCCGAAGTCGAAGAGCCCGGTGCCGACGGCGGTGTGCACGGCGCCTTCGACGTCCACGTACCTGAGCGCGGAGGTCTCCGAGTCGGCGACCCAGAGCCTGTCACCGGCCGCGGCCAGTCCGGACGGCTGGGCGAACCATGCCTCGGCGCCCGGCCCGTCGACCAGTCCCTCGTTGGTCGTCCCCGCGGCGACGCGCACGGTGCCCTGCCCGGGGTCGTACGTCCACAGCTGGTGCACCCCGGCCATGGCGATCCACAGCCGGCCGTCGAACCAGGCGATGTCCCACGGCGAGGACAGGTCCACCTCGGTGGCCGGCCCGTCGGTGGCGGAGCCCTGCCACCACTGGCGTCCCGTGCCGGCGAGGGTGGTCGTCGTGCCCGTGGCGAGGTCCAGGGCCCTGATCGCGTGGTTGACCGTGTCCGCGACGGCGATACGGCCGTCGGGCAGGACGGCGAGACCCTGCGGTTCGCTGAACCTGGCGTCGTCCGGGCCCCCGTCGGCGAACCCGCGCTCGCCGGTGCCGATGTGCCGGCGTACGGTCTCGCCGTCCGCGTCCAGCTCGACCAGGCGGTGGCGGGTCGTGTCGGAGACGAGGAAACCGCCGTCGGGCAGCAGGAGCGCCTTGCCCGGGAAGCGCAGATGGGTGGCGACCGGCTCCGGGGCCACGTAGGGGCCGTCCCCGCGGCGCAGGGTGCCCTTCGCGGCGTGCTCGGCCTCCAGCTCCTGCACGAGCTTCTCTATGGCGTGCGCATGTCCCTCACCGGCGTGCTGGGCGACGACGTAACCCTCCGGGTCCACCACGACGAGCGTGGGCCAGGCGCGCACGGCGTACTGCTTCCAGGTCGCGAGCTCGGGGTCGTCGAGGACCGGGTGGTGCACCCCGTAGCGCTCGACGGCGTCGACCACGGCCTGATGCTCGGCCTCGTGCACGAACTTCGGCGAATGGACACCGATGATCACCACGGTGTCGCGGTGCTTCTCCTCCAGCTCGCGCAGCTCGTCCAGGACGTGCAGGCAGTTCACGCAGCAGAACGTCCAAAAGTCCAGGATGACCACGCGTCCTCGCAGGTCGGCCAGGGTGTACTGCCGGCCGCCCGTATTGAGCCAGCCGCCCTTGCCGGTGAGTTCGGGGGCGCGGACGCGTGCACGTGCTGTCATGACACCAGTCAACATCACAGGGGCCTGCGCGCATTCCGGTGGGGCGTCGTGGAGTCTGTGAGCCATGAGACTTCTCGTGCGTGAGCGTCTGTTCGCCGTCGGAGACGACTACTGGATCGAGGACGCGGACGGGCACAAGCTCTTCCTCGTCGACGGCAAGGCGATGCGCCTCCGCGACACCTTCGAGCTGAAGGACGCGGACGGCCGGGTACGCGTGGAGTTCCGCCGGAAACTGCTGAGTCTGCGGGACTCGATGGTCGTCGAACGCGAGGGGGAGGCGCTCGCCCGGATCACGCGGAAGCGGCTCTCGTTCCTGCGCAACCACTACCGGGTGACCCTGGTGGACGGCACCGCACTCGACGTCAGCGGGAAGATCCTGGACCGCGAGTTCGGCATCGAGTACGACGGTGAACTGCTCGCCCGGATCTCCCGGCGCCGGCTCACCGTGCGGGACACGTACGGCATCGACATCGTCCGGGAGGACGCCGATGTGCCCCTGCTCGTCGCGGTGGCGGTGTGTGTGATCGTCCTCGCGGACAAGGAGCGCGAGGAGGGGTGAGGGCCGCGGGAACGCGCGTCGGGTTTCACGTGAAACCCGAGCGGCCGCCGGTCAGCGCGGCGGGGCGAGTCCGAGACGGCGGTCCTTGAGGGCCGGGAACTGCTCGCGCGTGGTGGCGGTCCTCGCCGGGTCGAACTCCACGGTGAGCACCTCCTCGGCCGCGCCGGCCTCGGCGAGGACCTCGCCCCACGGGTCGACGACGATGCTGTGCCCGGCCTGCTCGACACCCGCGTGGGTGCCCGAGGAGCCGACGGCCAGGACGTACGCCTGGTTCTCGACGGCCCGTGCCCGGGCCAGCAGGGTCCAGTGCGAGCGACGGCGCTCGGGCCAGCCGGCCGCGACGACGAGGGTCTCGGCCCCGGCGTCGACCAGTCCCCGGAACATCTCCGGGAAGCGCAGGTCGTAACAGGTGGCCAGCCCCAGGGTGGTCCGCGGCAGGGCGACCGTGACGAGCTCCTCGCCCGCGCCCATCATCACCGCCTCCCCCTTGTCGAAACCGAAGCGGTGGATCTTGCGGTAGACGGAGGTCCGCTCGCCCGCGGGCGAGAAGACGAGCGAGGTGTTGTAGAGGGTGCCGTCCTCGGCACGCTCCACGAAGGAGCCCGCGTGCAGCCACACCCCGGCCTCGGCGGCGGCCTTCGCCATCACGTCATGGGTGGCGCCCCGCAGCGGTTCGGCCTCGTCGGCGAACGCCGTGTAGGCGAAGGCGCCGACCGTCCACAGCTCCGGAAGGACCACCAGATCCACGCCCCGCTGGGCCACGACCAGCGAAGCCGCGCGTTCCCGACGGGAATTGACCGACTCGTCCGGGTTTACTGCGATCTGGATGAGGGAGGCGTGCACACTACCACCGTCCTGGCGTGGGGACCGTCAACGCGGGCCTACGATCGTCACACGAAAGCACTGCCGGGGTGCCTGCTCGCAGCGTAACTTAGCGAGCGAACCTCCCACGCAGCCCGCAGACAGCGCCGTCAGTGCCGGCCAGCCCGCCGGCACTCCCTGCTCTCCAGCCCATGCACCGCAGAACCGCACGAGGGGTCCCGTGACCGTCCATCCCAGCCTCCAGACCTACGCCGACGCCTGGACCCACTCCATCGAGTCGATAGCCGAGCTGGTCAAGCCGCTCGCCGAGGGGGAGTGGAACCGCCGTACGCCCTGCCCGGGCTGGTCGGTGCGCGACATCGTCTCGCACATCATCGGCATGGAGTGCGAGCAGCTCGGCGATCCGCGCCCGATCCACACGCTGCCGCGCGACCTCTACCACGTGCAGAACGACTTCCAGCGCTACATGGAGATGCAGGTCGACGTCCGGCGCCACCACACAGCACCGGAGATGACCTCGGAACTCGAGTACACGCTCATCCGGCGCATGCGTCAGCTGCGCAACGAGTCGCGCGCCCCGGAGACCATGGTGCGGGCACCGCTGGGGGCCGAGCAGACCCTGGAACTGGCCCTGCACCTGCGGGCCTTCGACGTCTGGGTGCACGAGCAGGACCTGCGTACGACGCTGGGTGAGCCGGGAAACCTGGACTCCCCCGGCGCTCTGGTCGCCCGTGACACGCTGCTGGCCGGGCTGCCGAAGGTGGTCGCCAAGGACGCGGGCGCACCCCACAATTCGGCCGTCGTCCTCGACGTGCACGGTCCCGTCGAGTTCCTGCGCACCGTCCGGGTCGACGGTGACGGCCGCGGATCGGTCGACGGTGCGCCGTCGCTCGGTCCCGCCGTGACGCTGGCGATGGACTGGGAGACGTACTACCGGCTGGCGTGCGGCCGGGTCCGGCCGCACGCGGTGCAGGACCGGATCAAGATCGAGGGCGACCAGGAGCTGGCGGCCGCGATCCTCCAGAACTTCGCCGTGACGCCGTGACGCCGTAGCAGCTGCTCCGTGGTGCGGTGCCGACGTGACTCCGTGGTGCCGAGGCGGGCCGGCCGCCGGGCCCGCGGGTGGGCCGGCCGGTGGCGCCCGTCCGGCCGGGACCGGGCGGGGGCGCCCCCGGACAGCGGTCAGACGGGCACGTGCACGGCTTCCACCCGGCTGACGACGTGGTGGTCGCGCTCCCTGTGCGTGGCGCGGGCGTGCAGCCGCAGGATCTGCGTGACGCCGATCGCCTCCAGGACGAAGACCGAGGCGAAGGCGACGCGGTAGTTGTCGCCCGTCGCGTCCAGCAGCACGCCGATCGCGAACAGCGTGGTCATCGAGGCGACGAACCCGCCCATGTTGACGATGCCCGAGGCGGTGCCCTGGCGCTCCGGCGGGTTCGCCGGCCGGCCGAAGTCGAAGCCGATCATCGACGCGGGGCCGCAGGAGCCGAGCACCACGCACAGGGTGACGAGCAGCCCCATGGGTGCGTGGTCACCGGGGTAGAAGATCGTGGACGCCCAGAGCAGCGCCGTCAGCGCGACCGTGCCGAGGGCGAGCGGGGCGCGTGCCGCGTGGTGCCGGGCGATGACCTGTCCGTAGACGAGCCCCACCACCATGTTGGAGAGGACGACGAGGGTGAGCAGCTCACCGGCCGTCCCCCTGCTCAGCCCCTGGGCCTCGACCAGGAAGGGCATGCCCCACAGGAGCAGGAAGACCATGGCCGGGAACTGCGTCGTGAAGTGCACCCACATGCCGAGCCGGGTGCCCGGCTCGCGCCACGAGGCGGCGATCTGCCTGCGGACGAACGAGGCACCGGCGTGCTGGACGGGTGGGGGCTCGTGGCCTTCGGGGTGGTCCTTGAGGAAGAGCAGCAGCAGGACGAGCACGACGAGCCCCGCGACGGCGCTGCCCGCGAAGGTGGCCGTCCAGCCGAAGCCGTGCAGCGCCCGGGCGATGACGAGGGTCGAGACGAGGTTGCCCGCCATGCCGAAGAGTGCGGCGACCTGCCCGATCAGCGGACCGCGCCGGGCCGGGAACCATCGGGCGCCAAGACGCAGCACGCTGATGAAGGTCATCGCGTCACCGCAGCCGAGGAGCGCGCGGGAGGCGAGCGCCGTTCCGTACGACGGGGAGAGCGCGAAGCCGAGCTGGCCGAGGGTGAAGAGGACCGCGCCGAGGGCGAGGACCTTCCTGGTGCCCAGCCGGTCGACCATCAGGCCGACGGGTATCTGCATGCCCGCGTAGACGAGGAGCTGGAGGATGGAGAACGTCGACAGGGCCGAGGCGTTGACGTCGAACCGGTCCGCCGCGTCGAGTCCGGCGACCCCCAGGCTGGTACGGAAGATGATGGCGACGAAGTAGACGGCGACCCCGATGCCCCAGATCCAGGCGGCACGCCGGCCGCCGGGCGGATCGCCGGGCAGGGAGAGAGTGGGGACGGGGGAGGTCACCGGTCATCACCCCGGACCAGGACCTTGACCCGGCTCACGTGGCGTCGTACGACCTGGGCGGCACCCTCCGCGTCACCGTTCCTGATGGCGTCCAGGAGCTCGCCGTGCTCAGTGATGTTGGCGGCGATCCTGCCGGGGTGCGCCTCCATCACGGCGACACCCATGCGCAGTTGGCGGTCGCGGAGCTGGTCGTAGAGGCGGGAGAGGATCTCGTTGCCGGCGTTCTTGACGATCTCGGCGTGGAAGCACCGGTCCTTGACGGAGACGGCCGCCAGGTCGCCGGCCTCGGCGAGCTGCCGCTGTTCCTCCAGGAGCTGCTCGAGGCGGGCGATCAGCCGCGGGGAGGCGGGCACGGCCTTGCGGGCGGTGAACTCCTCGACGAGCAGCCGGGTCTCCACGACGTCGGCGATCTCCTGGGCGGAGACGGCGAGCACGAGGGCGCCCTTCTTGGGGTAGAGCTTGATCAGCCCTTCGACCTCCAGGCGCAGCAGCGCTTCCCGTACGGGCGTGCGGGACACGCCGACGGCGTCGGCCAGGTCGCCCTCCGTGAGGAGCGTGCCGCCCTCGTAGCGGCGGTCGAGTACGGCTTGCTTGATGTGGGTGTAGACGCGCTCGGCGGCCGGGGGCTGCTTGACGGGGTTCTTCACGGGTGCGGCGGTGGCAGGGGGCGCGGCAGGCATGCGCACAGCATAGATACAACATGCGCGCATGACGGAGCCCGTCCGCGATGCGGGACATCACGACCGGATGCGCGCACGGCATCCACCCTGCCGGCCGCACTGCCTCCCGCACCCGGCCGCGACGACCGAAGTCGCCGCTCCGGCAGTACATCCATCTCCCCGGCTCATGAGTCTCACCACGGGGCGGCACCCTCATGTGGCCGCCAAACAGGGGTATTTGGAGCGTTTGACTTGAAAATCGGTCTTAAGGGCATAAACCGCGCAAACGTTGCCGCCACCGTGGCCCTCACCGCAGGCGCCGTCCTGGCCGGCAGCGCGTTCGCCACCACAGCTCAGGCAGCGACTCCGCCCACGCCGTCGATCACCGCCAAGGGCGGGTTCGTGATGGACAACGGCACCGCGAAGACGCTCTACACCAAAGCCGCGGACACCCGCCGCTCCACCGGTTCCACGACGAAGATAATGACGGCCAAGGTGGTGCTGGCCCAGAAGAACCTGAACCTGGACTCCAAGGTCACGATCCAGAAGGCGTACAGCGACTACATCGTCTCCAAGAACGCCTCCTCGGCCCGGCTCATCGTCGGCGACAAGGTCACGGTCCGTCAGCTCCTGTACGGGCTGATGCTGCCGTCGGGCTGCGACGCCGCGTACGCCCTCGCGGACAAGTTCGGCTCCGGCACCACGCGTGCCGCCCGGGTGAAGTCCTTCATCGGCAAGATGAACGCCAGTGCCCAGAGCCTCGGTCTGAAGAACACGCACTTCGACTCGTTCGACGGCATCAGCAGCGGGTCCAACTACTCGACGCCGCGCGACCTGACGAAGATCGCCAGCAGCGCCATGAAGAGCTCCACCTTCCGCGCGATCGTCAAGACGAAGTCGACGAAGCAGAAGGTCACGACGAAGAGCGGTGGCTACCGCTACATGTCGTGGACCAACACCAACCCGCTGCTCGGCAGCTACAGCGGGGCGATCGGTGTGAAGACCGGTTCCGGTCCGACGGCCAAGTACTGCCTGGTCTTCGCCGCGACCCGGAACGGCAGGACGGTCATCGGCACGGTCCTCACCGCAACCTCCGCGACCACCCGGTCGGCCGACGCGAAGAAGGTGCTGGACTACTCCTTCAAGAAGTAGGAGCCGTACGTACGGGAGAGGGGCCTGCCGCGTGCTGCGGCAGGCCCCTCGCTCGTTCCGGCTGCGGGGCCGTCAGGCCCAGGTGATCAGCCGCTTCGGCTGTTCCAGGATCGCCGCGACATCGGCGAGCACCTTGGAGCCGAGCTCACCGTCGATCAGCCTGTGGTCGAACGACAACGCCAGCGTGGTCACCTGACGGGGCTTCACCTTGCCCTTGTGGACCCACGGCTGCGGCTTGATCGACCCGACCGCGAGGATCGCGGACTCGCCCGGGTTGAGGATCGGCGTACCCGTGTCGACGCCGAAGACACCGACGTTGGTGATGGTCACCGTGCCGCCTGCCATGGCCGCCGGGGAGGTCCTGCCCTCGCGTGCCGTGGAGACCAGTTCGCCCAGGGCCCCGGCCAGTTCGGGCAGGGTCTTGTCGTGCGCGTCCTTGATGTTCGGCACGATCAGACCGCGCGGGGTGGCCGCGGCGATGCCCAGGTTGACGTAGTGCTTCTGCACGATCTGCTGGCCGGCCTCGTCCCAGGCGGCGTTGACCCCGGGGTTCCGCCTGATCGCGACGAGGAACGCCTTGGCGATGACCAGGAGCGGATTGACCCGCAGCCCCGCCATGTCCTTGTCTTCCCTGAGCTCAGCCACCAGCTTCATCGTGCGCGTCACGTCGACGGTCACGAACTCCGTGACGTGCGGCGCCGTGAAGGCGCTGCCGACCATGGCCTGGGCCATGGCCTTGCGTACTCCCTTGATGGGGATGCGCGTCTCCCGGCCCGCCTCCGCCACGGGGACGGCGGCGGGTTCGGGGGCGGCGGTGGCCGCCGGAGCCTGTGCGGGGGCCTCGGCGGGGGCCGGGGCAGCCGCCGCGTGGACGTCCTCGCGCGTGATGACACCGCCCTCGCCGGTCGGGGTGACCGTCGCCAGGTCGATCCCCAGGTCCTTGGCCAGCTTGCGCACCGGCGGCTTGGCGAGCGGACGGCTCTGCGGCACGGCGGCGCCGTGGCCGTTGATCTCGGCCTGGACGGCCGCGGCGGCCGGGCCCGGGACGGCGGCCCCCTTGCGGGCGCGCCGCTTCGTGGAGGTCTCGGCCACGCCGTACCCGACCAGCACCGGCTGGCGGCCCTTGGGGGCCTCCGGCCCGGGCTCCGGTACGGGCTCCTGCACCGGCTCCGGCACGGCCGCCGGGGCCGCGGGGGCGTCACCGCTGCCGGGCTCCACGTCCACCGCGATGATCACCTGGCCCACGTCGACCGTGGCGCCCTCGGGGAAGCGCAGCTCGTGCACCACCCCGTCGAACGGGATCGGCAGTTCCACCGCGGCCTTGGCCGTCTCGACCTCGCACACGACCTGTCCGTCGGTGACGGTGTCGCCGGGCTGGACGAACCACTTGAGGATTTCCGCCTCGGTGAGTCCCTCGCCCACGTCGGGCATCTTGAACTCACGGAAACGGGCAGACGTCTCGGTCATCGTCGTCACGGACTTTCTCCTCAGTACGCCAGCGAGCGGTCGACGGCGTCGAGCACCCTGTCGAGACCCGGCAGGTACTCGTCCTCGAGCCGGGCCGGCGGGTAGGGGGCGTGGTAGCCGCCGACCCGCAGTACCGGTGCTTCGAGGTGGTAGAAGCAGCGCTCGGTGATCCGGGCCGCGATCTCGGCCCCGGAGCCGTAGAACACCGGTGCCTCGTGGACCACCACGAGGCGCCCGGTCTTCTCGACCGACGCCTGGACGGTGTCGAAGTCGATCGGGGACATCGACCTCAGGTCCAGGACCTCGAGCGACTTGCCCTCCTCCTGCGCGGCGGCGGCGGCCTCCAGGCAGACCTTCACCATCGGGCCGTACGCCACCAGCGTGAGGTCGGAGCCCTCGCGGGCCACGGCGGCCTTGTGCAGCGGGCCGGGGATGGCCTCGGTGTCGAGCTCCCCCTTGTCCCAGTAGCGCCGCTTGGGCTCGAAGAAGATGACCGGGTCGTCGCTCTGGACCGCCTGCTGCATCATCCAGTAGGCGTCGTTGGCGTTGGACGGGGAGACGACCTTCAGACCCGCCACGTGGGCGAAGAGGGCCTCGGGCGACTCACTGTGGTGCTCGACGGCACCGATGCCGCCGCCGTACGGGATGCGGACGACGACCGGCATCTTGACCTTGCCGAGCGCGCGGGCGTGCATCTTGGCGAGCTGCGTGACGATCTGGTCGTACGCGGGGAAGACGAAGCCGTCGAACTGGATCTCGACCACCGGGCGGTAGCCGCGCAGGGCCAGACCGATCGCCGTACCGACGATGCCGGACTCGGCGAGCGGGGTGTCGATGACCCGGCCCTCGCCGAAGTCCTTCTGGAGGCCGTCCGTGATGCGGAAGACCCCGCCGAGCTTGCCGACGTCCTCCCCCATGACGAGGACCTTGGGGTCGGTCTCGAGAGCCTTGCGCAGCGACTCGTTGAGCGCCTTCGCGATGGACATCTTCTGGGCGGCCATGGCTAGTTGCCCTCCTCGGCGAACGATGCCTGGTAGGCGGCGAACTGCGCCCGCTCCTCGTCGACCAGCGGGTTGCCGTCGGCGTAGGTGTGGTCGAAGATCGCCAGCGGGTCCGGGTCGGGCATGGCCCGCACCGCTTCGCGGACCCGCTTGCCGAGGGTCTCGCTCTCCTCCTCCAGCGCCGTGAAGTACGCGGCGTCGGCGAGGTCCTGCTTCTCCATGTACGTGCGCAGACGAAGGATCGGGTCCTTGGCCTCCCACGCCACCCGCTCCTCGTCCGCGCGGTACTTGGTCGGGTCGTCGGAGGTGGTGTGGGCGCCCATGCGGTAGGTGAACGCCTCGACGAGGGTGGGTCCCTCGCCCCGGCGGGCGCGCTCCAGCGCCGACCTGGTGACGGCAAGGCACGCGAGTACGTCGTTGCCGTCGACCCGGACGCCGGGGAAGCCGAAGCCCTGGGCACGCTGGTAGAGCGGCACCCGGGTCTGCTTCTCGGTCGGCTCGGAGATGGCCCACTGGTTGTTCTGGCAGAAGAACACGACGGGGGCGTTGTAGACCGCGGAGAAGGTGAAGGCCTCGGCGACGTCGCCCTGGCTGGAGGCGCCGTCACCGAAGTACGCGATGACGGCCGAGTCCGCGCCGTCCTTGGCGACGCCCATGGCGTAGCCGGTGGCGTGCAGGGTCTGCGAGCCGATGACGATGGTGTACAGGTGGAAGTTGTTCGTGTTCGGGTCCCAGCCACCGTGGTTCACACCGCGGAACATCCCGAGCAGATTGGTCGGGTCGACACCGCGGCACCAGGCGACGCCGTGCTCCCGATAGGTCGGGAAGACGTAGTCGTCGTCGCGCAGCGCCCGGCCGGAGCCGATCTGCGCGGCTTCCTGGCCCAGCAGCGAGGCCCACAGGCCCAGCTCGCCCTGACGCTGCAGCGCGGTGGCCTCGGCGTCGAAGCGGCGCGTCAGGACCATGTCCCGGTAGAGACCCCGCAGGTCGTCCGCGCTGAGGTCGATCTCGTAGTCCGGGTGCGTGACGCGTTCGCCCTCCGGCGTCAGCAGCTGTACCAGCTGGGGCTCGGAACTCTGTGGCGTCTTCGCGGCGCTGGTCCGCTTGCTGCTGCGTCGCGGTTTGCGCGCGGCAGTGCTCTCCACGGTCACGTGCGTGCTCCTCCGTCGGTCCGGCCCCCGGGATGGCCGGGAACCAGTGCGGCTCGCCTGTGGGAGGACCCGGGCACGGGGTGGGTGCCGCTCGGTCCGCAACAGGCGTGACAGGTGCCCCGGCGAGCGCCCTGTCATAGGCACGTTACCCAGTGCTTCGCATAACTGCGAAACACCTTGTGACCTGCGATTTTGCTTGGATTTCCAAGTAAATCGAAAAAATCGCGAAGTCCTGCTGGTCACAGCACTGGTAACGGCCGCGCAGGCCGCCGGAACAACGGCACGTTATCCCGGCCGTCGGCGGCAGGGAAGGGCGGACGGGAAAGGAGTGTGTGAGACTGCGATCGTGCGCGAAGATGGAAAAATCACTGTTTTTCTGCTTGATGACCATGAAGTCGTCCGGCGGGGCGTGCATGAGCTGCTCTCCGTCGAGGAGGACATCGAGGTCGTCGGCGAGGCCGGTACGGCGGCGGACGCGCTCGCCCGGATCCCCGCGACACGGCCGGATGTCGCCGTGCTGGACGTACGGCTCCCGGACGGGAGCGGCGTGGAGGTCTGCCGGGAGATCCGCTCCCGGGACGAGGGCGTCCACTGCCTGATGCTCACCTCCTACGCCGATGACGAGGCCCTGTTCGACGCGATCATGGCCGGCGCGTCCGGATACGTGCTCAAGGCGATCCGGGGCAGCGAACTGCTGAACGCCGTCCGGGACGTGGCGGCCGGCAAGTCGCTGCTGGACCCCGTGGCGACGGCACGCGTACTGGAGCGGCTCCGGGAGGGGAAGGACGGCAAGGGCGACGACCGGCTCGCCGGCCTGACCGACCAGGAGCGCAGGATCCTCGACCTGATCGGGGAGGGACTGACGAACCGGGTCATCGGGGAACGGCTGCACCTCGCCGAGAAGACCGTCAAGAACTACGTCTCCAGCCTGCTCGCCAAGCTCGGCATGGAGCGGCGCTCCCAGGCGGCGGCGTACGTGGCGCGGCTGCAGGCCGAGAAGCGCTGAAGGCGCGGGCGCTCCGGGCCGCTTCGGCGCCTCCGGGCCGCTTCGGTGCGGGAGGGGCCGGCGGTGCGGGAGGGGCCGGCGGTGCGGGAGGGGCCGGCGGTGCGGGAGGGGCCGGCGGTGTGCGGCCCGGGACTTTGGTCCCGGCGTACCGGGGGCGGCGGACCCTTACCCCGCTCCTACCGGTGCCGGACAGTGGGGGCATGCCGTCCTCCCATCCCTCCGACGAACGCCGCGCCATCGAACTGCTCGGCCGCGTCCCCTACGGCCGCCTGGCCACGAGCATGCGGGCCCTGCCCTTCCTGGCCGTGGCCCGGCACATCGTCGTCGAGGACCGGGTGATCCTCCGGATGCACCGCGGTCTCGGCTGCCACCGGTCGTGCGACGGCAGCGTCATCGCGTACGGGGCGGACAACTTCGACGCGCGGGATCCCGGCCGGCCCGGGGATCCCGGGGATCCTGCGGACCTGTGGTCGGTGCAGTTCACCGGGCCCGCGCAGATCGTGCACCCGGGCCCGGGGGAGCGCGCGCTCCTCGGCGGCGGCCCGGCGACGGTGAACGGCGAAGCCTTCGACCCCGTGTACCTCCGGCTCGATCCGCACGTGGTCCACATGCACACCCTGAGCTTCGACGCAAGTCCGTAAAACCAGCCACATAGCGTCACCTAACATGTGTCGCGTGCCGCGCTCATCTGTGACCCGTCCGCCTGTGCCTCCGGTCGGCCAGGTCCTGCACCGCTACCCCGGTACCGGTGAACCCCTCAGCTGCGAGCCCCTGACCAAGGGCCTGCTCAACCACGGCTACCGCGTCTCCACGACCCGTGGCCGGTACTTCCTCAAGCACCACCTCGACAAACACCACCTCGACGACGCGAGCGGCGACCACGCCACCATCGTCCGGCAGCACAGGGCCACCCAGCAGCTGCACTCCCTCGGTGTTCCCGTCGCCCCGCCGCTCGCGGCCACGGAGGGTGAGACGGTCACGGTCATCGACGGCCGGCACTACGCCCTGCACCCCTGGGTCGACGGTCTCCACCGGGACGGCGCCCAGCTGACGACGGCGCAGTCCCGGCGGCTCGGGGCGCTCCTCGGAGCCGTACACACCGGTCTGGAGTGCGTCATGGAAGCGGATCCGCCGCCTCCGGTACAGGAGCGGAGCCCGGACCCCGCCGACACCTTCGCACTGATCGACGAGTTACTGGCGGCGGCGCGGGGCAGGGGGCCGCGCGACGCGTTCGACGAGCTCGCCGTGCACCGTCTGACCGAGCGCCGCGCCCTGCTGGAGCGGCACGCCCACCGCCGGCCGCCGCCCCCCGGAGGCGCAGCCAGGGGCTGGGTGCACGGCGATTTCCACCCGTTGAACCTGCTCTACCGCGGCGCCGATCCGGTGGCGATCGTGGACTGGGACCGGCTCGGCGTGCAGCCGCGCGCGGAGGAGGCCGTGCGCGCGGCGGCGATCTTCTTCGTGCGGCCGGACGGCGAACTGGCTCTGGAGAAGGTACGGGCGTACTCCCGCGCCTACCGGCGTTCGGCCGGCGCGGGCGCGGCCGAACTGGCGGCTGCCGTGCACCGGGTCTGGTGGGAGCGGCTCAACGACTTCTGGATACTGCGCTGGCGTTACGGCCTCCACGACCGCAGGGCCGACCCGCAGTTCCCTGCAGTGTCGGCCCTGGCCGTGTGGTGGACGCGCGCCTACGAGGCGGTCAGCGAGGCCTTCACGGGGTGAGGCCCCGTAAAGGCCGCACCGCTGTTCAGGGGGTGGTGCCCGTGCCCGTCCCGGTGGTCGTACCCGCGGCGGCGCCCGCCGAGGTCCCGGCCGGGGTACCACCGCTGGTGCCGTCGGTCGTGGTGCCGCTGCCGTCGGTCGTTCCCTCGGTGGTGGTGCCGCCGTCGGTGGTGCCGCCGTCGGTGGTGCCCGTGTCGCCGGTGGAGCCGTCGGTCGTCGAACCGCCGCCCCCGCTCGTGCCCGGGTCCGACGTCGTCGGGGTGTCCGTGGGCTCCTGGGTCGGCTGTGTCGGGGTGTCGCTCGGGGTCCACGACGGCTCCTTGCTGGGCCAGGAGTTCCCGCCCGTGGAGCTGCCCGTCTCGCGCGACGGCTCGTCCGACGGCTCGTCCGACGGTTCCGGGGAGGACTTCGTCTCGGACGGCGACGGGGAGACCGACGGTGCGGCGGGCGGCTTCTTCTTCGTGTCTCCCTGGTCCGCCGCCTGCATGGCGAAAGCGACACCCGCGCCGATCGCGATGAGGGCCAGCAGGACGAACAGCCACATCTTCCCGCGGCCGCCGCCACCGTGCGAACCGCCGGCGTAGGCCCCGTCGTCGGGGTTCATCGGCGGCAGGATCGGCCCCTGCGAGGTGTCCCCGTGCATGGGGTGCGCCATGGCGGCCGTACCACCGCCGATGTTCATCGCCGCCGTGTGGCCGCCGTCGTGCCCCGCCGCGACCGGGCCCGTGTTCCAGGTACCCGTGTGACCGCCCTGGACCTGCAGCATCTGCAGGCTGTACTGGACCAGGCCGCGCATCTCCTCGGCGCTCTGGAACCGGTCGTCCGGGTCCTTGGCGAGGGAGCGCATGACGAGGCCGTCCAGCTCGGGAGGCACACTGCCCGTGACCTCCGACGGCGGGACCGGGATGTCCTGGACGTGCTGGTACACGACGGACAGCGGCGTCTCACCGGTGAACGGGGGCCGCAGCGCGAGCAGTTCGTAGAGAAGGCAGCCGGTGGCGTACAGGTCGGACCGGTGGTCGACCGCCTTGCCGAGCGCCTGCTCGGGGGAGAGGTACTGCGGTGTGCCCATGACCATGCCCGTCTGGGTCATCGTCGACTGGGCGCCGTGCAGGGCGCGGGCGATGCCGAAGTCCATGACCTTGACCGCACCGGAGTGGGTGATGATCACGTTCGCGGGCTTGATGTCACGGTGCACGATGCCGTGCTGGTGCGAGTACGCGAGCGCTTCCAGCACACCCGAGACGATGATCAGCGCCTGCTCGGGCGGCGGGGCCTCCGCGCTGAGCAGCAGATCGCGGATCGTGCGGCCCTCGACCAGCTCCATCACGATGTAGGGAACGGTCGCCCCGCCCACGACGTCCTCACCGGAGTCGTACACGGCGACGATCGCATGGTGGTTGAGCCCCGCGACGGACTGTGCCTCGCGGGTGAAACGGGCCTTGGAGACCGGGTCCTCGGCGAGATCGGACCGGAGCAGTTTCACCGCCACCGTACGTCCCAGCCGGACGTCCTCCGCGGCGAAGACCTCGGCCATGCCGCCGCGGCCCAGCCGGTGGGTCATGCGGTAGCGGCCGTCCCCGACCACGCCACCGACGCCCCAGGAGTCGGTGCCATCCGAAACTCCGCCGCCGTTTGCTTCGGAATCGGGTGCCATCAGTCCTCGCCGTCGTATCTGTCCCCGCGTGCGCGGGTTCTCACGGTGCCTTGCTGCATTGCCACGTCACGCTACAGCCTCCGGAGGACACCCCGGTTTCCAGAGTGACGGGTCATCCAATCGGCTGGCGTGCCGGGCACGCAAATTACATGCGCATCCTGTAACGCTTCCGAGACGCTTCTCGCGCGTAGGGTCACGGAACGGGCCCCCGGCTTGACGTGTCGGACCCCTCGGGCAGACTTGGCCCGTAACAGGGATCACCGCGTCCGTCGGGCGCCGAGGGGGATGCAAGTCATGAGCCACGACGGCGCACACGGGCGCTACGCGGGCGGATCCGTGGCCGGCGGCCGCTACCAGCTGCGCGACCTGCTCGGCGAGGGCGGCATGGCCTCGGTCTACCTCGCGTACGACTCGGCACTCGACCGCCAGGTCGCCATCAAGACGCTGCACACGGAGCTGGGGCGCGAACAGTCCTTCCGCGAGCGCTTCCGGCGCGAGGCCCAGGCCGTGGCCAAGCTGCAGCACACCAACATCGTCTCGGTGTTCGACACGGGCGAGGACGAGCTCGGCGGCGCGCTCATGCCGTACATCGTCATGGAGTACGTCGAGGGGCAGCCGCTGGGTTCCGTACTCCAGTCGGACATCCAGCAGTACGGCGCCATGCCCGCCGACAAGGCGCTCAAGGTGACGGCCGATGTGCTCGCCGCCCTGGAGACCAGCCACGAGATGGGCCTGGTCCACCGCGACATCAAGCCCGGAAACGTCATGATGACCAAGCGCGGCGTCGTCAAGGTCATGGACTTCGGCATCGCCCGTGCCATGCAGTCGGGGGTCACCTCGATGACCCAGACCGGCATGGTCGTCGGTACGCCGCAGTACCTCTCCCCCGAGCAGGCGCTGGGCCGCGGGGTGGACGCGCGGTCCGACCTGTACTCGGTCGGCATCATGCTCTTCCAGCTGTTCACGGGACGCATCCCCTTCGACGCGGACTCGCCGCTCGCCATCGCGTACGCGCACGTCCAGGAGGAGCCGGTCGCTCCGTCGAGCATCAACCGGTCCCTCACTCCGGCGATGGACGCGCTCGTCGCCCGCGCGCTCAGGAAGAACCCGAACGAGCGCTTCCCCAGTGCCGCGGCGATGCAGGACGAGATCGCCCGCGTGCTGAACGCGAGCGGTCCGGCCGGTGCTCCGGTGATCATCGGCGGCGGTGCGCCGGTCAACAGCGGCTCGGGCGTCGGCTCGGCGGTCTTCCCGCCCGTGGACCAGGCCGCCCCCGCTCCGCACGGCGTGCAGACGCCCTACCAGCCGCAGCCCCACCACCCCCAGCAGCAGCCCGGCCCCTACGGGGTGCCGACCCCCGCTCCCACGCCGGGATACGGCTACCCGCAGGCGGCCCAGCCGTACGGGCCCGGTGCCGTGGGGCACCGGACTCCGCCCGCGTACGCGACGTCCCCGCAGCCCACGGGGGGCAACGGCCGTTCCCGGTCGGGCATGCCGGTCGTCGTGGGGTCGATCGTGGTGGCGCTGATCGCCGTCGGCGGCCTCATCGCCTTCCTGGACTTCGACGACGGCTCGGACTACGGCAAGGGCGGCGATCCTGGCTCCAGCGAGTCCGCGGTGGCGGGGGAGCACAAGCCCCCGGAGCGGAACCGGACGATGGAGACCGAGAAGTGCACGGACGCCACGGAGGACACGGACGACCCCGCGAAGGTCCAGGCGCCGAACTTCATCTACAAGGACGTCCTCTCCGCGAAGGCGTGCGCCGCCGCGGCCGGCTGGACCGTCAAGGTGATCGAGGTGGAGGGCAACACCTACGCGGAGGACCAGGTCATCGGCCAGTTCCCGACGCCGGGTGCGGCTGTTGCTGAGCGGGGCACCCACTTCGAACTCCAGATCGCCACGGGCGACCCGGCCTGACGGCTGCGTGCTGTCGGGGGCTGCGTGCGTGCTGCCTGATGCCCGCCTCGGGGCTGCGTGCGTGCTGCCTGCCTGCGCGCTCCCTTGCTGACAGTTTCTGACGACTCTGACTGCTTCCTGCTCCGCTCCGGCTTCCTTCGTGGCAGCCGGCCCGCCCAGAGCGGGCCGTGTGCCGGGTGTCCGCCCGGGGCCGTGTGCCGTGCGGTGGGCCCGGGATGCCGGGCCTCCGTGTGCGTGTGACGCTGATCTCATGCCTCAGGGACTCCTGGCTTCACGGTCGTCACGATGTGTGGCCTCTCTGGCCATGTCCGCCGGGCTGATCATCGGGCCGGTCTCCGTGGCGTACGGCAACGTACGGTCGTCCACTGTCACCCCTGCGTCCACCTCTGCGGCGCGCGGCCTTCCGGCCCACGCTCTCCCCGCTCAGGCCTTCCCCGCACCCGCTCTCCCCGTGCGCTCGCGGGAAGCCGGCGCGCCCGTTCGGCCGTCGCCCTCGCCGTCCCCCCGTTCCCCCGGCGCCGGTCCGTCCGCCGAGGACTCCCCCCTGGCCGGGAGGCAGGCGGGGAAAGGCCGGCCCCGGCCCGGGCGGTCGCTGACACCCATGGAACTCGCGCGCTCCGAGACGCCGCCTGCCGACGAGGTGCCACCGGAGGACCCGGACGAGGCGCCCGCGTTCACCCCACCGCCCGGCGCTTTCCCCGAGCCCGGGAGGTCGGCACGGCAGCGGCAGGCGCTGGACGGGCCTGCCGCACGGCAGGTCCCGCTACTGACGCTGGGCAGCGGGATCGCCCTGGTCGGACTGGGACTGGGGTTCCTCGCCTTCCGCATGCGCCGGGCGGTCTGACGGGGGGCCGAGGCCTTCTCCCCCTTCCGGGACACTTGCGGCGGTACACATACTCGGTATGGATACTGAGTATGTGTATCCGCCACGGGCTGCTGGCCCTTCTTGAGCGAGGGCCCCGCTACGGCTCTCAGCTCCGCACCGAGTTCGAGTCCCGCACCGGTGCCACCTGGCCCTTGAACGTCGGGCAGGTCTACACGACGCTCAGCCGGCTGGAGCGCGACGGCATGGTCGTGCAGAACGGCGAGGACGACGCGGGTCACCCGCTCTACTCGATCACCGACGACGGCCGCGACGAGCTCCGCAGCTGGTTCGAGACTCCTGTGGACCGCAGCAATCCGCCCCGGGACGAGTTGGCGATCAAACTCGCCATGGCGGTCGGCGCCCCGGGGGTCGACATCCGGGCCGTCATCCAGTCGCAACGCGGCCACACTCTGAAGGCGATGCAGGACTACACCCGGCTCAAGGCGCAGGCCCTCGCCGACGTACCCGCCGACCGCGACGAGGTGGCCTGGCTCCTCGTGGTGGAGCAGCTGATCTTCCAGGCCGAGGCGGAGGCCCGGTGGCTGGACCACTGCGAGTCGCGCCTGGTCCGTCTCGCCGAAGCCGCCATGACCGACCCCGCCCCCCGTGCGGCCGGGCCGGCGAGCCGAGGAGCCGCCCGGCCGGCAGGCTCCCGTCCCTCCGTCCGCCGCTGACCCACGCCTGACGCCGACCGGCATGCGACACACCGGCGACCGGCCCACCCGTCCCGCAGCCGTCTGCCTGACCATCGCGCCGTTCTCAGGGGGAACACCCGCCATGTCCACGTCCGTACCCGCCCCGTCCGCCGGTGTCCCCGCGGACACGCCCGTGCTCGAACTGCGGGCGCTGACCCGCACCCACGGCTCCGGTGCCGCAGAGGTCCATGCTCTGCGCGGCGTCAGCCTGTCCGTCCGCACCGGTGAGCTGGTCGCCGTCATGGGTCCCTCCGGGTCCGGCAAGTCCACGCTGCTGACGCTGGCCGGGGGCCTGGACACCGCGAGCAGCGACCAGGTCGTCATCGAAGGCCAGGACCTCTCGGCGCTCGGCCGCAAGGGCATCGCGCGCCTGCGCCGCCGCAGTATCGGCTACGTCTTCCAGGACTACAACCTGATCCCCGCGCTCACCGCCGCCGAGAACATCGCCCTGCCGCGCGAACGGGACGGCGTACCCGTGCGCCAGGCCCGCAAGGAGGCGGGGGCGGGCGCGCGGAAGCTCGCCGAAAGCCTCTCCGCCGACGCGCACAAGAAGCTGTTGAACTCCCCCGCCTGCGTCGACGAGTTCAACACCGCGCAGGCGCTCAACACGGGTGACAGCCACATCGTCGTCGGTGACGCCGCGCTGCTCAGGACGTATGTGAAGCTCGACGACCCGGCGGCAGCCGCAGCCCTGGCTGCCGGAACGCCCGTGCTGCTCAACCCGGCGTACGCGGAGAACGGTGAGGTCACGCTCAAGGCCGTGCACACGTACGACGAACGGGACAAGGAGAATCGGAAGCTCCACCCGGGTAAGACCGAGGCCACCACGGACCGGGTGAAGGTGTACGTCGCCCCCGCGCGGTACGCCGCCACCCCCGGAGTCCGCATGATCCTTCCGCAGCGAGCCGCAGACCGGCTCGGGCTGCACACCGCGGTCCTCGGAAGCGTCTACGCTGTCGCCCACGCGCCGACGGACCGCGAGGGGCAGGCAGTGGCCGCAGTGATCACCCAGGCCGGGAACGGGATCTACCTGCAGTCGGAGAGACCCTACGAAGACCGCGGCGAGGAGGTGGTCCTGCTGGTCCTCGCCCTGTTCGCGGGCGTGGTCACCCTGGGCGCCGCCGGCCTCACCACCGGTCTCGCGAAGGCCGACGCGCAGGCCGACCTCACCACGCTCAGCGCGGTGGGCGCACCGCCCGGAGTGCGGCGCACCCTCTCCGGATTCCAGTCTGTGGTGGTCGCCCTCACCGGCGTGCTTCTCGGGACGGCGGCGGGCGTGGTGCCCGCGGTGGCGTTGCGACTGGTCGACCTGGGAGAGGCGATGGAGGCGATGCGTCGGCAGCCCATGGACTCCGCCTACACGCCGATCGTGATGCCGTGGGAGACCCTCGGCTTGCTGGCCCTGGTCGTACCGGTGCTGGCCGGGTTGCTCGCGGCCGCGTTCACCGGCTCACGGCTGACACTGACCCGCCGCGCGGGATGAGCGTCCCGGGGCGGGGTCGTCCCTGACTGACCGGCCGATCGGCCGCCCCCGGAAAGGTGGATCATGCTTTTCCGGGGGCACCACCGTGTGGTGCAGCAGGTGTGCGAGACAATGGCGACATGGAGATGCCGAGGAATGACCGGTCGCAGGAGCACCCCCAGGTCCTCGTGGTGGGGCAGGACGGAATGGCTATCGGTGGCGGGGGCGGCGACGACGAGTCGCGTGAGGTCCCGGTGACGGAGATGGTCGAGCAGCCCGCCAAGGTCATGCGCATCGGCAGCATGATCAAGCAGCTTCTGGAAGAGGTCAGGGCCGCTCCTCTCGACGAGGCCAGCCGGGTGCGGCTCAAGGAGATCCACGCCAGTTCCGTGAAGGAACTCGAGGACGGGCTGGCACCCGAGCTGGTGGAGGAGCTGGAACGGCTGTCGCTGCCGTTCACCGAGGAGTCCGTCCCCTCGGAGGCCGAGCTGAGGATCGCCCAGGCCCAGCTGGTCGGCTGGTTGGAGGGGCTGTTCCACGGGATCCAGACCGCGTTGTTCGCGCAGCAGATGGCGGCCAGGGCCCAGCTGGAGCAGATGCGCCGCGCCCTTCCCCCGGGTGCGCTCCACGAGGACGAGGAAGGCGGCCCGGACCCGCACGGTCCGGCTCGTTCGGGCCCGTACCTGTAGCCGCCGTCACGGCCGTGGGCGGGACGACGCCGCACGGAGGCGCGGGCAGTGGTCAGCGTCCTGTGTCGCCCCTACGCGCCGGGGGCCGGCACACCTGAGGTGTGCCGGCCCCCGGCGCGTAGGCCGTCCTGGGTGTCGGTCTGAGTCCGCCTGTCCTCGTTGCCCGGTCGTCGGCTCTCGGGACGCGGGGGGACGCCGGCCTCTGGACGCCGGGGCGCCGCGTCTCCCTCAGGCCGTCGGGGCGAGCAGGAGCACCTTGCCGATGTGGGTGCTGGACTCAAGGACCCGGTGGGCCTCCGCCGCATCCGCCATCGGCACCGTACGGTCCACGACGGGCTTGACTACACCTTGCTCGATGAGCGGCCAGACGTGCTCGCGTACCGCGGCGATGATCGCGGCCTTCTCCGCGAGCGGCCGGGCACGCAGGGACGTGGCCGTGACGGCGGCCCGCTTGCTCAGCAGGGCCCCCAGGTTCAACTCGCCCTTGGCTCCGCCCTGCATACCGATGATCGCAAGCCGGCCGTTCACCGCCAGCGCCCGCACATTGCGGTCCAGGTACTTGGCCCCGACGATGTCGAGGATGACGTCGGCTCCCGCACCGTCCGTCGCCCTGCGCAGCTCGTCGACGAAGTCCTGCTCGCGGTAGTCGATGAGGATGTCGGCACCGAGTTCCTTGCACCGGGCCAGCTTCTCGGGGCCGCCCGCGGTCACCGCGACCCGCGCCCCCACCGCCTTGGCGAGCTGGATCGCCATCGTGCCGATGCCACTTGAGCCGCCATGGACGAGCAGGGTCTCACCAGGCCGCAGATGGGCCACCATGAAGACGTTGGACCAGACCGTCGCGGTGACCTCGGGCAGCGCGGCGGCCACGGCGAGATCCACTCCGGCGGGCACGGGCAGCAGCTGTCCGGCCGGTACGGCCACCTTCTCCGCGTAACCACCGCCCGCCAGCAGCCCGCAGACCTCGTCGCCCACGGACCAACCGGTCACACCCGGACCGAGTGCCGCGACGCGGCCCGCGCACTCCAGGCCGGGATAGGGGGACGCGCCGGGCGGAGGGTTGTAGAAGCCCTGCCGCTGCAGGACGTCGGCCCGGTTGACCGCACCGGACACGACCTCGACGAGGACTTCGCCCTCGCCTGGTACGGGATCGGGGACCTCGGTCCATACGAGCGCCTCGGGGCCACCGGGTTCGGGGATCGTGATCGCATGCATGGCCGCGAGGCTACTCCGTACGGCCTTCCGGGCGTGTCAGGCTTGCCTGGGACCCGTCCGCGCGCCCGGGCCGTCTACGACCGCTGGTTGGACTGCGGCGGATGGTTCGCCGGTGGCACGTGGAGCGGCGAGGCCCGCACGATCGTGATGACACGGTCCGTCAGCTGCAGGGGGCTGGCTGCCGGATCGTCGTAACCGAGCAGCCGGTGCCCGCGCAGGACGCTGACCACCAAGTCGTCGGTCTCCCGGACGCTCTTGCCCACCTCGGCCTTTATCACCGGCCGTTCGACGAGATCGAGGCCGCTGCCCTGCTGGATGAGATCCTCCATCACCGTGCCGGCGCTCGGGCTCAGGACGGAGAGCCCCAGCAGGCGGCCTGCCGCGCTGGCACTGGTGATCACGGCGTCGGCGCCGGACTGACGCAGCAGCGGCGCGTTCTCCTCCTCACGCACGGCGGCGACGATCTTCGCGCCCCGGTTGAGCTGCCGCGCCGTCAGGGCGACCAGCACGGCGGTGTCGTCGCGCTGAGTGGCGATGATGACCTGCCGCGCTTTCTGTACCTCCGCCCGCAGCAGCACGTCACTGCGCGTGGCGTCACCCACCACACCCACGAATCCCTCGGCGTTGGCCGCCTCGATCACCTTGCCGGCCGGGTCGACGATGACGATCTGGTCCTTCTTCAGCCCGGTGGCACAGAGCGTCTGGATTGCCGAGCGGCCCTTGGTACCGAAGCCCACGACAACTGTGTGTTCACGCAAGTTGGTTCTCCAACGGTTCAGCCGGAAGTCCTCCCGGGTCCGTTCCGTCAGGACCTCGAGGGTGGTGCCGACCAGGATGATCAGGAACAGCACACGCAGCGGCGTCACCAGCACCACGTTGACGAGCCGCGCCGAATCGCTGTACGGCACGATGTCGCCGTACCCGGTCGTCGACAGCGTCACCGTCGCGTAGTAGACGGCGTCGAGGAAGTCGACCTTCTCATCGGCGTTGTCGTGGTACCCGCCCCGGTCCGCCCAGACGATGAAGACCGTGGCGGCCAGTACCGCCAAGGCCATCGCCAGCCGCTTGGCGACCTGCCGCAGCGGCCGGTCGACCACCCGCCGTGGCAGGAGCACCCGAGTGGGCACCACGTATTCGTCGGCGCGCCTGGCCATCGCGTCGTGGCCGGGAAGTTTCACGTGAAACACCCTTCAGTCCACGGCGTTGCCGAGGCCCACGGTAGATCGAGGATCTCCACCTCGGTGCCGGACCGTACCCCGCCCGGGGGCACCACAGCCAGCCCGTCCGCAGCGGCGATCCCCCGGAGCATCGCGGGACCGTTGTAGTGCAGCGGCACGACCCTGTCCCCTCGGTGGACCACGGGGACGAGTCGCGTGTCGTGCGGATGGCCCTGGACCTCCTCGTGCACCGGCACTCGGAACGCGTCCTGAGCGGGCCTTCCTGCGATTCCCCGGAGCAGGGGTTCGGCCAGCGTCAGCAGACCGGAAACGGCTGCGAGCGGATTGCCGGGCAGACCCACCAGGTAGGGACCCCCATCGGGGAACCTGGCCAGAAGCATGGGGTGGCCGGGGCGCACGGCTACTCCGTCGACCAGCAGCTCGGCGCCGGTGTCGGCGAGTACCGGATGGACATGGTCGACGGGCCCGGCCGCGGTACCGCCGGTCGTGACGATCAGATCGGCGTCGGATGTGGTGAGGGCTCGGCGGAGGGCGTCCGCGTCGTCCCCGAGACGCTTGGGGGCCGTGACCTCCGCACCCAGGGCCCGGAGCCACGGGGCCAGCATCGGGCCGAGGGCGTCCCGGATCAGCCCCTCACGCGGCAGTCCGACGGTGAGCAGTTCGTCCCCCAGGACGAGAACGTCGACGCGTGGCCGGCCGACGGCCACCAGGGCGTCGTACCCCGCGGCGGCCGCCAGGCCGAGAACGGGCGGCGTCACCAGAGTCCCGACGGGCAGAAGCTGGTCGCCGGACCGGCACTCCTGGCCGCGCGGGCGGATGTCCTGCCCGGGAACGACCGGGCGAGTCGAGTGGAGCAGCCCCTTGGTCTCGTCCGCGTGTGCGTGTTCGCTGCGGATGACGGCGGTGGCCTCGGAGGGAATGCGGGCGCCGGTGGCGATGGGTACCGCTGTGCCGTCGGGCAGCGGTACGGCCGTGCTGTGGCCGGCGAGAACCCCTTCGCCCTCGCGTACGGACCACGGGCCCGGCCCTGCGACGACCCAGCCGTCCATGGCCGACGTGTCGAAGGACGGCAGATCGGTGAGGGCGACCACGGCCTCGGCCAGGACGTGGCCGAGCGCCCGGTCCAGAGGAAGCCGGTGAGCGGCGCGCGGGGCGGAGCGGCCGAGGCGCTCGGCCAGGGCGCGGGCGCCGGTCCACGACGTGGTCGGGTGTGAGGGGGAGGAGCGGGACGGGCGGGAGGAACCACTGGAACCGCTGGAGCCGTGGGATGCCGCGGGGCGGGCACGGCTGCGGGCAGCCGGGGAAACGTCGGCGGCCGAGGGCCCCTCGCTGGACGCCGCCGGGGTGCGCGGAGCGGAGGAAAGGGAGGGCCCGACGGGCTCGGAGGGGAGGGGCCGGCCGGGCGCGGAGTGCGCGGAGGGGACCTGGCGTCCGACCAGAGCCAGAGCCTGCTCGACGGCCCGCTCCTCCTCGACGGCACGGGTTTCTGCGGTACGGGCTTCCTCGGCGGAGCGGGTTTCTGCGCGAAGGGTTTCTGCGGACCGGCCTTCTGCGGCGGTGCAGGGTTTTGCAGGCGCTCGCGCCTTCTCTGCGGCTCGAGCTTCTGCGGCCGTCGGGGCTTCCTCCGGCTCGGGGACTTCTGCTGCCGGCCCGGCTTCCCCTGCGCGGAGCCCGTCAGGCTCGCGGGTTCCGTCGGCGGTCCGGGCATCCCCGGCCCTGCCGATCAGGTCGGCGGCGTGGGGCTGCTGAGCGGCGGCAGAGGATCGCTGAACGGCAGGGGATCGCTGGGCGGCAGGGGATCGCTGGGCGGCATCGGTCGAGCGCCCGCCCGGCCGGTCCGCCGGAAGCGGATCCCCCGTCTCGCCTCCTGGCGCCGTCATGGCGTGCCGGTCCCGCTGCCGGCCTCCGTCTCTTCCTCCCAGCGCAGGGCCAGCGCGGCGGCCTTGCGGGCCGCGTCCGCCACGGCGGCGGCCGCGTCCTCCGGGCTCGCCCCACTGCTCGCCTTCGCCGCCGCGTACCCCACCAGGAAGGTGGTCAACGGTGCGGCGGGCCGGGCGACGCCGTGCGCGGCATCACGGGCGAGGTCGAGGAGGACGCCGGTATCGACGTCGAGTTCGATGCCCAGTTCGTCTTTGACTGTGGTGATCCATTCGTCCAGCACGGTTCCATGGTCCCTGATACGCGCCCTGGCGGCAGCAACGTCTTCCCAGGTGTCGCAGTCGAACGAGGCGAGAGGCCCCGCCTCGACCCGGTCGAGGGCGAGTTCGGCCGTCAGCAACCGCAGCGGCAGCCCGGCGAGGCTGCCGTGCTCCGTAGCCAGGAGCGCGAGTTCGCGGCGCAGCGGTTCCGCTCGGTAGACCGCCACGAGCGGCTGGTCGCGTCCGTCCGGGTCCGTACACACAGCGCCTTCGCAGGCACCCGTACCGACCGTGTCCAGCAGCGAGCGGACGGTCGCCCCGTCCAGGAACGGCAGGTCCGCGGAGAGCACGAGCACGGTTTCCGCGGTCACGTGCCGGACACCGGCCCCGAGCGCCGCCAACGGCCCTCCGCCCGGTGGTACTTCGCGCGTCCAGAAGACCGGACGCGTGGTGGGTCTGCGCCCGCCCACCACGACGGTGGTGCCCGCGTCGGCACAGGCCGTGAGTACGCGGTCCAGCAGCGCCCGTCCACCCACCTGGAGCCCGGGCTTGTCGGCTCCCCCGAGCCGCTCGGCGGCTCCTCCGGCAAGGACGATGGCGTCATACGCGGTCATGACCCGAGTATGCGGGCCGTCCGATCCGCCAATCACCCCGGGGCGGGACTGCTCCCGGAGCCGGCGCCGGAAAGAACGGGGGCCAGCACGGCCCCGACCGGCCCGGCCCGCGCGCCCACCGCCCTGGCCGGAGCGTGCCCACGCCCGTACACCTCCGGCCCGCATGCCGACCGCCCTGGCCGGTCCATGCCCGTACGCCCCCGGCCCGCACAGGCGTGGGCACGCTCCGGCCGGGGGCAGACACCCGTCCGCGGGGCACGGACACAGTCCGACCGGGCCGGGACGGTCCGGCCGTGTCCGGTCGCGGCGGACCACCGTCAGGTCACAGCGTGCGCAGCAGCACCGCCGGCTGCTCCACGCAGTCGGCCACATACCGCAGGAAGCCACCTGCGGTGCCGCCGTCGCAGACCCGGTGGTCGAAGGTGAGCGACAGCTGGACGACCTGTCGCACCGCCAGCTCCCCTTGATGCACCCAGGGTTTCGGCACGATGCGGCCGATCCCGAGCATCGCCGCTTCCGGATGGTTGATGATCGGTGTCGAGCCGTCGACCCCGAAGACTCCGTAGTTGTTCAGTGTGAACGTGCCGCCAGTCAGGTCCGCGGGGGTCAGCTTCCCGGCACGCGCCACCTCCGTCAGCCGGCTGATCTCCGCGCCGATCGACTCCACGTTGCGGGCCTGGGCCCCGCGGACGACGGGCACCACCAGCCCCCGTTCCGTCTGCGCCGCGAAGCCCAGGTGGACCTCCGGCAGACGGACGACCTCCCGAGCCTCGGCATCGACCGTGGCGTTGAGTTCCGGGAACCGGGCCAGTGCCGCCGTGCAGATACGGGCCAGCAGAGCGAGCACCGAGACCTTGGGCACCGAACCGCCGCCACCGGCGCCGTTCATCGCGGCCCTCGCCGCCATCAGTTCGGTGGCGTCCGCGTCGACCCAGCACGTGGCATCCGGAATCTCCCGCCGGCTGCGCGCCAGCTTGTCCGCGACCGCGCCCCGGACTCCGCGCAGCGCGATGCGCTCGCCGGCCACCACGGGTGCCTGACCGGTGACCGGGGCCGGCGCGGCGGCAGAACGCTCCGCGTCGCCCTTCCTGATCGCGGATTCGACGTCGGTACGCAGGATCAGCCCGTCCCGCCCCGAACCCGGGACCTGCCGGAGGTCGAGACCGTGCTCCCGCGCCAGCTTCCGTACCAGCGGGGAAATGACCGCCACGGGTCCCGGTACCTCCACGGCAGGGGTGGGCGCAAGGGATCGTTCCGGCATGGGCCGCGTGGCCGTAGGGGGAGCCGTGACGGACGTCGGCCTGACCCTGCGGCGCCGTGCGGCGGGTGCTCCCGTGCCATAGCCCACCAGCACGTTTCCGGATGCCTCACCCGCCGGCCCTGATACCGCACCGGGGGCATCGCCGGACACCGGAGCCGACTCCGCGCCGGAGGCCGCGCCGGAGGCCGCACCGGACACCGGCGCCGAGGCCGCGTCGGCGGGAGTCCTGCAGGAGTCCGGGCCCGTCGCTCCTACCGCCACGGTCAGTAGCGGTGCGCCGACGGGAAGCTCCGTACCCTCCTCACCGAACCGCGCCGTCACGACGCCGCCGTACGGACACGGCACCTCCACCATGGCCTTGGCCGTCTCGACCTCGACGACCGGCTGGTCGATGGCGACCACATCGCCGACCTCCACCAGCCACCGCACGATCTCCGCCTCGGTCAGTCCCTCGCCGAGGTCCGGCAACGTGAACTCGAGCACCTGGGCCATCAGCTCTCGGCCTCCCACTGAAGACGGGCCACCGCGTCGAGCACCCGGTCCACGCCGGGCAGATGATGGCGCTCCTGCATCGGCGGCGGATAGGGGATGTCGAACCCGGCAACCCGCAGTACCGGCGCTTCGAGGTGGTGGAAACACTGCTCGGTGACCCGCGCCGCGATCTCGCCGCCCGGGCCGCCGAATCCGGAGGATTCATGGACGACCACCGCGCGCCCCGTGCGCCGCACCGACGCGGCGACGGTCTCGTCGTCGAACGGCACCAGCGAGCGCAGGTCGACCACCTCGAGGTCCCAGCCCTCCGAGGTGGCGGCCTCGGCTGCCTCCATACACACCGGGAGGGACGGGCCGTAGGTGATCAGGGTGGCGCTGCGCCCCGGCCGGCGCACCACGGCCCGCCCGATCGGCTCCACCGCGGCCGGTGCGTCCGGCGACCAGGCCGCCTTCGCCCAGTAGAGCCTCTTCGGCTCCAGGAAGACCACCGGATCGTCGGAGGCGATCGACTGCCTCAGCAGCCCGTACGCGTCCTCGACCGTGGCCGGCATGACGACGTGCAGCCCGGGCGTCGCCATGTAGTAGGCCTCGGAGGAGTCACTGTGGTGCTCGACACCCCCGATTCCCCCTCCGTAGGGAACGCGCACCGTGATCGGTAGGGGCATGGCACCCCGGGTGCGGTTCCGCATCTTGGCGACATGACTGACCAACTGCTCGAACGCCGGGTAGGCGAAAGCGTCGAACTGCATCTCCACCACGGGCCGCAGCCCGTACATCGCCATGCCGACGGCGGCACCCAGGATGCCCGCCTCGGCCAGTGGCGTGTCCGTGCACCGGCCGTCGCCGAACTCCTCAGCCAGGCCGTCGGTGACCCGGAAGACCCCGCCGAGGGTGCCGACGTCCTCACCGAGCACATGCACCGTCGGGTCCTCGGCCATCGAGTCGCGCAGCGCGCGCCTGAGCGCCTGCGCCATCGTGGCGGGCTTGACCGCGCTCTCACGCTGCCCGGCCGTCGCCGCAGCCGTGGTCATCGCCTCTCCTCCGCACCGCTCTCGTCGTGCTCCGCTTCGAGCTCGCTCCGCAGCCGGGCGGCCTGCTCGCGCAGCTGTCCGGTCGGCTGTTCGTAGACGTGGGTGAACAGGTCCATCGGATCCAGCACCGGATCGGCGTTCATCTGCTCACGCAGGCCTGCGGCCATGCGCTCCGCCGCCTCCCGCACCGTCCCGATCCGCTCCTCGTCCAGCAACCCCCGGCCGGTCAGGTCACGCTCCAGCAGCAGGATCGGGTCGTGGTCACGCCACGCCTCGACCTCGCTGTCGCCGCGGTAACGGGTGGCGTCGTCGGCGTTCGTGTGGGCCTCCATGCGGTACGTGACCGCCTCGACCAGCGTCGGCCCCCCACCGCGCCTGGCCCTTGCGACCGCTTCGCCCAGTACCTGGTGCACCGCGACCGCGTCGTTCCCGTCGACCAGCCGGCCCGGCATGCCGTACCCGACGGCCTTGTGAGCCAGGGACGGGGCGGCGGTCTGCTTGGCCAGGGGTACGGAGATGGCGAAGCCGTTGTTCTGCACGAGGAAGACGACCGGAGCGCGCCAGACCGCAGCGAAGTTCAGCGCCTCGTGGAAGTCGCCCTCGCTCGTCCCGCCGTCACCCACCATGGCCAGCGCCACGACGTCGTCGCCCTTGAGCCGCGCCGCGTGGGCCAGCCCCACCGCGTGCGGCAGCTGGGTGGCGAGCGGGGTGCACAGCGGGGCGATGCGGTGCTCACGCGGGTCGTATCCGGTGTGCCGGTCCCCGCGCAGCAGGGTCAGTGCCTCGACCGGGCCCAGACCACGGGCCACGGCGGCAAGCGTGTCGCGGTAACTGGGGAAGAGCCAGTCACGCTCCTCCAGGACGAGCGCTGCCGCGACCTCGCAGGCCTCCTGGCCGGTGCTGGAGGGGTACACGGCAAGCCGGCCCTGCCTGGTCAGCGCGGTGGCCTGGGTGTTGTACCGGCGGCCACGCACCAGCTCGGCGTAGAGACGCAGCAGCAGCTCGGGGTCGGCGTCGGCTGCGGCGTCCGTGCCGAGCACCCGGTACGGCTCGGGGTCCGGGAGCAGCGGCGCAGGGTCGGTGAGCGGCTTCCAGGCCGGGGGCGGCGTGGGCCGGTAAGCGGCCGCGCCGGGCAGCTCTTGGACCGTCATGTGAAGCACCTCCTGGCATCGAGATACATCGAGGGTGTCGAAATCTGCGGAAATATCGAGGCGGAAGCGAGGCGCCGGGTGCGGAGTGCCTCACCTACCGATTGTTCGGTCGTGGAGGCATTTTGGCTACAGGCACCGTCAGCCTGTGGACAAACGGTTCTCCACAGCCTGGGATAGGGGCAGGTCGTCCACAACAGGGAGGCACGGGCAGATGGCCGCTGAACAAATGGCCGCCGGCGGTGCGGACCCCGGCCAGGTGTCACCCGCCAGGCCGCTCGACTCGGTGGACCGCGACATCCTCCGCATCCTGCGGACGGACGGCCGGGCCTCGATACGCGCCGTGGCCGAACGGGTCCACGTGTCGCGCGCCAACGCCTACGCCCGCATCAACCGGCTCGTGGAGGACGGGGTGATCCGCGGCTTCAGCGCCCGTGTGGATCACGAACGGGCGGGACAGGGCGCCTCGGCGTACATCACGCTGAAGATCGTCCAGAACTCCTGGCGCACGGTGCGCGAGCAGCTCGGGGCGCTGCCGGGCGCCACCCACATCGCCCTGGTCAGCGGCGATTTCGATGTCCTGCTCCTGGTGCACACGCCGGACAACCGGGCGCTGCGGGAACTGGTCCTGACCAGGATCCAGGCCATACCCGAGGTGCTCTCCACCCGCACCCTGCTGGTCTTCGAGGAGACCGACCTCGGCCCGCGCCCGGATCGGCCGGCCGAGCTCGCGTAGGTGCATCGATCATGAAGCCGCTCCCGGCCGGAACGGCGAGGGACGGGTGGCCGGGCCGCACGGGCCCTGATACGGGCCGGCTCAGCGACTGGCCCGCATCCCCTCGAAAGCCAGCTGCACGACCGTGTCGGCCAGCTGCTCCCCCTCCGGCGAGCCGCCCGGCTGCGGTCGGTACCACTCGACCAGGGAGTTCACCATGCCGAAGAGGAGGCGGGTGGCCAGGCGTATGTCGACGTCGGCCCGCAGGTCGCCGTCCGCGACAGCGGCCTTGAGCAGTTCGGACACCCGCTGGTCGAACTCCCTGCGCCGCTCCAGGGCCCAGCGCTCGGTGTTCGTGTTCCCCCGGACACGCAGCAGCAGCGTGACGTAGGGCAGTTCGCCCATCAGGACCTCGACGGTGCGGCGCGTGACGTATTCGACCCGTGCGATCGCCCGCCCGCGCGTCGCCCCCGGCTCCTCCAGGATGCCGAACAGACCGTCGAGCGCCCGGCTCACCGCGCGGCGCAGCAGCTCCTCCTTGCCCGTCACATGGTGGTAGATCGACGACTTGGAGATTCCGGCCGCCTTGGAGAGATGCTCCATGGAGGTGCCGTCGTAGCCGCGTTCGTTGAAGACGCGCACGGCAACGGTGAGGAGGGTTTCCGGTGTGTACGTGTCCCGCTTGGCCGTGGTCATGACCGCGATCCTCCCCCATGAGTTGTCCACAGGTCCTTCGGGGCCCCTTGTCCCGACCGATCGTTCGGTTACTCTAACTCCGTCCGCACGTCCCTGCCCGGCTCGACGAGGAGTTGGTCCGTCATGGCCGCCGAGCTTTCCCCCGAGAAGCTGTCCGAGACCCACCGTCCGACGCTCGACCAGGCACTCGACGCGATCCGTACGCGCGCCTACTGGTCCCCGCACCCCGAGCATCCCAAGGCCTACGGCGAGGGCGGCCTCGCCGGCAGCCTGGGCGCGGCGGAGGGCAAGGCCGCCTTCGACGCCATGCTGAACACCCGGCTGGACCTCGGCCAGCCCGGCACCGACGGCTGGGCCGGCGGCGAGGTCTCGCCGTACGGGCCGAAGCTCGGCGTCGAGTACCCGCATGCCGACCCGGACGTCCTGCTCCCGGCGATGAGCGCCGCCATGAGCGACTGGCGGGCGGCCGGGCCGGAGACCCGGGCCCTGGTCTGTCTGGAAATCCTCGCGAGGATCAGCGCACGTACGCACGAACTGGCCCACGCCGTGATGCACACGAGCGGGCAGGCGTTCGTCATGGCCTTCCAGGCAGGCGGACCGCACGCGCAGGACCGCGGTCTGGAAGCGGTGGCGTACGCCTACGCGGAGCAGACACGCACGCCGCACGCCGCCGACTGGTCGAAGCCCCAGGGCAAGCGCGATCCGCTCCGGTTGCACAAGACCTACACCGCGGTCGGCCGGGGTATCTCGCTGCTGATCGGCTGCAACACCTTCCCCACCTGGAACGGCTACCCGGGCCTGTTCGCCTCGTTGGCCACCGGCAATCCGGTCCTGGTCAAGCCGCATCCGCGGGCGGTGCTGCCGCTCGCCCTCACCGTACAGCTGGCCCGAGAAGTCCTGGGCGAGGCGGGTTTCGACCCCAATCTCGTCGCGCTGGCCGCCGAACGGCCCGGCGAAGGCATCGCCAGGACCCTGGCGCTGCGACCCGAGGTCAAGATCATCGACTACACGGGTTCCACCGCCTTCGGCGACTGGCTGGAGGCCAACGCCAGGCAGGCGCAGGTCTACACGGAGAAGGCCGGCGTCAACACGATCGTCATCGACTCCACCGACGACTACCGGGGCATGCTCTCCAACCTGGCCTTCTCGCTGTCCCTCTACAGCGGTCAGATGTGCACCACCCCGCAGAACCTGCTCATCCCCCGGGACGGTGTGCCGACCGACGCGGGCCACAAGACCTACGAGGACGTGGTCACGGACATCGCGGGGGCCATGACCGGCCTCCTGGGTGACGACGCCCGAGCCAACGGGCTGCTCGGCGCCCTGGTGAACCCGGACGTGCGGGCGCGCCTGGATGCGGCCGCAGGGCTGGGCGAGGTCGCCCTCCCGTCCCGCCAGGTGGCCAACCCCGACTTCCCGGAAGCTGTCGTGCGCACACCCGTGCTCGTCAAGCTCGACGGCACCGAGCCGGACGGTGGGGCGGCCTGTCTCTCCGAGTGCTTCGGGCCGGTCTCGTTCGCTGTCGCCGTCCAATCGACGACCGCCGCACTGCATCTGCTGCGCCGCACCATCCGGGAACAGGGCGCGATGACGGTAGGCGCGTACACCACGTCCCCGGAGGTGGAGCGAGCGGTGGAGGACGTCTGTTTCGACGAATCGGCCCAGCTCTCGCTGAATCTCACCGGCGGGGTGTACGTCAACCAGACGGCGGCCTTCTCCGACTTCCACGGTTCGGGTGGCAACCCGGCGGCCAATGCGGCGCTGTGTGACGGAGCTTTCGTCTCCAACCGGTTCCGCGTGGTGGAGGTCCGCCGCCAGGCCTGACGCCCGTCGCGCACCGCCGCGCCCTGCCACGGCGGGCGCCACACGCCGCCCGGCGGAGCGGGGGCTGGGCCACCTCCCCGGTCACCCGCTCGAAGGCTCCGGAATGTCCGCGTACCGCTGGACCCAGGCATGCATGGCGATGGCCGCCGCCGCTCCCGCGTTGATCGAACGCGTCGATCCGAACTGCGCGATGGAGCACACGAGCGACGCGTGCCGCCGGGCTTCCTCGGTCAGCCCCGGGCCTTCCTGTCCGAACAGCAGCACGCACCGCCGGGGCAGGACCGTGCGTTCGAGGGGCACCGCGCCGGGGAGGTTGTCGATACCGATGATCGGCAGCCCCTCGGCGGCCGCCCAGGCGGTCAGGTCGGCGGTGTCGGCGTGGTGACGCACATGCTGGTAGCGATCGGTGACCATCGCACCCCGCCGGTTCCAGCGCCGCCGGCCCACGATGTGGATCTCCTTGGCGAGGAAGGCGTTGGCCGTGCGCACCACCGAGCCGATGTTGAAGTCGTGGCCCCAGTTCTCGACCGCCACGTGGAAGTCGTGCCGCCGCAGGTCGAGATCGGCGACGATCGCCTCACGCGTCCAGTACCGGTAGGCGTCGCCCACGTTGCGCCGGTCGCCCAGGGCGAGCAGTTCGGCGTCGTAGCGCTCCCCCTCGGGCCAGGGCACGGGGTGCGGGCCGACCCCGATCTGGTTGCCGTACCCGTCGTCGTACTGGATGGGCTCCGCGGACGGATCAGGGTCCGCGGACAGGTCCGTCGCCGGGGAGGGACCCGTTTCCCCGGACGGTCCGGTCGCCGTGGACGGGTCCGCTGCTGCTGCTCGAGGATCTTCTGCACTGCCGGTCTCGCTGGTCACCCGACGAGCGTATGGCCCCCGCCCCCGCCGTGCCGCAGGGGCTCCTGATCACCGTCGTCCGGCCGCCGCTGTCCCGGCACCCGGGCTCTGCCCGTCGCCCGGGAGACGAGCCGCCGCCGGCCGAAGGTCACCTTTTCACCCAGCCACACCAGGAACACCGTCGGCAGGAAGACGGCGTCCGCCGCGATCATCGCCATGGAGAAGAACGGCAGTCCGAGGAGAACGGCGATCCCGGCGTGCTCCCCGATCATGACCACCAGCAGGACGTTCTTGACCCGCCGGTTGAACAGGGTGAAGGGGAAGGCGACCTGCACCATCACCGTGGCGTACGTCAGCACCATGACAGCCAGCGCGCTGGACGCGAGCAGACCGGAGAGCGCCGGCCACGGGGCGAAGTAGTCGAGTTTGAGGGGATAGTAGAGAGCTGTGCCGTCCTGCCAGCGGGATCCCTGGATCTTGTACCAGCCCGCGGTCGCGTAGATCAGGCAGACCTCGGCCATGATCACGAGAAGGGCGGCGTTGTGGGCCAGGTTGGCCAGGACGTCGAGCAGGGTGCGGAGCTCACGGTCGGGTGCGTAGCGGCGCAAAGCCCACCAGAGGCCGTTGCCCACCCACAGCACGCCCAGGAGCGTCCGCAGCCACCAGGTTCCGCCGAGTCCGTCCATCGCCATGGCGGGCAGCAGGACAGCACCCGATACGGCCCACAGGGCCGGGCCCACGACGTCCCGTGCGGGCCCGTGCCCCGCCGCGCGGTGTGCGGCCTCCCGTGCGGCACGTCGCGCGTCCAGCGACCAGACCTGTGCACAGCGGGTGAGCACAAGGTAGATCGCCATCAGATGGATGACGTTGTCGCCGCCGTCCCCCATGAAGATGCTGCGGTTCTGCAGCGAGAGCACGCCGGCCATGAACACGACCGAGGTGACGCGGGTCCGCCAGCCGAGCATCAGAAGGGCGGCGGAGATCAGCGTGAGTCCGTAGACGCTCTCGAACCAGAGCATGCTGTCCGACCACATCAGGACGGTGAAGGCGTCGTTACCGGCGATGAGCTCCCGCGCCATGTCCCAGCGCCACGGGCCGTCGGGGCCGTACAGCTCCCGGCGGTTCGGGAGTTCCCGCAGCAGGAACAGCAGGTACGTGGCGGAGACACCGATACGGACGACGGCGCTCTGGTACACGCCCAGCGGCCCGGCAGTGACCCCCTGGATGGCGCGGGCGAGGGAGCGGTCGGGGTTCCGGACGCCGCCGCGCGGCTCGGCGGACGTGCTCACTTCTCCCCCTCGGCACCGTTCGACACCTGATCGGCGCCGGCCTGCGGCAGGTCCGACGGGGTCACGGTCCACCACGGAAGCACCCGGTAGTTCGGCTCGGTGCTGATCTTCTCGCTGCTCCACGGCGGAGCACCGACGGAACGGATCGAGGACCGCACCTGGATCCGCTCGACCGTGCCCCCGTAGTCGTGCGCGGAGAGGCGAAGCATCACGATCCGTCGGATGTAGCGTTCGGACAGTTCTCCCCGCAGGCCACTGGGGCGGTTCTCGTTGTCATGGGACCCGGTGTAGAAGTCCCAGGCCCGCCGCAGTTCGTTCTGATGAACGTGGCTGGGAAGGGGATTTCCGCGTATCGCCCGGCCGTCCTCGTGGGAGAGGCTCATCCAGCGCGTGGTGGTGATGCCGTCCACCCCGTCGATCTCGGCACGCACGTGTACGGCGATGTTCTGCTGCAGCGGATTCGGGGCGAACAGCTTCCAGTTCTGTTCGAATTCCGGATAGATCCAGTCGTCGATGTCCTCGCCGTGCTGCTTCGTCAGGGTGTTGGACGGGGCCACGTGCAGGAACACCATGGCGAGGTGCCCGCAGGCCACGAGTCCCATCACGGAGAGCGCCAGTGCTGCGACGATCTGGTAGGGAAGTGACAGACCGGCTATCCCCCGGCCCTCCCGCCGCAGCGGGGCCGGATTCGAGCCCGGCGCCGTCGACGTGTCCGTCCCCGAATGATCTCGGCCGTAAGGCCCGGGGCCCGGTATCCCCGCGGGTTCGGCGGCCGCGTCCGCTGCGGCGTCCCCCTGCTCCGGAGGCGGGGCTACCGTCTCGGGCCCGTCGCTCGAACCGGCGCCGTTCCGGCGCGGCATCTCCGGCCAGGAGCGCTCTTCCACGCCGTCGGTACGCCCACCGTGGTCCGAATCCATCCCGCCCCGATCACCGTCGATCACCGCTCAGTTATCCACAGGGTTGACACCCTACGGGCCTCCGACTCACCATTGAAGCCAAGGAACCGAACGATCGGTCGGTAGGGAGTCCGGGATGACGGCAGTGACTGCGGAGGAAGCGACGCAGGGGACGGCAGACGGGGCAGCGGCGGCCGCGGCGCGCGCCACGGCCTTCGACGCCGCTGTCGCGGCTGACGACCGGATCGAGCCGCGGGACTGGATGCCCGACGCGTACCGAGCTTCGCTGGTCCGTCAGATGGCGCAGCACGCGCACTCCGAGATCATCGGCATGCAACCCGAGGCCAACTGGATCTCGCGCGCACCCTCGTTGCGCCGCAAGGCGATCCTGATGGCGAAGGTGCAGGACGAGGCCGGGCACGGGCTGTATCTGTACAGCGCGGCGGAGACCCTCGGGACCAGCCGCGAGGAGCTGCTCGACAAGCTGCACGCCGGCCGCCAGCGGTATTCCTCGATCTTCAACTACCCGACACTCACCTGGGCCGACGTGGGGGCGATCGGCTGGCTGGTGGACGGCGCCGCGATCACCAACCAGGTGCCGCTCTGCCGTTGCTCCTACGGCCCTTACGCCCGTGCGATGGTACGGATCTGCAAGGAGGAGTCCTTCCACCAGCGCCAGGGGTACGAGCTGCTGCTCGCCCTCAGCCGCGGCACTCCTGCCCAGCACGAGATGGCGCAGGACGCGGTGAACCGCTGGTGGTGGCCGTCCCTCATGATGTTCGGTCCCCCCGACGACGCCTCCGCCCACTCGGCGCAGTCGATGGCCTGGAAGATCAAGCGCCATTCCAACGACGAGTTGCGCCGGCGCTTCGTCGACATCTGCGTCCCGCAGGCACAGGCCCTGGGTCTCACCCTGCCGGACCCGGACATCCGGTGGAACGAGGAACTCGGGCAGCACGACTACGGAGCGATCGACTGGACGGAGTTCCAGGAGGTGCTCAAGGGCAACGGCCCGTGCAACGAGGAGCGGCTCACCCAGCGACGCAGGGCCCACGAAGAGGGCGCCTGGGTACGCGACGCGGCGGCGGCTTACGCAGACAGACACGCGGCACGACCCGGAACGTCCGGAGCGGCCGCAGAGACCGTGGAGGCGACCGCATGAGCAGCTCGACCGACTGGCCTCTGTGGGAGGTGTTCGTGCGCTCCCGCCGCGGGCTGTCCCACACCCATGCGGGCAGCCTGCACGCACCGGACGCCGAGATGGCCCTGCGCAACGCCCGCGATCTGTACACCCGCCGCTCCGAGGGCGTCTCCCTCTGGGTGGTCCCGTCGACGGCGATCACGGCCTCCTCACCCGACGAGAAGGACTCCTTCTTCGAACCGGCCGGGGACAAGCCCTACCGCCATCCCACGTTCTACGAGATTCCGGAAGGGGTGAAGCACCTGTGAGCGCGGCCCTCGCCCTCGGCGACGACGCGTTGGTGCTGTCGCACCGCCTGGGCGAGTGGGCGGGTCACGCGCCCGTCCTCGAAGAGGAAGTGGCGCTGGCCAACATCGCCCTGGACCTGCTGGGCCAGGCGAGGATGCTGCTTTCGTTCGTCGGGGACGAGGACGAGCTGGCCTTCCTCCGCGAGGAGCGGTCCTTCCGCAATGTCCAGCTGGTGGAGCAGCCGAACGGCGACTTCGCCCACACCATCGCGCGCCAGCTGTACTTCTCGGTCTACCAGCACCTCCTGTACGGGCAACTGGCCGCCGGGACGGGGGAGTTCGCCGACCTGGCTGCGAAGGCCGTCAAGGAGGTCGCCTACCACCGGGACCACGCCGAGCAGTGGATCCTGCGGCTGGGTGACGGCACGGCCGAGAGCCACGAGCGCATGCAGCGCGGACTCGACGCTCTGTGGCGGTTCACCGGCGAGCTGTTCGAACCGGTGGAGGGACTCGACGTCGACCGGGAGTCGCTGCGCGGGAGTTGGTCGTCCGCCGTCGGATCCGTGGTCGAGCGGGCCACCCTGACCCTTCCGTCGGGCCCGCAGAGCGGCGCGTGGGGCGCGGGAGCCGGCAGGCAGGGCCTGCATACCGAGCCGTTCGGGCGGATGCTCGCCGAAATGCAGCATCTGCACCGCAGCCACCCGGGGGCGTCATGGTGACGGAAACCCTGCTGGAGGCGGAGCTCCACCGGCTCGCGGGCTCGGTGCCGGATCCGGAGCTGCCGGTCCTCACTCTGGACGAGCTCGGTGTACTCCGCGGGGTGCGGATGGACGGACCCGACCGCGTCACGGTCCACCTCACACCGACGTACACGGGCTGCCCGGCGATCGAGGCCATGTCCGCCGACATCGAGCGGGTGTTGCACGACCATGGTGTGGCCGAGGTTTCCGTGGTCACCGTGCTGGCTCCCGCGTGGTCGACGGACGACATCAGTGACGAGGGGCGTCGCAAGCTGGCGGAGTTCGGGATAGCGCCGCCGCGACCGGGCGGGCCGTCCGGACCCGTGCCGCTGACCCTCTCGGTGCGCTGCCCGCACTGTGGTTCCACGGACACGGAGCTGCTGAGCCGGTTCTCCTCCACGGCGTGCAAGGCGCTGCGCCGTTGCGTGGCCTGCCGCGAACCGTTCGACCACTTCAAGGAGTTGTAGATGTTCCATCCGCTCCGGGTCAGCGCGATCGAACGGATCACGGACGACGCGGTGGCCGTCACCTTCGCCGTGCCCCCCGCCCTGCGCGAAACCTTCCGCCACACACCGGGTCAGCATCTCAACGTGCGGTACGGCGCCGGTGGCGAGGAGATCCGCAGGTCGTACTCGATCTGTGCTCCTGCCGCCGAGCAGCCGGACCCTCCCGAGCTGCGGGTGGGTATCCGCATGGTCGACGGCGGGGTGTTCTCCACGTACGCCCTCAAGGAACTGGCGGTCGGTGACGAGGTGGAAGCCATGCCTCCGATGGGCCGCTTCGTCCTTCGCCCCCGCCCCGGCCACTTCGCGGCGATCGTCGGAGGCAGCGGCATCACACCGGTGCTGTCGATCGCGGCAACGCTGCTGGCGCGTGAACCGGAAGCCCGCTTCTGCCTGATCCGGAGCGACCGGACAGCGGCCTCGACAATGTTCCTCGACGAGGTGGCCGACCTCAAGGACCGCTATCCGGACCGCTTCCAGCTGGTGACCGCGCTGTCACGGGAGGAACAGGCCGCCGGGCTCGCCTCCGGCCGGCTGGACCGGGAGCGGCTGGGTGGGCTGCTGCCCGCGCTGGTGTCGGTACCCGACGTGGCGGGCTGGTTCCTGTGCGGGCCGTTCGGCCTCGTGCGGGAGGCTGAACGTGCCCTCCGGGCGCTCGGCGTCGACCGCACCCGGATCCACCAGGAGATCTTCCACGTCTCCGACGAGAAGACAACTGCGCCGCCAACAGCCCGGGTGACCGCTCCCGCGGAGAGCACGCTCACGGCGACGCTCGACGGCCGCTCCGGCAGCTGGCCGGTCCAGGACGGCGAATCGCTGCTGGAGACGGTCCTGCGGAGCCGCTCGGACGCCCCCTACGCCTGCAAGGGCGGCGTCTGCGGAACATGCCGTGCCTTCCTGGTGTCGGGTGAGGTGCGGATGGACCGGAATTTCGCCTTGGAGCCCGAGGAGACAGAAGCCGGCTTCGTACTCGCCTGCCAGTCGCACCCCGCCACCCCGGAGGTGGAGATCGACTTCGACCGCTGAACGGCCATGCGCCGGTGAGCCCCGGCGGTCGTCCCGCTTACGGACGTACAGGCAGAGCGGAGGGAAAGCTGACCTCCGGAGGCGAGTCCTACGCGTCGACGCCGTTTCGCGGCGCTCGGGGCGAGCGGTCCGAGCGGGTAGACCGCCCTGTCGGCGCCCGGTCCCTGCCTCCGCCCATCCACCTCCGTACCACTTCGCCACCCCGCCACTCCTCTGGTTGCGGGCCGTTACCCACTCCGCCTCCGCGAACGGCCCGCAAGCAGTGGCGGCGGCAGCGGCAGGAGGAAGGCCGGAGTGGCTGGAACGGCCGGAGCGGCAGCGGGGAGTCAGAGGACGAAGGCCGCGTTCCCGTTCTCCGTGACCATCGGGCGGCCGGCTCCGTCCCAGGCGAGCATTCCGCCGTCGACGTTCACCGCGTCGATGCCCTGCTGCACCAGGTACTGGGTTACCTGGGCGGACCGGCCGCCGACCCGGCACACCACATGGACGCGCCGCCCGTCGTCGGCTGCCTCGGTCAGTTCACCGAAGCGCCCCACGAATTCGCTCATGGGGATGTGGAGCGCGCCCTCGACATGCCCCGCCGCCCACTCGTCGATCTCCCGGACGTCCAGCACGAAGCCGTCCGACGGCACCGCCGCTACGTCCACCGAGGGCAGCGGAGCGAAATTCATGGGTCATGCCTTCTCTCGTACGTACGCGCCAGGGTCTCCTCAAACGCTACTGCACCAGTGCCGTCAGCTCCGCCTCACGCTCGGCAACCTCGGCCAGGAGCTTCTCCCCGATGTCCTCCAGCAGTCCGTCGGGGTCCTCGGGCGCCATCCGCAGCATGGAGCCGATCGCGCTCTCCTCCAGTTCCCGCGCAAGAGCCGTGAGCAGTTCCTTGCGGCGGCTCAGCCACTCCAGCCGGGCGTAGAGCTCCTCGCTCTCGCTCAGTTGCAGCTCCGGAGCGACCGGGCCCGCCGCCCACTCCGCTGCCAGTTCCTGCAACAGCGCGACGTCACCACGCCCGTATGCGGCGTTGACACGCGCGATGAACTCGTCGCGCCTCGTTCGCTCGGTCTCGTCCGACGCGAGGTCCGGGTGGGACATGCGTGCCAGCTCCCTGTAGAGCTTGCGCGCCTCCTCGCTGGGCCTGACGCGCTTCGGCGGCCGCACAGGTTGCTCCGTGAGCATGGCCGCCGCCTCCGGCGACAGCCCGTCGGAGTCCATCCAGTCGTGGAAGAGCTCCTCGACCCCCGGCATCGGCATGACAATCGCCCGCGCCTCCTGGGCCTTGCGCAGATCCTCCGGATCCCCCGTCTTCGCGGCCCGCGCCTCCGCGATCTGTGCGTCGAGCTCGTCCAGGCGCGCGTACATCGGGCCGAGCTTCTGGTGGTGCAGCCGGGAGAAGTTGTCGACCTCGACGCGGAAGGTCTCCACCGCGATCTCGAACTCGATCAGAGCCTGCTCGGCCGCCCTGACAGCCTTCGCGAGCCGCTCCTCGGGCCGGGGGGCTCCCGACGGGTCCGCAGGCACGCCCTGGTCATCGCCACCAGCACCGCGGCCTGCACCCCCACCAGCCCCGGAACCGCCCTCGGCCCTGTCACCGACCGTCGCCCCACCAGGGTGGTGACCGGCCTCCGGTTCCTCGTCCGGACCGTCCGGCAGCTCAGCCGGGGACGCGCGGTGCGCGTGCTCCGGCTCGCTCGGCCGGCTCTCGTCCTGATCCCGGTCCTGCGCGTCTACGTCGTTCCGGGTGGTCGGCACCCCGGCGGCTTCTTGGCTCACCCGTCCAGCGTATGGCCACGGCCCGCACCACGAGGACGCGCGGTAGCAGCGGACCCGCTAGACACCGAGTTCGGCGGGTGTGCGACCGGCACGGACCGCCCGCACGAGCTCGGCGTGGTCCGCCTCCGTACGGTCCGCGTAGAGCACCGCGAAATCGGCCACGGCGTCGTCCAGCTCGGCATTTTTCCCGCAGTAGCCCGCGAGCAGCCGGGGGTCGGCACTGTGCGCGTGAGCCCGGGCCAGCAGGGCACCGGTCATCCGCCCGTAGTCGTCCACCTGGTCCGCCGCGAGCGCTGTCGGATCCACACTCCCCTTGCGGTTCCTGAACTGGCGCACCTGGAAAGGCCTGCCCTCGACCTCGGCCCAGCCGAGCAGTATGTCGCTGACCACCTGCATCCGCTTCTGCCCGAGCACCACCCGGCGCCCTTCGTGCGCCACTTCCGGCACCTGGAAGCCTGCCTGGGGAAGAAAGGGGGAGAGGGCGGAGGGCCTGGCCTCCTTGACCTGAAGGACCAGCGGCTCACCACGGTGATCGAGCAGCAGCACGACGTAGGAGCGGGTGCCGACGCTGCCCGTGCCGACCACACGGAAGGCCACGTCGTGGATCGCGTAGCGGGCCAGCAGCGGGGTCCGGTCCTCCGAGAGCGTCGAGAGGTAACCCTCCAGACCGGCCGCGACCGCCGCCGCCTCCGCGTCCGGCACCCGGCGCAGCACGGGCGGGGCGTCGACGAAGCGGCGTCCGCCGTCCTCGCACTCCTCCGTGGACCTGGCGGCGAAACGGGCGCTGGTGTTGTTGCGTGCCTTGGCGGAGACGCGCTCCAGCGTGCCCAGCAGATCCCGCGCGTCCGTGTGCGAGACGAGTTCCTCGTCCGCGATGGCGTTCCACGCGTCGAGGGCGGGCAGTCCGGCGAGCAGACGCATCGTGCGCCGGTAGGCACCCACCGTGTCGTACGCACCCTGCCGGCAGGTGTCCTCGTCGGCGCCCGCCTCGCGGCCGGCGAGGACCAGCGACGTGGCGAGCCGTTTGAGGTCCCACTCCCACGGGCCGAACACGGTCTCGTCGAAGTCGTTGAGATCGATCACCAGATTGCCGCGCGCATCGCCGTACAGCCCGAAGTTGGCCGCGTGCGCGTCACCGCAGAGCTGAGCACCGACCCCCGTGACCGGTGTGCCGGTCAGGTCGTGGGCCATCAGCCCGGCCGAGCCGCGTAGAAAGGCGAACGGAGTGGCGGCCATCCGCCCCACCCGGATGGGCGTCAGTGCGGGCACCCGGCCCCGGTTCGACTCCTCCACCGCCTGGACCGCGTCGGGCCGGCCGGCAGGCAGGACGAGGGATCCGTGGACGGAGCGGGGCACCTGGAGCCGCAGCGCCTTACCGACGGCCTTCGGCGATCTCCCGGGATCCTCCGCCGACCGCCGCCCTCCGTCCCGGCGCTGCGCGAAGCCGGGCACGACCGGAATGCGTGCTCCTCCCTCTGCCGCGCTCCGCGCCGGCACCGTCGCATCGACCTCACTCATGGAGCGCCGCCTCCCCCGCCTTGCCGCTGTCCCGTCCCGCATCACCTGCGCACGACCGTACAACCGCGCCGCGCCGGCCGTCTTCTCCTGTGGACAACCCGCGCGGGCCGTGCCGCCGGCACCGTACCTCGCCCGCCGGCCACGGCTCCCCCGAGGCACCCTGCCGGCAGCTTCGGACGCCGACCGCCTCCTCCGTCTCCCCTCGGCGGAGGCCTCCGCAGCGGGAGGTGCCGCCCCGCGGAACCCCACCGCACCGCACCGCAGCGCCACGGCACCCCCTCGGCCCGGCTACGCCCACCATGCCGAGGACCGCCCGCTCCGCCAGGAACCACAGCGCCGGCACCAGCACCTGTCCGCCCAGTCCGTAACCGCCGAAGTGCACGTGGCCGCGCACTTCTTGGACGAAGCCCGCCCCGATCCAGAGGGCATGGAGCGAACCCGAAGAAGCCGAGTGGGAGCTCCGGACGGAAGACGCCGCCGGAACGCGCGAAGCGGGGCATGCCGAACGGCACCATCACGTCGAGCGTGGCGTGGTCCATCGCTTCAGAAGTGCGGGAAGGCCGACCCCGATCGGCAAAATGCCGCCGAGCAGAGCCAGGCCGTCGCCCACAGGCCACCGAGGCCGTGATCCACAGGACCGAGCGGCCCCCGGCGGAACACAGCGCCGACGGCGCTCACCATGGGGGGAGGCCCCCGACCGCCTGCGCGGCCGCGAGCAGCGACGCGGCACCGCCCCCGCGCCGCCGATCACCTCGACCGGGGCGTAGGACCCGATACCGGCGGCCACCAGCACGCAGAGAAGGCCCCGCCCGGTCGGCTCGCCGTCGTCCGCCGTGGGCGCGACATTCGTCACCTCGAGCGGCGACCTCGGTGAAGACCGTCCGAACCACCGTGGCGCCGGTGTCCGACGGGGCGGTCGCCCCCAGGTAGTTCGGGACGGTCCCCGGAGCAGGTAGACGCCCTGACCCGTGAGCCGGCCGTCCCGCACCGGCCACCCGAAGACCCGACCGAAGCCCCCACCGAAGCCCCCACCGAAGGCGCCACCAAAGCCCCACCGAAGCCTCCACGGGCCACAACGAAGAACCCCCGCTCCGGATTTCTCCGGAGCGGGGGTTCTGTCGAACCAACCCGGCAGTTGCGAGCAACTACCCGTTGTGCGCGAGGGGGGATTTGAACCCCCACGTCCCTAAGGACACTGGCACCTGAAGCCAGCGCGTCTGCCGTTCCGCCACTCGCGCATGAGTGGTGTTTTCAGACTCTCTCACCGTGTGGTGCGAGCGCCTGGCGACATCCGGAAGATTAGCACGCTGGACAGGGTGGATTCACATCCGTTGTTTCGCGCAACCCGCGTCGGGCACCGGGAACCCGAAGAGGCCGCCCCCACTCCTCCTGAGTACACGCGGAGTGCGGGACACTGTCGGGAGGGCACCTCTACGATCCGTGTGAGAGGTGACACTCATCCACTGTGCAGACAAGGGGAACCAGCCGATTTCCCGACGCGTGGATACGATCAGTAAGCAGTACAGGGATGACGACACCGGAGGAGGTGCCCCATGGGAGTCATGAAGCGTTTCGAGCAGCGTCTCGAAGGTCTGGTCAACGGCACCTTCGCCAAGGTCTTCAAGTCCGAGGTGCAGCCGGTCGAGATCGCCGGCGCGCTCCAGCGCGAGTGCGACAACAACGCAACGATCTGGAACCGCGAGCGGACCGTCGTCCCCAACGACTTCATCGTCGAGCTCAGCACGCCCGACTACGAGCGGCTCAGCCCCTACTCGGGGCAGCTCGGCGACGAACTCTCCGGCCTCGTCCGGGACTACGCCAAGCAGCAGCGGTACACCTTCATGGGCCCGATCAAGGTCCACCTGGAGAAGGCGGACGACCTCGACACGGGGCTCTACCGCGTACGCAGCCGGACCCTGGCGTCGAGTTCGTCACAACAGGGGCAGCAGGACCAGCAGGGCGGTCCCGCGCCCTACGCCCCGCCGAACCGCCCCGCCGCTCCTCAGGCACCGGGTGGTTACGGCTATCCCCCGGCCTCCTCACCCCCGCCCATGCCCGCGGCCCCGCCGCCGGGCGCGGGGCGTCCCGGCGGCCCTTCCAGCGACTGGCGCCCGCCCGCGTCCGGCCCCGTGCCGGACGCCCAGGTGCGGCGCTGGATCGAGATCAACGGCACCCGCCATCAGATCTCCCGCCCGACGTTGGTGATGGGACGAAGCACCGACGCCGACGTGCGGATCGACGACCCCGGCGTATCGCGCCGGCACTGTGAGATCCGGACCGGAACGCCCTCGACGATCCAGGATCTCGGGTCCACCAACGGCATCGTGGTGGACGGGCAGCACACCACCCGCGCTACGCTCCGCGACGGCTCGCGAATCGTCGTGGGCAGCACCACCATCGTTTACCGGCAAGCCGAAGGGTGAAGCGGGGGCAATGTCAGAGCTGACCCTTACGGTCATGCGGCTAGGTTTCCTGGCTGTTCTGTGGCTATTCGTAATCGTGGCCGTCCAGGTCATTCGCAGCGACCTGTTCGGAACGCGTGTCACGCAGCGCGGCTCACGCCGCACTGCCGCCGACACGCGCCCGCAGCAGGGCCGCCAACAGCAAGCGGCACCCCCTCAGCAGCGCCAGCAGCCGGGGCGCCAGCGGCGTGGGGCTCCCACGAAGCTGGTCGTCTCCGAGGGGACGCTCACCGGCACCACGGTCGCACTCCAGGGCCAGACGATCACGCTGGGCCGGGCGCACGACTCAACGATCGTGCTGGACGACGACTACGCGTCCAGCAGGCATGCCAGGATCTACCCGGACCGTGACGGCCAGTGGATCGTCGAGGACCTCGGGTCCACCAACGGCACCTATCTCGACCGGACCCGGCTCACCACCCCGACACCTGTTCCGCTGGGCGCGCCGATCCGCATCGGTAAGACCGTCATCGAGCTGCGGAAGTAGTACGACAATGAGCGAGCGGAGCGAGCGAGCCGCGGCGGTCCTGACGAAGGACCCGGTGCGGCTCCCGACCGGAAGGTGGGCAGTGTGGCTCGAGACCGGCTGGCGCGACAGTCGACCGGCGAGCCGACGGGCGAGGTGCGCATGAGCTTGTCGCTGCGCTTCGCCGCCGGATCGCACAAGGGCATGATCCGGGAGGGCAACGAGGACTCCGGTTACGCCGGCCCCCGCCTTCTGGCCATCGCCGACGGCATGGGCGGTCAGGCGGCCGGCGAGGTCGCCAGCTCCGAGGTGATCTCCACGCTCGTCCAGCTCGACGACGACGTGCCGGGCTCCGACATCCTCACCTCGCTGGGCACGGCGGTCCAGCGGGCCAACGACCAGCTGCGTGACATGGTCGAGGAGGACCCCCAGCTCGAAGGCATGGGCACCACGCTCACCGCCCTGCTCTGGACCGGTCGGCGCCTCGGCCTCGTCCACGTCGGCGACTCGCGCGCCTATCTCCTGCGCGACGGCGTCCTGACGCAGATCACCCAGGACCACACCTGGGTGCAGCGTCTGGTCGACGAGGGACGGATCACCGAGGAAGAGGCCACCACCCACCCGCAGCGCTCCCTGCTGATGCGGGCGCTCGGCAGCGGCGACCACGTGGAGCCCGATCTCTCCATCCGTGAGGTCCGCGCCGGTGACCGCTACCTGATCTGCTCGGACGGTCTCTCCGGCGTCGTCTCGCACCAGACGATGGAGGAGACCCTCGCCAGCTACCAGGGCCCGCAGGAGACCATCCAGGAGCTCATCCAGCTCGCCCTGCGCGGCGGTGGCCCCGACAACATCACCTGCATCGTCGCCGACGTGCTGGACGTCGACAGCAACGACACCCTGGCCGGGCAGCTCCACGACACCCCGGTCATCGTCGGCGCCGTCGCCGAGAACCAGGCCGCCCAGGCGAACGACGGCCGCGCCATGGAGACGCCCGCGGGCCGCGCGGCGGGCCTCGGCCGCTCCGCCCCGCCGCCCTCCGGAGGCTTCGGCCCGCCCGGCAGCGGCGACGACCTGGGCTACGGCTCCGGTCCGGACAGCGCCCTGAACTCGTACACCGACGAGGACTTCACCAAGCCCCGCGGCGGCCGCAAGTGGCTGAAGCGGTCGGTCTACGTCGTGCTGGCCCTGGCCGTCATCGGCGGTGGCGTGTACGGCGGCTACCGCTGGACCCAGACGCAGTTCTACGTGGGTACGAAGGACGAGAACGTCGCGCTGTTCCGCGGCATCAGCCAGGACCTCGCCTGGGTGTCGCTCTCCGAGGTCGAAGAGAGCACCGAGATCGAACTGAAGTACCTCCCGCCCTACCAGCGCAAGCAGGTGGAGGCGACGATCGCCGAGGGCAACCTCGCAGATGCCCGCCAGAAGGTCAGCGAGCTCGAAGTACAGGCGTCCGCGTGCGAGAAGAACGCGCAGCGCCGCGCGGCCGAGGCGGAAGCCGCCAAGAACCAGAACGAGAACGCAGACAGCACATCCGCCACGCCCCCCGCCAAGGGCGACAAGAAGACCGCGACCCCCACTCCCGGCCCCAGCCTCTCGGAGGAAGAGAAGAAGCTGGTCCCGCAGTGCGGTAAGCAGTAAAGCCGTAGGGGGCCTTCAGCACCATGAGCGTTGTCACCAACACCACCACGATCGGCGCGATCGACGCGCCGAGCCGCCGTAACACCGAGCTGGCGCTGGTCGCGTTCGCCGTCCTCATCTCGGTGTTCGCCTACGCCAACGTGGGCCTCGCCCTCCACGGCGAACTGCCCGCCGGCATGCTCGGCTACGGACTGGGCCTCGCCCTGCTCGGAGGCGTGGCGCATCTCGCCGTGCGGCGGTTCGCCCCGTACGCGGACCCGCTGCTGCTGCCGCTGGCGACGCTGCTGAACGGGCTGGGGCTGGCCCTCATCTGGCGGCTGGACCAGTCGGAACGGTTCCAGGCGACCGAGAACTTCGTGGCCGCGGCGTCGAAGCAGCTGATGTTCTCGGCCGTCGGCGTGGCGATCATGGTCGGCGTCCTGATCGCCCTCAAGGACCACCGCATCCTGCAGCGCTACACCTACATCTCGATGCTGGTGGCGCTGTTCCTCCTGATCCTCCCGATGTTCTTCCCCGCCGTGAACGGCGCCAAGATCTGGATCAAGATCCCCGGCGTCGGCACGATCCAGCCGGGAGAGTTCGCGAAGATCATCATCGCGGTGTTCTTCGCCGGATACCTCATGGTCAAGCGGGACGCGCTCGCTCTGGCCAGCCGCCGCTTCATGGGGCTCTACCTGCCCCGTGGCCGCGACCTCGGGCCGATCCTCATGGTGTGGGCGTTCTCGATCCTCATCCTCGTCTTCGAGACCGACCTCGGCTCCTCCCTGCTGTTCTTCGGCATGTTCGTCGTCATGCTGTACGTCGCCACCGAGCGCACCAGCTGGATCGTCTTCGGTCTGCTGATGTCCGCCGCGGGGGCCGTGGGCGTGGCCACGTTCGAGCCGCACGTCCAGGACCGCGTCACCGCCTGGCTCGACCCGTTCGCGGGCTGGGGCAAGGAGGCCGCCAGCGAGCAGATGGCCAAGTCCCTGATGGCCTTCGGCTCCGGAGGTACCCTCGGCACCGGCCTGGGCCAGGGCAACTCCGACCTGATCGGCTTCGCGGCCAACTCCGACTTCATCCTCGCCACCGTCGGCGAGGAGCTCGGTCTGGCCGGCATGATGGCCGTCCTGCTCGTCTACGGCCTCATCGTCGAGCGGGGTGTCCGTACGGCACTCGCCGCCCGTGACCCGTTCGGCAAGCTGCTCGCGATCGGCCTCTCCGGTTCCTTCGCCATCCAGGTCTTCGTGGTCGCCGGCGGTGTCATGGGGCTCATCCCCCTGACCGGTATGACCATGCCCTTCCTCGCCGCCGGTGGCTCCTCCGTGATCGCCAACTGGGCACTGATCGGCATCCTGATCAGAATCAGCGACACCGCCCGCCGCCCCGCCCCGGCCCCCGCACCGTCCCCGGACGCCGAGATGACCCAGGTGGTCCGCCCGTGAACAAGCCGCTCCGCCGCATCGCGATGTTCTGCGGCCTCCTCGTCCTGGCCCTGCTCGTCCGCACCAACTACCTGCAGTACGTCAGGGCCGACGAGCTCAACGCCAACGAACACAACCGTCGCGTCCAGATCGAGCGTTACGCGCACGAGCGCGGCAACATCATCGTCGACGGCGAACCGGTCACCGGCTCCGTCGAGACCAAGGACAGCGACTTCATGTACAAGCGGGTCTGGAAGAACGGCCCCATGTGGGCGCCCGTGACCGGCTACTCCTCGCAGGCCTTCGACTCGTCGCAGCTGGAGAGCATCGAGGACGGCATCCTCACCGGCAACAGCGACCAGCTGTTCTTCGACCGCACGCTCTCGATGTTCACGGGCGAGAAGAAGACCGGCGGGAACATCGTCACCACCCTGAACGGCGCCGCGCAGAAGGCCGCGTTCAAGGGGCTGGGCGGCAAGAAGGGCGCCGTCGCCGCGCTCGACCCGCAGACCGGCGCCGTCCTGGCACTGGCCAGTACCCCCTCCTACGACCCCTCGGTCTTCGCCGGGAACTCCCTCAAGGACTCCGACGCCCGGCAGAAGCTCCTGAAGGACGAGGACAAGCCGATGCTGAACCGGGCCCTGCGGGAGACCTACCCGCCCGGCTCGACGTTCAAGGTCGTCACGGCCGCCGCGGCGCTGGAGAACGGCCTCTACACGGACATCGACGCGAAGACGGACTCGCCCCTTCCCTGGCGGCTCCCCCAGTCGACGAACCTGCTGCAGAACGAGGGCAACATCCCGTGCGAGAACGCCTCGCTCCGGGAGGCGCTGCGCTGGTCCTGCAACACCGTCTTCGGCAAGATGAGCGACGACCTCGGCAACGACAAGATGATCGAGCAGGCCGACAAGTTCGGCTTCAACGAAGAGGTCTTCACCCCGGTCCGCGCGGACGCCAGCATCTACCCGAAGGACAACCGCCCGCAGAACGCGATGGCGGGCATCGGTCAGGCGTCCAACCGCGCCACCCCCCTCCAGATGGCCATGGTTGCCTCCGCGATCGCCAACGACGGCAAGCTCATGCAGCCGTACATGGTCGCCCAGCGGCAGGCTCCCAACCTGGACGTCATCTACACCCACGAGAAGGAGCAGCTGAGCCAGCCGCTCTCGGGGGAGAACGCCCAGAAGCTGCAGCAGATGATGGAGACCGTGGTCAAGGACGGCACGGGCAAGAACGCTCAGATCGACGGGGTGACGGTCGGCGGCAAGACCGGAACCGCGCAGCACGGCCTCAACAACAGTGAGAAGCCGTACGCCTGGTTCATCTCGTACGCGAAGACCGACAGCGGCTCCCCGGTGGCCGTCGCCGTGGTCGTCGAGGACGGCAACGCCAACCGTGACGACATCTCCGGCGGCGGTCTGGCCGCCCCCATCGCCAAGAGTGTGATGAAGGCGGTACTCGACGGGAAGAAGTGACACTCGTCACAACTTCCGTCCACACCAGCACATTGGGATACCGGTCGGATATCAGCTGACGGGTGCGGGCCGATCACGCCGGGCGTGCCCGGTAGCGTTAGCGCGAACAGCGCACCGCCGGACCACACACGGGTGCGGTCGGGACTGACGGAGAGGGCTGGATCAGTTATGGAAGAGCCGCGTCGCCTCGGCGGCCGGTACGAGCTGGGCTCGGTGCTCGGCCGTGGTGGCATGGCCGAGGTATACCTCGCTCACGACACCCGGCTCGGCCGCACCGTCGCCGTGAAGACGCTGCGGGCCGACCTCGCCCGCGACCCGTCCTTCCAGGCCCGGTTCCGCCGTGAGGCCCAGTCTGCCGCCTCGCTCAACCACCCCGCGATCGTCGCCGTCTACGACACCGGCGAGGACTACGTCGACGGTGTCTCCATCCCGTACATCGTGATGGAGTACGTCGACGGTTCGACGCTGAGGGAGCTCCTGCACTCGGGGCGCAAGCTGCTGCCCGAGCGCACGCTCGAGATGACGGTCGGGATCCTCCAGGCCCTGGAGTACTCCCACCGCGCCCAGATCGTCCACCGCGACATCAAGCCGGCGAACGTCATGCTGACGCGCTCCGGTCAGGTCAAGGTCATGGACTTCGGTATCGCCCGCGCGATGGGTGACTCCGGCATGACGATGACCCAGACCGCCGCCGTCATCGGCACCGCCCAGTACCTCTCTCCGGAGCAGGCCAAGGGCGAACAGGTCGACGCGCGCTCCGACCTCTACTCGACCGGCTGCCTGCTCTACGAACTGCTCGCCGTGCGGCCCCCGTTCGTCGGGGACTCGCCCGTCGCGGTCGCCTACCAGCACGTGCGCGAGGAGCCGCAGCCGCCGAGCAACTTCGACCCCGAGATCACGCCCGAGATGGACGCGATCGTGTTGAAGGCACTGACCAAGGACCCCGACTACCGCTACCAGTCGGCCGACGAGATGCGCGCCGACATCGAGGCCTGCCTCGACGGGCAGCCGGTCGCGGCCACGGCGGCCATGAGCGCGGCGGGCTACGGGGGCTACGACGGCTACAGCAACGACCAGCCCACCACGGCCCTGCGCCAGACGGACCCGGGCGGCGCCCCGACCTCCATGCTGCCCCCGGTCAATCCGGACGACGGCGGCTACGGACACGACGACCGGCCGGGCCGCCGGCGCCAGCAGAAGAAGAGCAGCACGTCGACGATCCTGCTGATCGTCGCCGGCGTCCTGGTGCTGATCGGTGCGATCCTCATCGGCCGTTCGGTCTTCGGCGACAACGAGGGCAGCAGCGGCACCATCGACGTACCGAAGCTGGTCGGCTCCACGGTCGCGGAGGCCCAGCGGCTCACGGACAACGCCGAGGTCGTCCTGAAGGTCGGCGCGAAGGAGCCCTGCGAGAACCAGGACGAGGGCAAGATCTGCAGCCAGACCCCGGCGGACGGTCAGATGAAGACCGGCGAGACCGTCGAGGTCGTCGTCTCCACCGGCGCCCCGAAGGTCGAGGTGCCGAACGTCCTGGAGAAGTCCGAGGAGACCGCCCGTCAGGAGCTGGAGGACAAGGGCTTCACGGTCAACATCACCTCGGCCGAGTCCGATGCGACCCCGGACACGGTCATCAAGCAGGACCCGGAAGGCGGCTCCAAGGTCGCCAAGGACAGCGAGATCACCCTCACGGTGGCCAAGCAGGCCTTGCTCGACCTGCCCGACGTGCGCACCCGGAGCTACGCGGACGCCGAGGCCCAGCTCAAGGGCATCGGCTTCACGAACGTCTCCCGGACCGACGTCGATTCGACGCAGCCCAAGGACACGGTCGTCGAGCAGACGCCGACCGGGCCGGGCAAGGAGGCCAAGGACGTCCAGATCGTCCTCAAGGTCTCCAAGGGCCCGCCGGAGCCGGAGAAGGTCGCGGTCCCCGACCTGACGGGGAAGACGCTCGCGGACGCCAAGGGGCTGCTGGCCCAGGCGGGACTGCAGCTAGGCGACGTCCAGGGTGACAAGAGCGACCAGGCCCTCGTCCTCGGCTTCCAGCCCGGAGTGGGCGAGATGGTCGACAAGAACAGCGCGGTCACCGTGCAGACGCTGCCCGGTGGCGGCAACGGCGGGGGCGGCAACGGCGGCGGCGGGGGCGGGGGCGGCTTCTTCGGCGGGCCGTCGAACTAGGGCGCGTGCCGACAGCGGCGCCGTCCCCGCGGAGGGCAGGACCGGCGGCGTCCGGTGCGTGCGAGCGCACGGCGGAGGGGCACCCGATACCGGATGTATCGGGTGCCCCGGCACACGCGGCGCGTGTGCGTGCCAGGCGTCGCCGGTCGTCCCGGCTCAGACAGGACAGGGGCCCCGGTCACCACCACGGTGACCGGGGCCCTCGCGTTTCACCCGTCGGTGTCGCCCGGCCGGCCCGGGCGGGCCCTACCGCAGCTCGGCGGGGGGCGTACGGTCGCTGTCCACCTTCTCCGTGCGCACCAGCTCGCCCCACACGATGTAGCGGTACTTCGACGTGTAGACCGGCGTGCAGGTCGTCAGCGTGATGTAGCGGCCGGGCTTCTTCACGCCCGACTCCTTCGGCACCGGGGCGATCGCGTCGACGTTGTACTTCGACGTCTCGGGGAGCTCCGCGTAGACCTTGTAGACGTACCAGGTGTCCTTGGTCTCGAAGACGACCGCGTCGCCCTTCCGCACCTTGTCGATGTTGTGGAACTTGGCACCGTGGCCGTCCCGGTGGGCGGCGAGCGCGAAGTTGCCCCGGGCGTCGGAGGGAAGGGCCGACTTCACGGGATCCGTGTAGTAGCCCGCGATGCCGTTGTTGAGGGTCTCGGTGTCGGTGCCCTTCTTGACCAGCACCTCGCCGTTCTTCATCGCGGGGACGTGAAGGAAGCCGATGCCGTCCTTCGTGTCGAGCTCGCCGGGGCCGCGGCCTTCGGCCCAGTGACCCCGGACGCTGTCCCCCTGCTTGCCGGCCTCACGGTCGGCGAGGACGTTGGTCCACCACAACGAGTAGACGACGAAGAGACCCAGCACCAGCCCCGCGGTGATCAGCAGCTCGCCGAAGAAGCTCACGACCGTCGCGACGGGACCGCGGCTCCCGCGTCGCACCGGCGGCGCCGACTCCTCGGCGCGCTCTTCCTGCTCGGTCCTCGCTGCCACCGCACCCGCCCCTGTCGTGATGTCGTCCAGCCCCGCGTCAGCCGATGAGCGCGTCGGGCTTCCCCTTGCTGCGCGGCCGCTCGTCGACCATCTTGCCCCACACGATCATTCGGTACGTACTCGTGAATTCCGGGGTGCAGGTGGTCAGCGTGATGTATCTGCCGGGGCCGGTGAAACCGGACTGCCGCGGCACGGGGTCGATGACCGAGATGTTGGACGGCGACGTCTGCGGAAGGATGCTGGTCATCTCGTACGTGTAGTAGGCATCCTGCGTCTCGACCACGATCGGGTCACCGGGCTTCAGCTTGTTGATGTAGCGGAACGGTTCGCCGTGGGTGTTGCGGTGACCGGCCACCGAGAAGTTGCCCTGCTTCGCCGACGGCATGGCCGTCTTCAGCTTGCCCTCGCCGTAGTGGCCGATCATTCCGCGGTCGAGGACCTTCTCCTTGCTGATCCCCTCGGCGATCGGCGCGACCACGTCGAGCTTGGGGATGTGCATGATGGCGAAGCCCTGCCCCGGCTCGAACACCCCGGGCGAGCGCGCACCGTTCGCCCAGCCGTCCTGCATCTTGTGCGTCTCACGGCCGGCGATCTGATCGGCGCGGACGTTGGTCCACCACAGCTGGTAGGCGACGAACAGGAGCATCAGGACCCCGAAGGTGATGAACACCTCGCCGACGACCCGGCTGGCCACGACCGCCGGGCTGTCCTTGGCGGCACGGGCGGCGCGCCGGGCCTCCAGACGGGACATCGGCACGGCGGGCTGCGCCGCGGACGCGGCGGACACCGCTCCGGCGTCCGCCGGGCGCCGGGTGGTCTCCCCGCGCCGTCTTCCTCGCCCCTTCGCGGCACGGCGCCGCTCCGCCCGCCCACCCGTCGGCAGGGGTTCGGACGGGAGCTCGGCGGGCTCGGGCTTCGTGCCGGCCCCGTCCCGGAGCTGCGCGTCGGGCGGGACGGTCGTGACCGGCATGACGGCCGTGACCGGCTCGTCCGGCATGAGCGGTGTGGAGGGCTCCGGCTGTACAGAGGGCGCCCTACGCGCGGCGACCGACCGCAGCGCGACGGTCTCGTCCACCCCCGCCGGGGCGGGGACCGGTCCCGGGGCCGGCCGGGGGACGGGGACCGGCTCCGGCCCCCGCTGCCCGTACCAGTCGCGTTCGTACCCCTCCGGGTCGTACCACTCGTCCGGGGGCTCCGGCGGCCGCCGGCTGCCCTGGGGGGCCTGCTGAGCGGCCGCCGGGGGCACCTGCTGGGCCGGGTGGCCGGACGCGGGCGTCTCCGCCCGGAACCAGGGCGATGCGTGCTGCCCCGGCAACGGGTCGTTCAGCGGGTCCGCCAGCCGTTCCACCGCCGACTCGAACGTGCCGTCGGCCTCATACGCCCCCTGGGCGGACGGGCCTTCCTGTCCGGCATCGGGTTCGGGTCGGCGTGCGGTCACGCGGCGGCCTTGCCCACCACCGGAGCGAGCCCCGCCGATCTCGCGACGGCGCCCGCGTCTCCGCACCGCTCCAGCCAGTTGGCGAGCATCAGGTGCCCGTGCTCGGTGAGCACCGACTCGGGATGGAACTGCACCCCCTCGACCTCGAACGCGCGGTGGCGCAGGCCCATGATGATGCCGTCGGCCGTGCGTGCCGTCACCTCCAGCTCGGGCGGGACCGTGGCCGGTTCGGCGGCGAGGGAGTGGTAGCGCGTCGCGGTGAAGGGGGACGGCAGACCGGCGAACACACCCTTTCCCTCATGGAGCACGGGCGACGTCTTGCCGTGGAGCAGCTCGGGTGCGCGGTCCACGACCCCGCCGTAGGCCACGGCCATCGACTGCATCCCCAGGCACACGCCGAAGACGGGGACGCCGCTCCTCGCGCAGTGGTGCACCATCTCGATGCAGACGCCCGCCTGCTCGGGTGTGCCGGGGCCCGGCGACAGCAGGACTCCGTCGAAGCCGTCCTCGGCGTGTGCCGTGGTCACCTCGTCGTTGCGCACCACTTCGCACTCGGCGCCGAGCTGGTAGAGGTACTGCACGAGGTTGAAGACGAAGCTGTCGTAGTTGTCGACGACGAGGATGCGCGCGCTCATCGGGCCGCCCCCGCTCCGGTGCTCGCGCCGTCCACCGTCACGTCACCGAACGGGAGCAGCGGCTCCGCCCAGGGGAAGACGTACTGGAAGAGCGCGTAGACGACGGCCAGGGCCAGCACCAGCGAGAGCAGTCCCCGCACCCATGTGTTGCCCGGCAGATGCCGCCAGATCCAGCCGTACATGCTGTCGCCTCCATTCGGTACGGCACCAGACTAAAGGGCCGGGGGACAGGCGTGGGTCAGCTGTGGAAAGCGGCCGGCCCTCGTCCGCCGCAGGTGGTACGGCGCCGGGACGTGGGACGGCCGGCGGTCCGTTACTCCACGGGCCGCGCGTAGTGGAGATCCACCGTGCCGGAGTAGCCGGGGAGAGTCGTCCGGTCGTCCTCCTGGACCTTCCAGCCCAGCCCGTAGGCCTTGACGTACAGCTGGTAGTTCTGGATGGACGTGGAGTCGTCGAGCGCCTTCCTGAGCTTTCCCCGGTCGCCGACGGCGGTGATCTTGTACGGCGGGGAGTAGACCCGCCCCTGCAGGATGAGCGTGTTGCCGACGCAGCGCACCGCGCTGGTGGAGATCAGCCGCTGGTCCATCACCTGGATTCCGCGGGCCCCGCCCTGCCAGAGGGCGTTGACGACCGCCTGCAGGTCCTGCTGGTGAATGACCAGGTCGTTGGGTTGCGGCTCGGGGTATCCGGGGTTGGCGGTGGCGTTGGGCGGTGCGTCGTTCAGGGTGACCGACAGGGCCTCGCCGGTGAGCTTCGTGGTGCCGGCGGCCTTCTCCAGCGCGTCGAGTTCGGCGTCCTGGGCCCGGGTGCTCCCGTCGTCACGCCGGGCGAGCGTGTCGATGTCCGCCCGTACGGAGGCGGTCGACGCGTCGAGTTCAGCGTTCTTGTCGCTGCGCTGCTGGATGAGGTCGGACAGCTTCAGAAGAGAGGAGTCCGTGCGGATATCGGTGCCTTTGGCCGTGTTGGCGCTGGTCACGAAGATCAGTCCGGCCAGTGCGAAGACACCGGCGGTGAGGCCCTGGACGGCCCATCGGGACATGCGCCGGCCGGGACCTCGGGGGGAGTCGGCAGAATTGCTCAACGTACCCTTATCTCCTTAGGCGCCACGGAAGCACTACGCTAACGGACGCCCCGGGGAGGCAGCATTCCCCCTTGCGCCCCGGCGCCAGCCACAGATCCCTGCGCGGTCACGCAGCGCATCGACAGGAGAGTCCCTCGTGCCGAAGTCACGTATCCGCAAGAAGGCCGACTTCACGCCTCCCCCGGCGAAGCAGTCCACCAACATAAAGCTGACCAACCGCAGTTGGGTCGCGCCGGTGATGCTGGCGCTCTTCCTGATCGGTCTGGCCTGGATCGTGATCTTCTACGTGACCGAGGGCGACCTGCCGGTCGACGCACTGGGCAACTGGAACATCGTCGTGGGCTTCGGCTTCATCGCCGGCGGCTTCGGCGTCTCCACCCAGTGGAAGTGACGCTGCGGGTACCCCTGCCCTGAAGTTACCCACAGAGTTATCCACAGGCGGGGGAAAAGGTCAGACGATCTGTGGATAACCTTCGTCGAAGTTGACGCCGGTGTGACTACGGCCTCTCGCGCCACGAGACGCCACGCCCCTTGTCCTGACGGGAAAAAGCCGGTTCAGCGACAAGGGGCACACCTGTTCCCCACGTCATGCACAAGATCCGGCACACTCTGTGGACAAGTTCGACCGGGGAGCAACAGATTCCGGTCAGATGAGGACAGCGGTCCTGGCGAGGACCATCCCCAGGACCGCCAGCAGGACCAGTCCGCAGACGCCGTACTGCACGAGATTCCGGTGCTCCCGCGGGGCGTGCACCATGGCGAAGGCGATCACGGTCCCCGCCACGAGGCCGCCGACATGTGCCTGCCAGGCGATGGCACCCCACGGGTTGAAGGTGAAGATCAGGTTCACCACCAGCAGGACGATCACCGGCCGCATGTCGTAGTTCATGCGCCGCATGAGGACGGCCGTCGCGCCCAGCAGCCCGAAGACCGCCCCCGAAGCTCCGAGCGATCCCTGTGCGGGGTCGGCGATCACGTAGGTCAGGGCGCTGCCGGCCAGTCCTGAGAGCAGATACAGGGCGAGGTAGCGGACCCGGCCGAGCGCGGCCTCCAGCGGGCCGCCCAGCCACCACAGCCCCAGCATGTTGAACGCGATGTGCCAGACCTCCTGGTGCAGGAACATCGAGGTCAGCAGCCGGTACCACTGGCCCTCCGCGACCCCTTGGATGCCGGCCGACGGGTCCCCGTCGGAGGCGCGCCCGAACAGCAGCAGGTCCTTGAGCAGAGGCGGGCCGGCGATCGACACGGCGATGAAGACCGCGAGGTTGATGCCGAGCAGGATCTTGGTGATCAGCCTGGGGTCGGCCGTGACCGTCCCGCCCGCCACCGTGCGCGGCCGGGCGGCCCCGGGGCGGTGCCCCGTACCGGACCCCTGACGGACGCATTCCGGGCACTGGAAGCCGACCGAGGCGTCGATCATGCAGTCGGTGCAGATCGGCCGCTCGCACCGCACACAGCGGATGCCCGTCTCCCTGTCCGGATGCCGGTAGCACGTGAGGGCTCTGTCACCGGCCGCTGACGCGTCCTGGCCCAGTGGCGGCTGCTGCTCCATCGGTCATGGCCCCTTCGGTCCTCGTCCGGAAGGGCGCGCGGGGAGCCGGCACGCAGAGGACCGCCCCGATCGCCCGTTATGTAGCAGTACGGACGAACAGGGCGGTTGGTTCCCGGCTTGACGAACGGGCGGCCCGGGCGGCCCGGGCGACCCGGGCGACCCGGTTGTCCGGCGAGCGACCGGGCGGCCGGGCAGCCGGCTGTTCCGGCCCGCCGCAGGTCCGTGACAGGTCCGCGACGGCACCCGCCGGTCAGCGGGACTCGACGACGACCGACTCGATGACGACGTCCTCCAGCGGACGGTTGGTACGCGGATTGGTGGGAGCCGCCGCGATGGCGTCCACGACCTTCCGGCCCGCGTCGTCCGCCACCTCGCCGAAGATGGTGTGCTTGCCCGTGAGCCACGCGGTGGGCGCCACCGTCAGGAAGAACTGCGAACCGTTCGTGCCCGGCCCCGCGTTGGCCATCGCCAGCAGGTACGGCGTGGTGAACGCGAGGTCCGGATGGAACTCGTCCGCGAACTCGTAGCCGGGGCCGCCCGTGCCGTTGCCCAGCGGGTCGCCGCCCTGGATCATGAAGCCGCTGATGACCCGGTGGAAGACGGTGCCGTCGTACAGCTTGCCCCTGGACTTCTGCCCGGTGGCCGGATGGGTCCACTCACGCTCGCCCGTGGCGAGCTCGACGAAGTTCCTGACCGTCCTGGGCGCGTGGTTCGGCAGGAGCCGGATCCTGATGTCGCCCTGGCTGGTCTTCAAGGTGGCGTAAAGCTGCTCGGCCACTGGCTGCCTTCCGTGAGACTCCACTGAGGACCCCCGATCCTCGCACGGGGCGCACCCCCGGCCGGCCGGTCTCCAGCCCGGAAACGGGTGGCGCTTACCGTGTTGCCCACCTTCCTGCACGTTTTCCACACTTCCTATGGGACAAATGCGGCCAGGTGCGGGACTCACGGCGCGCCCCGGCCCGAACCGTGGCAGGGTCGGCGGCAGGCTCCCCTTGCACCGCATTGCCCGTTCATGACCCGGATGCCCGTCCCGTCTGGCGCTCGGGGTCCCGGAAGGCATGATTTCGACATGGGTGGATAGGCGGAGTACCTACCCGCCACCAAGGAGGAGGATCCCGTGACCCGCATCGACAGCGTGCGCGCCGCAACCTACTCGGCGAAGGACAGCGCGCAGCACGCCGCGGACGTGGTGGCGCCGTACGCCGACACGGCCAAGGAACAGGCCGCGCACTACGCACAGGAGGCTCGCGCACTGCTTGCGCCCAAGGTGTCGAAGGCAGCCGCGCAGGCCCGTGTCCAGTACGACGCGCATCTCGCCCCCCGCGTCGAACAGGCGCTGACCCATGTCCCTCCCAAGGTGGACGACGCCGCGCACCGGGCGGCCGTGCGGACCCGCAGGGCCGCCCGGAGCGCGGCCGACTTCACCGTGCCGCGCGTCGAGTCCGCGGTCGCCGCGGCACAGCCCATGGCGGAGGAGGCCACCGCGCGCAGCCTGGCCGCCCTGGCGGCGCTGCGCGGCCAGGTGACCGCCAAGGAGATCCAGAAGCTGGCCAGGAAGCACGAGCGGCGGGCCAAGGCCGGCCGGGTGGGCAAGGGCGTCCTCGTGGTGGGCCTGCTGGTGGGCGGCGCCGTGGCTGCCTGGAAGTGGTGGGACAAGCAGGCCAACCCCGACTGGCTGGTCGAACCGCCCGCCCCCACCGAGGTGGCCGACGACCGCGCCCCGCTGGCCTCGGTCGACGGCAGCGGCGGGGCCGTGCTCGACCCGGAGGTCAGGGCCAAGGAGCACGACTCCGAGGGCAGCACGGGCGAGGGCGACCGAGAGGACCGCCCCTGACCGGCCCGGCAGAGCACCGCGCGATCCCGAACGAGAGGGGCGCCGGAAGACCGCGAGGTCCCGGCGCCCCTCTCGTCGTGTGCGCGGCCGAGGGGCCCAGGCTCGCCCGCGGGGGACGGCCTCCGGCGCCTGCCCTGAAGGCACGGAACCGCCTCCCGCTCGTCCGCGTGGCGTCGGGGACGGCCTCCCGCTCCTGTGCGTGGGCGGGGTCAGCGGGCCATCTCCTGGTGGTAGAGCGCCCGGAGCCGGCTACGGGCCCGGGTGAAGGCGCTCTCCGCCGACTTGTAGGTGATCTGCAGCGCGTTCGCCGTCTCGGCGGTGCTCAGGCCACGTGCCCGGGCGAGCAGCACGTCCCGTTCGCGGTTGCCGAGCCCGGTGAGCTGGGTCAGCAGCCAGGCGCCCGCCGCCCGGTCGCAGACCCGGTGCTCCACCTCGGAGTGGGCATCCGGTTCGGGCCGGCGCAGGACGTGGACCCGGACGGCGAGCCTGCGGTCGCGCTGGGTACCGCGCTGGTGGTCCACGCACAGGCGCAGGGTGATGGTGGTGAGCAACGCGGCGACCCGGGAGTCGTCGAGCGCGTCGAAGGCCACCGCCCGGAGCATGGCCTCCTGGACACAGTCCTCCGCGTCCGAGGTACGTCCGAGCCGGCTGACGGCAAGACGCAGCAGGCGCTCACGCTCGGCGAGTACGAGATTCCAGCGGTGGTGGTGCCGATCCTTCTCTGTGCAGGGGTGGGACAGGGTGCGCGTCACATCAGCTCCCGCGTGCGAGGTCGTGGTGGCAGGAGCCACCCTCGACGGGCGCGGTGCGGGAAAACTTGACGAAAGCATTTCCTGCCTCACCGTCCACGGCGGGGGCCGTTCAGCGAAAATCAAGAATTGCCACATCGTGACGGGCTTCGTTCACCAGAGCGAAGTCGGTCAATCTCATCGGCGGAACGATCCGAGACAGCGCGCACACGGGGGAGTGGGCAAGCGTGGCTCTTGTTCAGTTGTTGGGGCCTGTGCAGTACCGGGCCACCGGGGATATCGCAGTAGAACTGGGACAGACCAAACAGCGTTGCGTGTTCGCGATGCTCGCCGTCAGTGCCAATGAAGTAGTCATGCCCGACGAGTTGATCAGCCGGGCGTGGGGGGCGGACCCGCCGAAGTCGGCGCGGAACATGATTCACTCCTACATATCGCGGCTGCGCGGGGCGCTGGAGGGCGCCGACGACGGGAACGGGGCCGTACTGCGCCGCCGGCACGGCGGTTACGTCCTGGAGGCCGATCCGGACACGATCGACCTGCACCGCTTCCGCCGGACCGTGGCGACCGCCCGGGCCACGGGGACGGACCCCCGCACGGCCGCACGGCTGTTCCGGGAGGCGCTCGGCGGCTGGAGCGGCAGGCCGCTCGGCGGAGTCTCCGGGGAGTGGGCCACCAGGACGCGGTGGCTGCTGGAGCGGGAGCACTTATCGGCCCTCGTGGAGTGCCACGAGGGTGAACTACGGCTCGGTGGCAGCACCGGGCTCCTCGACGAGCTGCACTCGCTCGCCGACCTGTATCCGGACAACGAGCTGGTCATCCGCAACCTCATGACCGGTCTGCACCACGCCGGCCGCCGGACCGAGGCCGTCGAGGCGTACGAGTCGCTGCGCCGTCGGCTCGCGGACCAGCTGGGGGTGGACCCGGCCCAGCAGACCAAGGCGCTGCGCGCCACCATCCTGCGCGCCGATCCCGACCTGGCCGCTGCCGGGCCCCGACCCGGAGCGGCCCCGTCCGTGCCCCGTCAGCTGCCGCGCGGCATCCGCTGCGTCGGCCGGGAGCAGGAACTCGCGATGCTCGACGGGTCCGTCACCGCTGCCGACGGGCACCCCGTCACCCGGGTCATCCTGGGGCCGCCCGGCATCGGCAAGACCGCGCTGGCGGTCCAGTGGGCGCACCGGGTGGCGCACCGCTTCCCGGACGGGCAGATCTTCGTGGCCCTGCACGGCAGCAGCGCCGGGCCGGTCCGGCACGGGTGCGCGCACGTGCCCGGGCGGACGCCGGACCGACGGCACGGGCCGGCCGACCCGGCCCGTGGCGTGCGCGCGACCCTACCGACGCGCGACCGGGCCCCTTCGGGGGACGACGTGCTGCGGTACGTGCTGCGCAGCCTGGGCGTGGTCGTACCGCCGGGTGAGGCCGACCCTGTGGCGTTCGGCCAGGAGGCGCTGAAGGACGTCCGGGTGCTGATCGTGCTCGACGACCTCGCCTCACCGGAGCAGCTCGAGGTGCTGCGGCCCGGCCCGTCCGCCGGAGCCCTCCTGGTGACCGCGCGGGACGCCGGCAGCCTCCCGCGCCTGACCGCGCTGCGCACCGTGGGGCTGCGGGAGCTCAGTGTCCAGCAGGCCCAGCGCATGCTGGCGGGGATCCTCGGGGAGCGCCGGGTCGAGGCCGAGCCGGCGGAGGTGTCCCGGATCATCGACCTGTGCGGGCGTTCGCCGCGGGCGCTGAGCGCGGCCGCCGAACAGGCGCTCGTACGGCCCTGGTTGCCCCTGGCCGACCTCGCGGCGGCGATGGCGGGCCGGGCCGGGTAGAGCGCGGGCGCCCGTGCCACGCGGCGGCACGGGCGCCCGCTCGGGCCGGAGGAACCCGCTCAGCGCGGCGCTGTCGCCAGGGCGTCGAAGAGGGAGCGCAGTTCGGTGATGCCCGCGTCGAGGGCCTGCTGCTGGTCCTCGGCGCGAGCCACCGCCATCGCCGTCTCGCACAGGCCGCCGTACAACAGGTGGGTGAGGGCGGTCACGGAGTGGGGTGCGATGTCGCCGGTCGCGGCCGCGCGCCGGACGCCCTCCTCCATCATCTTCATGCAGTTGGAGTTGATCTCGCGCATCTCCTCGGTGCCGAGCGCGCCGGGGGCGTCGAGGAGGTTGATGCGCTGGACGTCGGTCGCGAGGACCTCCACGAGGAAGGCCCTCGCCCCGACGAACACCGCTTCCCAGGAGTCCGGCTTCGCGTCGAGGTAGGCGCGGGCCACGATGTGGGTGAGCCGGGCCTGCTCGCGCTCGTACACCGCCCGGAAGAGGTGCTGCTTTCCGGAGAAGTGGTGGTAGAGGGCGCCCTTGGTGAGGTGGGCGGCCTCCACGACGGCATCCAGCGATGTCGCGTGGTAGCCGCGTTCGGCGAACAGCGCGCGGGCGGCGCGCAACAGCTCCTCGATGGTGCTGTCGGACCGTTCGCGCTGCGTCAGACGCGTTCTCGTACGAGTGGTGGGCATGTTCACACTCCCCGAGGGTCGACCGCCTTCAGCTGGTCTTCCAGGCTACACGCACTTTCATTCCTTCCATACGTATGTGTTCCGCCCTGTCCCGGCCCGGCGCTTCGCCGCCAGGAGCCCCGTCAGCCGAGTTCTCAGGGGGCGCCGACGCGGTCCACGAACCGCAGGACCCGGCTCCAGGCGTCCGCGGAGGCGTCCGCGTAGGCGTCCCGCTTGGCGTCGAAGAAACTGTGCGGGGTGCCGGGGTAGGTGACGACCTCGTGGTCGACGCCCGCCTCGGTCAGGGCCTCGTCGAACGCCGTCACATGGGCCTGCGGAATGCCCGGGTCGTCCCCCGCCATCAGTGCCAGCACCGGCGCCGCGAGGTCGGCCGCCCGGCCGGTCGGACCTGCGGAACCGTCCGGTCCGTCGGCGGGCCAGCAGTAGAAGCCGATCACGCCGGCCAGGTCGAAGTTCCCGGCCGCCGCCATCACCGCGAGCCGGCCGCCGATGCAGAAGCCGACCGTGAGGACGGCGCTCGCCGCGCCGCCCTCGTCCGAGCGCAGGTGGGCGATGGCCGCGCTCAGGTCGGCGTACAGCTCACGGGGCCTCAGTTTGGCCATGTGCTCGGCGTACGGGAAATCCTTCTCCCGTTTTCCGACACCCGCCGTACGTCCGTAGTAGTCGACGACGAGCGCCCGTACGCCGTTCTCGGCGAAGCGTTCGGCCAGTTCCGTGTAGAACCCGTACAGCCCGCGGACGTCGGGAAGAATCACGATCGCCGTACGCGTGCCGCCGGCCGGCGCGGCGGTGAATGCGGCGAATGTGTTGCCGTCCTCGGCGGTCAATTCCAGATACCGGCTCTCGGTGACAGAATCCGGAACGATCGGTACCGGCGGAATGGCGTCTTCGTCGAAGCACATGGGCGCGGGGCCTCCGTTGTTCGGTGTGTCTTACATTTCTTCGTGCACGGTGTCGACTACGGGAATTTCGTGCGTGGAGGAGTCCTGCTCCCCCACTTCTTCCAGACTGAACGGGACACGGAACGGGGGCACGCTCATGCCCTCGATCCGGTACCGGTTCCACAGATCGGGTTCGGTGATGCGGCCGACCGCGTCACCCTCGGCCGTGCGCAGCACGACGCCGGCGCTCCGGTCGCCGACCAGCCGGGTCAGCTCCTCGTGCGCCTCCAGGCGTCCGTACCAGCGGTAGCGGCCGTCCAGCGGCTGGAACCGGCCGGTGAGCCGGGCCCGGAGCGCGAATTCGGCCCGGTCTTCCACGACCAGTACCGCCGGACCCTCGTATCCGTCATCTTCCACGGTCCACTTCCCTTTCCTCTAGGCGTCCTTCAGCCAACCCGCCTCGCGCCACACCTTCTCCGAGCGCCCGCCGATCAGGCCGATCGACTTGTAGTACGGGGCGATCCGCTCGGCGCCGTACGCCCCGTTCACCAGCCCGACGGGGTTGTTCCGGCCGGCCTCCACGCAGGTCTTCGGGTCGAGGCCCGCCCGCTCGTACATCAGCGGGTTGTAGCGGTCGCGGCGCACGGACTTCACCACGGCGGCGAGGAAGTCGCGGAGCAGCTGCAGGCGCCGCTTGGAGAGCGTCGGCACGAACCGCTCCAGCTCGGTGCGGGCGAAGCTGATGTGGCGGGCCTCCTCCACGACGTGGATGCGGGCCACCGTGCGCACCAGCGGCTGCACCGTCTCGTCGTTCGCCTGCTCACGCTGGAAGCGGTCGAAGAACTCCTCGGTGAGCAGGAGCATCGCCCACAGCGCGGGGACCGGCGCGAAGGTCTTCAGCAGGAGACCGGACCGCTGTGTCTTCGGGTTCACGGGGTAGAACTCCGCCCCGGTCTTCTCCACCAGCTGGGCGAACATGATCATGTGGCGGACCTCGTCCGCCACCTCGGTCAGCGCGAACTGCACCTGTGGGCTGGTGATGTCCCGCTTGTAGGCGTACCGGGACACCAGGTGCAGCAGGATGTGCTCGGTCCACACGCCCGCGGCCAGCGACGAGGCCAGCTCCTCACGGCTGAGCAGCAGCTTCTGCTCCATGGGGAGGGAGTCGTACAGCTCCGTGCCGAAGAGGGATATCCGCTTCTCGGGCAGGAACCACTTGCCCTCCTCCAGCGGTTCGTCCCAGTTGACGTCGACGCGCGGGTCGTAGGAATGCCGGGCCGACGCGACGAGCAGCTGCGCGGCCTTCTTGGTCTGCCGGACGAGCGGGTCGCCCGAGCGGCGGCCCGGGCGGTCGGTGGCGGTGGTCATCGCGACTCCTTGTCCTGTGCGCGCTGAGTGCTTTCCGAAGGGGTGCCCGGCAGTCCGGCGTCCGCCGAGACCAGCCGGTGCACGTCGACCGTGAGCTGTTCGCGGACCGGGCGGCCGGCGAGGATCTCGACCACGTACCGGGCGGCGAGTACGCCGAACAGGTGGGATGCGTAGACGAGTTGGGGGACGCTGTAGTCCGGGTCCGCACGGTGTGCGGTGACGTCCGCGATCAGGTCGGCCGGGACGATCTCCCGGGGGATCACCTGCAGCAGAAGCGTCCACAGCGCGCCCTCGGCGACGTCCTGGGCGCTGACCGCGCCGGCGAGGGGGGCCGGTTCGGTGCGGTAGTCGTAGCAGCGCACGTGCTGGGTGCCCGCCAGGTCGTAGCCGGAGACGACGGGCAGGCGGCGCCGGGCCGCTGCGACGTGCAGGGCGTACTTGGCCTGCCAGCCGCCCAGGGTGGTGACGTCCACGCCGTCGACGACCACGTCCACGCCGTCCAGGAGCAGCTCGGGGGCGTCCGGGCGGATGCCCGCCGTGTCGACGCGGACCTCGGCGAACGGGTTGACCGCACGGATGCGCTCGGCGGCGACCTCCGCCTTGTTGCGGCCGATGTCCGCGCGCGTGGCGCTCTGCCGGTTGAGGTTGTTGAGCTCGTACTCCCCGGGCTCGGCGAGCACGAAGCGCCCCGTGCCCAGCCGGGCCAGCGGCTCGACGGCCGCCCCTCCGGTCGAGCCGCACCCCGCCACCAGGACGGTGGCCCGGCGCAGCCGCTCCTGCACGGTGTCCGGGATCAGGCCCCGGTTGCGCTCGGTCAGGGAGCGGTAGTACGTCTCCGGGTCTTCGGGGACGCCGGCCGCGGCCGTCGCCGCCGCGGGGGCCGCGGTGGTGGTGCTCATATCCTTACCCTCCGGATCTTTCCCCCGACGCGGCCGACCAGCTGCTGGAAGCCGGCGAGGGGGTTCGTCGCGTCCAGCGCGCCGTCGAGCCAGTGCACGAGTCCGTCCAGCTCCTCCCCGCGGGGCACACGGGCCACGAACGGCTTGACCACCGCGCGCTCCACGTACGCCGGGAAGAGCAGGTCGTCCTCGGCCAGCGAGGGGCAGGTGCCCTCGATGACGGTGATCTCCTTGAGGCTGCGCGCCAGGCGCCGCACGGCCAGGCCCTCCTCCCCGTCGCCGACCAGGAACTTCGGCCGGGGCGAGAGTCCGGCCAGGACGGTGTAGAAGCCGAGCATCAGCTCCAGCGACAGGCGCAGCCGCCGGGCCGGTGAGGTGTCGCGCTGGGAGGAGCGCTGCATCAGGCGCTTGATCTCCCAGACCTCCTGACCGGTGACCGGTTCGTCCAGGGGCACGTGGTCGAAGAGGTTGATGCCGTGGGCCACCTCGCACGGGAACGGGGAGCGGTCCGGGTGCGTCACGGGCAGGGGTGCGGTGTCCGTCGTGGCGATGACGGACACGTAGCGCAGGATCGCGCCGGTCGACTCCTCCATGCCGATGACGTGGATCTCCTCGCCGTGCCCCACGCCGAGCGGCTCCGCGAAGAGGCCGCGGGCGAACGCGATGCGATCGCTGGCGAACCGGGACCGCAGGTACTGGGCGAGCCGGAACCCGTAGATGGCCAGCCGGTAGCGCTCGGGGAGCCGGGACTGCGGCACCGCGAGCACGGTCAGGCCGTCGGGGCGCCGGGCCAGGTACAGCGGATCGGCCTGCTCGGCCAGGCCCGCGAGACTCATCCGGTCGTGGAGGGCCAGCACGTGCTCCACGTAGCGCGCCCGTCGGGCGTCCTCGGCGGTCGTCGCGGCGTCCTCGACGGTCTGCGGTGTCACGAGGACCTCCCCTGGGGGGAGCCGGCGGCGGGCGTCCTGGACGGGGTGCCCGCGGTCTCCGGTGCCAGGGGCGGGCCCAGCAGCAGGGAGGTGCAGCGGGCCAGGGTGGCCTCGACGTACGAGGCGGCCGAGAGCGCGGCGGCGGCCCGCGCCCGCGGCGCGGTCGCGGGGGCCGGCCTCGGCGCGGCCGACCGGGGCGCGGCCGGCCGCGGAGCCGGGGCCCGGGGTGCCGACGCCCGGGGCGCGGTCGCCCGGTCGGTGCGCGGGGCCGCCGTCACAGCCGGCGCCCGTACAGCGCACCGGTGATGGCCAGGGCCAGCACCTCCGGCGTGCCCTCGTAGATACGGGCGCCGAAGGACTCCCGCACCAGCTTCTCCACCCCGTGGTCACGGCAGTAGCCGCGGGCCCCGACGATGGACATGGCCTCCTCCGCCACCTCGATCGCCGCCCGGTCGGCGAACATCTTCGCGACGGCCGGGCCGTAGACGGGGGCGGGCATCATGTGGTCGGCCTGGTAGGCCGCCTGGAGGTACAGCAGCCGCGAGGCCTCGATCTTCGAGGACATCTCGGCCAGCTTCCGGGCGGTGAACTGGTGCTCGTACAGCGGCTTGCCCGCCTGGACGCGCTCGCCGGCCCACTCCTTGGCGATCTCGAAGGCGCCGCGGGCGACGCCGGTCGACATGGCGGCGACGATCGAACGGGCCTGGTTGGACTGGACGGTGAGGTAGTTCCAGCCGCCGCCCTCGCCGAAGGCGATGTTCTCCTCCGGGACCCGGACGCCGTCGAAGTGGAGGGTGGTGCCGAGGCAGGCCCGGTAGCCCATCTTGTCGGCGACCTCGCCGCGGGTCACGCCCTCGGTGTCCAGCGGAACGATGAACACGGTCAGGCCGGTGGCACCGGGGTGGCCCTCGATGTTGGCGAAGACGGCCGCCCACTCGGCCGTCTTGCCGTTGGTGATGAAGCGCTTGATGCCGTCGAGGACGAAGTGGTCACCGTCCCGGCGGGCCGTCATCACGTCCTCGGCCAGCTCCGCGTGCTCGGGTATCAGCAGGTCGCAGCCCGCCGTCTCCTCGGTGATGGCGTTGCAGGCCAGGACCGGCTCGTCCCCGAGGAACGGGGGCAGGAAGCGGGACTGGAGCTGCTGGTCGCCCGAGAAGAGCACGGAGGTCTGGCCGAGCAGTGAGGCGCCGAAGATCAGGGCCGTGCTGGGGCAGACGGAGGCGAGCTCCTCCATGGCGACGGAGACGCCGAGCACGCCCATGCCGCGGCCGCCGAGCTCCTTGGGGATGGTCAGACGCAGCAGACCCAGCCGGTGGCCGGCCTCGACCATCTCCCAGTCGAAGGCGTCGGCGGGGGCGAGGTCGTTGGCGAGGGTCCGCGGCTTCACCACGGTCTGCGCGAACTCTCGTACCTCCTCGCGCAGTTCCTCGACCTCGGGCGGCAGCTGGAACAGCGAGGGCATGGCGGCGGCGTTGAGGGCGCTCAGGTCGGAGAGGGTCGGGGCGTTCGGGACGGCGGTGGTGGTGGTCGCGATCACGACGGTCGGCTTTCTGTGGTGGCGGAAAGGGTGCGGACGGTGCCGGACACGGTCCCGTGGTGGTGTGCCGGTCCTGATTCCGGCGGCGGGGCACTCCGGCGGCGGGGCGGGCGTACGGCCGGTGCCGCACGCCCCGCCGTCGCGCTTCTCAGGCGGAGGCCGGCGCCAGGACGAGCCCGGCGTACGCGCGCCCCATCGCCGGCAGGTGGTCCGCCAGCCGGCGGACCTGGGGGACGGGGCCCTTCACCACGAGGCCGCGGGCGACGACCGCCTGGGTCACGCCGAGCTGGCCGAGGAGGATCAGGTGCAGCGTCTCCGGCCGCACCTCCAGCCGCAGGCTCGCCGGGTGGGGCGCTCCCTCGTGCACGCCGTCGAAGTCCAGCAGGAAGGCCCTGGGGGCGTCCCCCGTCACCACGAACTGGACGGAGAACTCGCGCTCCTTGAGCAGGGCCGCGACATCCGCGTCGGAGAAGGCCGCTCGGAAGGCCTCGATGAACAGCTGCGGGTCCTGAACGGTCACAGTCGTACTGCCTTTCGTCTGGTGGGGCTGGTCGTGGGGCGGCGGGTCAGCGGTGCGACAGGGCACCGGCGCGGCGCTCCGCGGCGTCGGCGAGGATCAGTTCGGCCGCACGCTCCGCGAGCATCACGGTGGGCGCGTGGGTGTGGCCGCGCGGCAGGGACGGCAACGCGGAGGCGTCGACGACGCGCAGCCCCGCCACTCCCCGCACCCTCAGCCGCGGATCGAGTACGGCCTCCGGGGCCGCCCCCATGCCGCAGGTGCCGACCGGGTGGTACAGGGTCTCGGCATGGGTCCGGGTCAGGGCGTGCACCGTGCCGGGGTCCGGGTCCAGAGCCCCCGGTGTCAGCGGCTCGCCGAGCCGCCCGGCGAGCGCGGGCCGGGTGAGGACCTCCCGGGCCCGGCGCACCCCCTCGGTGAGCACCCGCAGGTCGTCGCCGTCCGGGTCGGACAGATAGCGCGGGTCGATCACCGGGTGCGCCGCCGGATCCGCCGAGGCGAGCCGTACGGTGCCGTGGCTGCGCGGCCGCAGCAGCACCACACCCAGGGTGACGCCGTGTGCCTGCGGTGCCCGCCCCTGGTCGAGGAAGGGCACCAGCATCCACACGAACTCCAGGTCGGGGGCCGTGAGCGCCGGGTCGCTGCGCAGGAACGCGACGGCCTCCGCGAGATTCGACGTCAGCCGGCCGCGCCGGCCCCGCAGGAACTCCGCGATCTCGCCCTGCTGGTCGGTGACGCCAGGGGTGACCCGGCCGTGCGCCTCGAACGCCAGCGGCACGTAGAGGTGGTCGGCGAGACCCCGCCCGACCCGGGGTGAGTGGGCCCGGACGGTGATGCCGTGCCGCCGCAGCTCGTCCGCGTCGCCGACGCCGGACAGCATCAGCAGCTGCGGGGAGCCGATCGCGCCCGCCGCCAGGATCACCTCGCCGTCGGCACGCACCTCGACCGGTCCGTCGGCGGTCGCGCAGGCGACGCCGACCGCGCGGCCGTCCTCGATCAGGACGCGCTCGACGTGGGCGTCCGTGACGACGGTGAGGTTCCCCCGCCGCAGCGCGGGCCTCAGGTAGCCGTCGGCCGCGCTCCACCGCCGTCCCCCGCGCTGGGTGGCCCGGACCGGTCCCGCGCCCTCCGGCTCCAGCGGGTTCCCGTCGTCCAGGGCGGGCAGCCCCGCCTCGGCGCAGGCGCCCAGGAACTCGGCGGTGGCGGGGCTGGGATCGCGGAGGTCCTCGATGCGGATCGGCCCACCGGAGCCGTAGGCGCCCGTACCGGAGCGGTCCTCGGCCCGCTCGAAGTACGGCAGCACCTCGTCGGCCGACCAGCCGGCGCACCCGTCGTCCCCGGCCCAGCCGTCGAAGTCCGCCCGGTGCCCGCGGGTCCAGATCTGGGCGTTGAGCGAGGACGAGCCGCCCAGCGTGCGCCCGCGCGGCCAGTTCAGGCTGCGACCGCCGAGGCCCGGCTGCGGGGCCGTACGGTAACCCCAGTCGGCCGAGGTACCGAACAGGGCGGGGAACGCGGCCGGGATGCTGATCTCGGCGCGCCGGTCCGGGCCGCCCGCCTCGATGAGCAGGACCTGCCCGTCCCCGTCGGCGCTGAGCCTCTCGGCCAGCACACAGCCGGCCGAGCCCGCCCCGATCACGATGTGGCGTACGGTGCCCTCGGCTCCCCTCACGTCCGCGCACCGCCCGCGATCCGCGCGCCGAGTGCCTTGACGATCTCCGCGGCGAGGGCGGCGTGCCCCTCCATCGCGAAGTGGATGCCGTCGGCGCTCATCAGGTTGGGGCGCAGCCGCACGGGGTGGCTCCACATCTCGATCAGCACGGCGTCGTGGCGCGCGGCCACCGCGCGGATGCGTTCGTTGAGCGCGGCCGTACGGTCGCTGAAGACCGCCAGTTCCGGGACCGACTCGAAGACGTTGGTCACGGTGAAGGTGAAGATGTCCGCACCGTGCGCCCGCAGCACCGTGTACATGGCGTCCAGGTCCGCCTCGACGCCGTCCAGGTCCGGCTCGGCGTCGAAGAGGTCGTTGCCACCGGCCGCCACGTTGACCAGGTCCGGCTCGAACGCGAGGACCCGCTCGAGCTGTTCGGCCCGTACGGCGCCGGTGCGCTTGCCCATGACGCCGGTGTTCAGGTAGCCGAAGTCGGGCTTGCCCGAACCGAGGGCCGCCGAGACGCGCTGCGGCCACGGCACATGGGCGTACCCCTCGCTGGGGTCGCCGAGACCGGCGGCGAAGCTGTCGCCCATCACGGCCAGCCGCTGCCAGGGCGCTCCCCGGAGCAGCCGCACGGACTCCTCGTGGGAGAGCGTCAGCGGGTCGTCCGCCTCACTGCGCAGATCGTGTGTCGTCATCTTCTCGTGGTCCTTCTCTGGGCGGGCGGATCAGGCGGCGTCGCTCGGCGCCGCCTGCTGCTGGTCGACGAAGTCCTCGATGTCCTTCACCGTGGTGATGTCGGGCGTGGTGTTCGTGCCGAGGTCGGCGAGCGGGAACTCCTGCTCGATGCGCAGGGAGAGCTCGATGACGGCGAGCGAGTCGTAGCCGAGCTCCTCGACGAGGCGGTCCTCGGACCGCGCCTCGCGGGCCCCGAGCGGGCTCATCTCCCCGACGATCTGCCGGACCTGCGCGCGCAGCGTGTTGTCGTCCATGTCCTCGTGGTCCCTTTCGCTGTCTTCTTCGTGGTGTCGGAGGTCCGGCACGGCTCAGGCCGCGGCGGCGCGGATGGGGTGCGGCGCGTCCCAGCGCTCCGCGTAGGCGTCGAGGGCGGTCTCCACCGCCTGGTCCCAGGAGGCCGTGGCCTTCTCGGTCAGCTCCGGCAGCCCCACCAGCCGCAGCTGCTTCACCAGGCGCTCGCGGGCGATCTCGACGCTGCCCTGGATCTGGGCGGCGCGGCTGAGCAGCGCCGCGCGGAGCGCGGGTACCGGGTTGTGCCGGGAGGGGCCGATGAGGACCCAGGCCGCCACGCCGAGCGACTCGAAGTGGGCGTCGCCGACCACCTGGGCGAATCCGCCGGCGACGCCGTCCTGCGCGGCCCGCAGGCCGAAGGAGACGTGCCGCGACTCGTCACGGGTGACGTTGGTCAGGCCCTCCTCCAGTGCCGCCAGCTTCAGCCGGCGGGCGAGGAAGCGGGTGGTGCGCAGGGCGGTGGCGGCGAGCACGCCCTCGGTGATCAGGTGGTAGTAGACGAGGGCCCGGTACCAGGACTCGCGGTCCGCGTGGTCGGCCCGCACGGCGTCGGTCGCCCGGGTGAGTTCGGGCGTGAACACCTCCGCGTAGTCGGCGCCCTCCTCGACCGCGTCGAGGCTCGTGCGGCAGCCCTCCTCCAGGTAGGTCTGGAAGAACCGCACGTGCCGCGCCTCGTCGGCGAGCTGGGTGCAGAGGAAGATCCGGTCGTCCTCGGTGGGCGGGGCGTCGATCAGCGCTCCCAGCGTGTGCGTCACCGTGACCTCGCCGACCTCGAGCTCGCCGAGCGAGCCGAGCATCTGAGCTCGGGAGAAGGGGGTGAGGGCCTGCCAGGTCGCCGCGTCCCGCGCGGGGTCGACCTGGGCGACGGCCCACTGCTGGCGCTCCCAACGGCGGTAGAGGTCGGCGGAGTTCGCGAGCCGGCCGCGCTGTTCGGCGGAGGTCTCGGGGGCCGTCTCGGTGACGTCGAGTACGAGCCCGGTGGTCGTGACGCTCATATGGCTGCCCCATCCAGTCCCGGTGCGTTCTGTGCTGTCGGTCGGTCGCTGTGCGTGCTATGCAGTACGTCGCCGGCGAGCGCGTTCTCCCCCGCCCGGCGCCAGAGCAGCCGGCGGCGCGGTTTGCCGCTGGAGGTCCGGGGGACGGTGCCGCGCCGGGCCCGCACCACGGTCACGGAGACCGAGGCGTCCAGGGCGGAGCGCAGTACGCCGGTCACCGCGTCCAGCCAGCCGTCGCCCGACGCCTCCACGACGATCACCGCTCCCTGGCGGCCGTCGCGGTCGCCGAGCGCCACCGCGCAGCGGCCCGGCGGCACCCCGGGTACGGAGGTGAGCGCCGCTTCCAGGTCCTCGGCGTGCACCTTGCGGCCGCGGACCTTGATGCTGTCGCCGATCCGCCCGACCACGTACAGCTCGCCGTCGAGCAGGAAACCGGCGTCGCCCGTGCGCAGTCCGTCGTCGCCGAAGGGCGTGCTCGCGGCGGGATCGGGTGACTCGTAGCCGTCGGCCACGGAGGTGCCCCTGACCCGTATCTCCCCGAACGTGCCGTCGGGCAGCGGGTCCCCGTCCTCGCCGACGACGTCGACGGCGGTCTCGGGAACCGGCGTACCGCAGGAGGCGATCCAGCCCGCGGGGTCCTCGGGACGGTCGGTACCGAGGGTGCCCGAGCCGGCGACGGTCACCGGTGCGCCGGTGTCCAGCGGACCGGACGGCCGCACGATGCGCGCCCCGCGACCGGGGCGGACGCCGGTGACGGCGAGCGTCGTCTCCGCCATGCCGTAACAGGGCGTGAGCGCCCGGGAGTCGAAGCCGTGCGGGGCGAGCTTCGAGGTGAAGTCGGCGACCACCCGTGCGTCCACCCGCTCGGCACCGCTCATCGCGACCCGCCACGTGGAGAAGTCGGTGCCCGCCAGTTCCTCGTCGCGTACCCGGGAGGTCGCGTACCCGTAGCCGAAGTTGGGCGCGGTGGTGATGGTCACCCCGTGCCGGCCGTGGCAGTCGAGCCAGCGGGCCGGGGAGCGGATGAAGTCGACCGGGCTCATCAGCCACAGGTCGATCTGGGCGACGACGGACCCCAGGAACGTCCCGATGAGGCCCATGTCGTGGTAGAGCGGGAGCCACGACGAGCAGGAGTCCTCGGGTGTCACCCCGAGCCAGCCGTGGATGGCCCGGACGTTGGCCGTGAGGTTGTCGCCGGTGACCCGGACCCCCTTGGGGGTTCCGCTGGAACCGGACGTGAACTGCAGCAAGGCCAGCTCCGCTGCCCGGGGTGCCAGGTCGTCGGCGGCGGGCAGCCCGGCCGGATCGGGCAGCACCAGAGGTGTGCCCGTCCCCGCCTTCGCGCACGCCGCGGCGGCGAGCGGGGCGAGGTGGGCGTCGGTCAGCACGGCTGCCGGAGTGGCGGCGCCGAGGACGGCGGCCGCGTGCTCGGTGAAGGCGTCGTGCCCGCCGAACGTGACGGGTGAGGCGATCGGGGACGGGGTGGCCCCCGCGTACATGGTGCCGAGGAAGGCCGGCACGAAGCTCTCGGGTTCCTCGATCAGGAGGGACACGACGCCCTTGGTGACGCCGTTGGCATGCAGGAAGGCGGCGGTCCGGCGGGCCGCCGAGGCGATGTCCGCGTAGTCACGCAGGTGCCAGTCGCCGTTTCGGTAGTAGTGGATTCCACGCTCCGGCGCGGGGGAGTCCAGCCAGTCGAGGACTGTGTTCATCAATTCCCCTCATCCAACCGATGGGCTCTCGTCCTGTATTACGGGCCACCGGGGCCACCCCCTCGCGGCGATCGCGGATTTCTCGGTGCGCCCCGGCACGCGCCCGCGGCGGGCGGGTTCGGGCCGGGCGCACCGGGCCACAGAGCCGCGGGGCGGCGTCGTGGCGGGCACGGGAGCGCCGGGGCCGGAGCCGCGTCGGGGGAACGCGCAGCGGGGCCGCGGTTCCTTGCGGAGCCGCGGCCCCGCCGGGGCCGGCCGCGGCCACGGGGGATGGAACCGCGGCCGGCGTTCGGGGTGGAGCGAGGGAGGTCAGCCGCGGTCCGCGGTGGCGGCACCCTCCACGGGGGGCGCGGCCGCCGCGGCCTGGGCGGCTGCCTCGGCCTGCGCCCGCATGTAGGCCTGGATCTGCGCCTGCGTCTCGGCGATCTGCGCCATCGACTTCTTGGTGAACATGCCGAACGCCGGGATCGCGGCGGCGGCGATGAAGATGCCGGCCAGCAGGAAGGCGTTGAGGTACGGCTGCGGGGTGCTGAGGTCTCCCGCCGCGAACACCGCCGCCATCGCGGCGACACCGACGGAACCGCCGAACTGGCGGGCGGTGGTGGCCATACCGGTGCCGGTGGCGAACTTCAGCGGGTGTACCGAGATGGACGCCGCGGTCGTCACGCTGGTGAGCGCGGCACCGATCACCGCTCCGCCGAGCGCGCCGTACGGCAGCCACAGCGCCAGGAACTCGCGGTCGGAACCGAGTCCCGTGTACGCCCAGATACTCAGGCCGAGGAAGGCGATACCGGCCACGACGACCACCGGGCGCTGCTGTTCCGGCTTCAGGCGGCGGCCGACGGTGATGGCCGCGACCGCGGAGAGCACCGCGCCGGGGGTAACGGCGAGACCGGCCTTGAGCACGGAGTAGTGCCAGATCGTGGTGAGGTACAGCGGCCCGGACAGGAACCAGACGAACAGGCCGGCGCCGAGCAGGAACGCGGTGAGGTTGGCCGCCGCGAACATCGGGGTCCGCCACAGGGAGGTCTCCACGGCCGGGGCCGGGTGCTTGCCGGAGCGCACCAGCGAGTAGGCCATGAGGACGATGCCGGCACCGATCCACGCCCAGGTCCGCACCGCGTCCCAGCCCCAGTCGCCGCCCTTGGTGAGGCCGATGACGACACCGGCGATACCGAAGGTGACGGTGGCCGTCCCCAGCAGGTCGGGCAGCTGCGTCTTCTCCACCGGCCGCGTGGGCAGCCGCAGGGCGCCGAAGATCACGGCCAGGCCGATCGGGACGTTCAGGATGAACACGACCCGCCAGTCGATCTCGCTGACCAGCAGACCGCCGAGCGCGGGGCCGGCGGCGGCGGCCATCGATCCGGCCGCACCCCAGATGCCGATCGCCTCGGCCCGCTTCTCGGCGGGTGTCTCGGACAGGACCAGTCCGAGCGCGGACGGGATCATGCCGGCCGCCCCGATGCCCTGGACCGCACGGGCGGCGATGAGCAGCTCCATGTTCGGTGCGACGGCGCAGGCGAGGGACGCGAGGCTGAAGAGCCCGACCGACCACAGGAAGAGCTTCTTCCGGCCCAGGATGTCGGCGAAGCGCCCGGCCGGCGTCAGCAGCGCGGCGAAGAGGATGCCGTAGCTGGTCACCACCCAGGTCAGGTCGGTCACGGACTCCTTGGGGAAGTCCTCGTGCAGGGCCGGGAAGGCCACGTTGACGATCGTCGTGTCGAGGAAGGCCATGAACGTGGCTGCCGACGTGAGCAGCAGTGTCTTCCCCGCACTCGACGGCTCGGCGCGAGACGCAAGCGGTACTGAGGTCACCTGTCGATCCTTCCAACTAACATTCCTTGGGTATGTGAGTACATACCGTCGGTATGTGCTTGTCAAGCGGAAACCGTGCACTCTGTCGCCGTGGTGTCACGCGGGGTCGTGCCCTCCAGCGCGTAATCACTTCGAAGGAGCAATCGAGGGAGAACACACGCAAGGACGCAGTTGCGAGCGACGACAGGAGTCCGTGTGAACACCACGCACGCCGCGCACGTCCCCGGGCCGGACCGCCACCACGCGGTGCTGCTCGGCATCGGGGGCTACCGGCCCCGACGGATCGTCACCAACGAGGAGGTCTGCCGCACCCTGGACTCGTCACCCGAGTGGATCCTGCGCCGCAGCGGTATCCGGACCCGCTGCTTCGCCGGCCCCGACGAGACGCTGGCCGAGATGGGGGCCACCGCCGCCGGGAAGGCGCTCGCCGACGCCGGGATCGCGCCGGACGAGGTCGACCAGGTGCTGGTCGCCACCATGTCGGACATCGGCGGACCGGGCACCGGGGCGGCGGCGCACGCGCTCGCCGTCGAGATCGGCCGCCGGCTGGGCGTCCCCGGCGCCGCCTGGCAGGTCGGCGCCGCCTGCGCCGGCTTCACCGTGGGACTGGCCCTGGCGGCCACGGCCGTGAACTCCGGTCAGGCCCGCACCTGCCTGGTCATCGGGGTGGAACGCATGTCGGACATCCTCGACCCGCAGGACCGCTCCACCGCCTTCCTGTTCTCGGACGGGGCGGGCGCGGCCGTGGTGGGACGCGGTACGGAGCCGGGCATCGGGACCGTGGTGTGGGGCACGGACCCCGCGCTGGGCGAGGCGATCACCGTACGGGAGGAGCCGGCGCACGACGGGCCCGTGATCCGCATGCAGGGCTCGTCGGTCTTCCGCTGGGCGGTGACGCGCCTCCCCGGTCTCGTGCGGGAGGTGCTGGACCGCTCGGGCGTCGGGCCCGGCGAGGTCCAGGCCTTCGTCCCCCATCAGGCGAACCTGCGGATCATCGAGGCGGTCGCGGAGAGCGTGGGCTTCCCCGACGACGTCGCCGTGGCCCGCGACATCGTGGACCAGGGGAACACCTCGGCGGCCTCCATCCCCCTCGCCCTGGACCGCATGCGCACCTCGGGGGCCCTGCGGGAGGGCGACCTCGCGGTACTGATCGGTTTCGGGGCCGGCCTCACGTACGCCGGGACGGTGGTCCGCGTCTGAGCGGCCCCGCACCGGGCGCCCCGGAGCCGTACCTCACCGGGCCCCGGTGCCCAGCAGGGCCCGCAGGGTGTCCGCCTCCGGGATGGCGAGCGGCCCGGCCAGCCGCAGCGCCCGGTGCCAGGGCCGGTCGGGGCGCCCGTGCCCCGGTACGGTCCCGGCGGCGCGGCCCCAGGACAGCAGAGCCCGCACCTCCCCCAGCCGGTGGCCCGCCGTCCGGTACAGCGCGGAGGCCCGGCGGTAGCCCGCGACGGCGGCCGCGCACCGGCCGGACGCCAGAGCGCAGTCCGCCTCCAGGACCAGCATCTGGGCCGCGACCAGGCGCATGTCGCACCCCTGGAGGGCCCGCCGGGTACGCCGGCCGGCCGCCAGGGCCTCCTCGTACAGCCCCAGCCGTACGTAGGTGGCCGCGCTCTCCGCCTGGGCGCGCACCACGCCCTGCCGGTAGTCGATCCGCTCCGCGAGCAGCAGCGCCTTGCCGAAGCTGCGCATGGCCACGTCCGTGTGCTCCGCGGCGGCCTCCACCCCGCCCAGCCGGATCAGGCAGTCCGCCTCGATGCGGGGGTCCGACAGGTGCGGGATCGCGACGTGCGCCTCCCGTGCGGCGGCCACCGCGCGGGCGTGCTCGCCCAGGTCGCTGAAGAGCGCCGCCCGGCAGGTCAGCGCGATGGCCACACCCTCGTGGAACTCCACGTCGCGGCTCAGGCGGATCGCCACCTCGCACCACTGGCCGGCCTCGGTGTACTGCCCCAGCTGGCGCAGCGTCAGCGCGATGTAGGCGGGGACCCGGATCTGCCCGAACCGGGAACCCGCCGCTTCCGCCAGCTCCAGAGCCCTGCGGAAGTCGCGCAGGGCGGACCCCGGGTCGCCCGTGTCGTAGGCGTTGCGGGCCAGCCGGCCCAGGGCGTTGGCCTGGCCCGCCAGGTCCCCGACGCTCTCGTGGATGCGCAGCGCGGCGCGCAGGTAGCGGTCGGCCGTCCCGATGGCCCCGACCGCCCAGTAGGACCGGCCCAGAACCGACAGGGAGAGGGCCTCGCCGGTCCGCCACGCCCCGTCCCGGCTGACGGCGAGTGCCTCCCGGGCCAGCCTCCGCTCGCTGGCGGAGCGGCCCTTGCGGTACCGCGAGTCGGCGACGTTGAGCAGCATCGCGGTGTTCGCCCGCTGGTTCCCCGACCTGGCCGCCGCGCTCTGCGCCGCCTCCACGGCGGCCGACCAGTCGTCGCCGCCCGGATGCAGCCTGATGTAGCCGAGCATGGCGTCGGCCAGCCGCCAGCTCGCCGGTCCCAGGCCCAGTTCGGCGGCGAGCTTGACGGCCGCGCAGAGATTGGCCTTCTCCCGGTCCAGCCAGTCCATGCCGAACTCGCCGTCACCGAGGCCGCCGACGTCCGGGCTGCCGGGCTCGTGGGGTGCGTGGGGCTCGTGGGGGCCGTGCGAGCCGGCATCCGCTGGAGCCGTATCCGCATCCGCGCCCGTACCCGCGTCCGTCCTGGGCCGGGCACCCGGGCCGGAGGGCGCCGTGCCCGCGCCCCGGTGCGCCCCCGCCCGCTGGATGCCGTTGGCGCTGCTGGCCTGCTCCACAGCCTGCCGGTACCACTCCAGAAGCCGCAGCAGGACGTCCCGGCGCACCTCCCACGAGTCCTCGTCACCCGCGCGCCCCACCGCGTACTCCTTGACCATGGCGTGCATCCGGTACCGGCGCGGGGCGTACTCGGACAGCAGGTTGGCCCCGACCAGCGCGCCGATGCGCTCCTCCAGCGCGGCGAACGAGCCGTCCGCCGGCGCCGCCACCGCGTCCCGTCCGAACTCGGTGCCCGGGACGACGCCCAGCTGCCTGAACAGCCGGCGCTGGTCCGCCCGCAGCTTCCCGTACGAGAGGTCGAGCGCGCGGCCCATCGCCCCGCGCGCGTCCGCACTGTCCGCCGTCGGGACCCGTGCGAGGACCTGCCCCAGCGGCTCGTCGGGGTGGTTCGCGGCATAGGCGCCGCTGAGCCGTACGGTCAGCGGCAGCCGCCCGGAGGCCCGTACGATGCCGGCCGCCGCCGCCGGATCGTTCGCCACACGCGCGCTGCCGACCAGCGAGGACAGCAGCGCGAGCGCCGAGGTGGCGTCCAGCGCGTCCAGCAGCACCTCGCCGGCGAAGTACGTGGCGGTCAGTCCCGGCATCCGCTCCCGGCAGGTCACCACGACCGCGCTGCCTTCGGCGCTCGGCGGCAGCAGGTGGCGCACCTGCGCGGGGCCTGCCGCGTCGTCCAGGACGATCAGCACGCGGCGGCCGACCAGCAGCGTCCGGTACAGGGCGGCGCGTTCGTCGAGCCCGAACGGGATGTCGGCGGCGGGCAGCCCCAGTGCGAGCAGGACCCGGGCGAGCGTCTCGGTCGGCTCGAGGGGCGGCAGGTGCGGCTCGTGGCCCCGCAGCGCCACGAAGAACTGCCCCTCGGGGAAGGCCGCATGGACCCGCTGCGCCCACTGCAGGGCGAGCGTCGTCTTGCCCGCCCCGGCCATACCGCTGATCACGGCGAGGTTGGTGCCCGGCGGAGCGGCGGCCGCCGTGGCGGCCCGTCTCGGCGTCAACAGCGCGTCCAGCTCGCCTAGTTCACGTTCCCTGCCCGCGAAGTACCCGGCGCCCCGGGGCATCCGCAGCCGGTCACGGGCCCGCGTGGCCACCGCGAGGGCGGTGCCCGTCTCCTCAGCGGGCCGCCGGGGGTTCAGCAGCCGCTCGCCGGCTGCCCGCAGCGCCTCGCCGGGACGCGTCGACAGCTCACTGGCCAGCCGCGCCCGTGCCGCCTCGTACGTCCGCAGCGCCGCGGCCGGGTTTCCGCTGTCCCGGTGGGCCAGCACCAGCCGGAGCGCCAGCTCCTCGTCGTACGGGCGTTCCTCGGTCATCCGCTGGAGCTGGGTGAGGATGTCCTGGGGGCGGCCGAGTCTCAGCCGCGCGTCGAAGAATTCCAGCAGGGCGGCCTGCCGCTCGCCGTCCAGGGTCGTGCGCAGCGCTTCGACGCGGGTTCCCAGCAGGTCGCCGAGCGCGGTCCCCGTCCACTGCGCCAGCGCGGACCGCAGGAGCCCGCAGCGCTCCTCGTCGCCCTCGGCCGCGGCGGCCCGGGAGGTGAGGGCCCGGAAGCGGTACAGGTCCACGGCAGCGGGGTCGGCCCGCAGGACGTATCCGCCGTCCCGGGACACCAGGGACGGCCGTCCGGGTGCGCCGGCCAGGACCTTGCGTAACCGGGTCGCGTAGCCGGCGAGCGTGTTGCGCGCCCGGCCCGGCGGCCGGTCGTCCCACACGAGCTCGGCGAGCCGGTTGCTGGGCACCACGTTGTTCACGTCCACCAGCAGCATGGCCAGCAGGCTGCGCTGCCGCGCGTGCCCGATGTCGAGGTCGCGTCCGCCGTCCAACGCCCGTACCGGTCCCAGCACCCGCAGGTCGATCACAGTGGACTCCGCTCAAGAGTGCGACGATCGCCGGGCGGGCCCCATGGCTACGTCACCCGTGCAGGGCCCAGGGTTGTCGAACACACGTCTCAGAGTGGGCACTTTGTGTTCTATGTGGCGAACGTAACGCGATGACACCCGTCCAGCACTACCCGGGAGCGCCGGCCTGCGTGCGGAGGAGGGCGCCGAAAGCCGCCCGGGCGGCGCGGGCCAGGAGGGCGTCGTCGCGCGCGGCGTCCTTCGTGCCGCGGTCGGAGAGGACGGCCAGGGTGATCGGGGCGCCGCCGGGGGGCCAGGCGACGGCGATGTCGTTGCGGGTGCCGTAACCGCCGGTGCCGGTCTTGTCCCCGATCTGCCAGCCGTCGGGGGCACCGGCGCGGATGGTGTCGTCCCCGGTGGTGTTGCGCTTCAGCCAGTCCGTCAGTACGGCCCGTTTGCCGGCGGGGAGGGTGTCGCCGAGGACGTAGGCACGCAGGTCGGTGGCGAGGGCGCGGGGCGTGCTGGTGTCGCGCGGGTCGCCCGGAACGCCGTCACTGAGGGCGACCTCGTAGCGGTCGCACCGCGTGACCCGGTCGCCGAGCGCGCGGAGGGCGTCCTGCAGACCTCCCGGCCCGCCGAGCTCACGGAAGAGGAGGTTGGCGGCGGCGTTGTCGCTGTAGCGGACCGCGGCGTCGCACAGCTCGCGCAGGGTCATTCCGGTGGCGAGGTGGCGCTCGGTGACCGGTGAGTTGCTGATGAGCTCCTCACGGCCGTAGCGCACGAGCCGGTCGAGCTGCCGCAGGGTGTTCCGCTCCAGCATGGCACCGGCGAGCAGCGCCTTGCAGGTGGAGGCGTAGGCGAAGCGTTCATCGGGCCGGTGGACGACGGTCCGCCCGCTGCCGGTGTCCAGGGCGTACACCCCCAGCCGGGCGCCGAACTCCCGCTCCAGCGCGCCGAACGCGCGCCGGGCACGGGGGTCGGCCGGGGCCGGCGGGGCGGGCTCGGGGGCGGCCGGCGACGGGCCGGACGGCGTCGGGGGCGCGGTGGCCGGGGCGCCGGTGCATCCGGCGAGCGGCAGGACGGCGAGCCCGGCCAGTGTGGCGAGTGCGGCCCGGCGGGACGCGGGGTCTCCGGTACGGGCGGTGGTGGGGGTGCGCATCGGTAGGGGCTCTCTGCTCGGTGGGGTCTGCCTGCTGTGCTGCCGGGTCCGTCGTCCTGGTCCCCTGTCTCCTTCCGGCTGGGCCGTCCTCGTCGCCGTCTCCCCCGGTCCTGTCCCGTCGTGTCAGTCGGCCAGGTAGCGCAGGAACTTCGCGGCGACCGGACCCGCGTCGGCGCCACCGGAGCCCCCGTCCTCCAGAAGCACCGCCCAGGCCAGGTCGGAGTCGCCCTGGTAGCCGATCATCCAGGCGTGGGTGCGCGGCGGCACCTCGGTGCCGAACTCGGCGGTGCCGGTCTTCGCGTGCGGGCTTCCGGGCAGGTCCTTCAACGCGTGGGCGGAGCCCGAGGTCACCGTGGTGCGCATCAGCTCGCGGAGCCGGCCCGTCACCTCGGGGCGCAGGGCCGCCGGGGCCTCGTACCTCTTCTCCACCGCGTCCGGCACCAGGACGGGCTGGGTGAACCTGCCGTTCTTGACGGTGGCCGCCACCGACGCCATCACCAGCGGTGACGCCTGCACGCGGGCCTGGCCGATGGTGGCTGCGGCCTTGTCGTTGTCGCTCGTGTTGACGGGCACACTGCCGTCGTAGGTGGTCGTGCCCACGTCCCAGCTGCCGCCGATGCCGAATGCCTGGGCCGCGTCGTGCAGGGCGGTGCCGGAGAGCCGGCCGCGGGCCTCGACGAAGTAGGTGTTGCACGACTGGGCGAAGACGTCCGCGAAGGTCGAGCCGGCCGGCAACTCGAACTGCTGCTGGTTCTCGAACCGTTGACCGTCCACGGAGGCGAACTTCGGACAGGGCGCGGGGTCTGCGGGCCGTATGCCGTCCTTGAGAAGGGCCGCCGCGGTGACGACCTTGAAGACCGAACCGGGCGGATAGCGCCCTTCGAGGGCCCGGTTGAAGCCTCCGGGCCGGTTGGCGGCGGCGAGGATGTGACCGTTGCGCGGATCCACGGCGACGAGGGCCGCGTTGACCTCGGCCCCGGCCAGGGCGTCGGCCGCCGCCTTCTGGACGCGCGGGTCGATGGTGGTGCGCACCGGGCGGCCCTGGGCCGGCGGCGCCTCGGTCAGGTCCTTGACCGCCTGTCCGGTCTGCCGGTCCGCCACCACCAGCGACGGGCCGGGCTTCGCGCCGCCGGACAGGACGTCGTCGTAGCGGGCCTGCAGACCTGACGTGCCCTCGCCGCTGACGGGGTCGACGGTCCCGACGAGGCTGTCCGCCTTCAGCGGGCGGCCCGCGGAGTCGAGTACGTCCGCCCTGCCGTCGCCGCTCTTCAACGCGAGCGTCTGCCCCGGTTCCAGCTCCGGATGGATCACCGGCGAGGTGAACGCGACCTTCCACGTCCCCGACGTCTCGGTCACCTGCGCACCGGAGCGCCAGGAGACGTCGCCCGCCCCCGGGACCGCCATGGTCACGGTGAAGGGGAAGCGCACCGTTCCGTCGTCCTCCTTACGGCCTTCGCCGTCGACGATGGTCGTCGAGGAGGGGGCGAGGTTGGTCAGTACCGACGTGAGGAGCGAGGCCGCGTCGTCGGGTGTGTCCGTGTAGTCCGCGGCCTTCCGCGCGTCGTGTCCGGCCCACGCGGCGAGGAAGGCCGCCAGGGGCTCATGGGCGGACGCCACGTCCGTGTCGTCCTTCGCGTCGCCGCGCACGAGGCCGGAGGCGGCGTATCCCCCGCCGGCCAGCAGGAGGAGGGTCACGGTGATCCCGGACACCGTCCGCCCGCGCCGCGGGCGCCCGTGCGGGGCCGGACCGTTCCGGTTGTCGGTACGTCTCAAGGTGCTCTCCGTTCCGGATCTGGGCCTGATCGGCTCGCCGGGGACGGCCCCCCGGCGTCGGCGCAGGTGCCTGCGGCGCCCGCCGGCGGACCGGTGCGGCCCTCCCGAAGCCGGCGCGACGGCCCCGTTCCGGAGTCAAGCCCGCCACCGCGCCGCATGTCGAATACGATCTCGGCATCAGGCCGATTCACCGGCCGTATCACCGCATGCCAGGGGGGCCGGTGCTGACCGAACGGCATCTGGAAATCTTCGTCGCACTGGCGGAGGAGGAACACTTCGGCACCGCGGCACAGCGGGTGGGCATCACCCAGCCGCCTCTGTCCCAGGGGCTGCGCCGGCTGGAAGCCCTGCTCGGCGTCCGTCTGTTCGACCGCGAAAGGGGGGTGTCGCTCACCGAGGAGGGGAGCCTGCTGCTCCCGCACGCCCGCAGAGCGCTGGCCGCCCTCGCCGAACTCCGGGAGACCGGTGCACGGGAGCAGGCCGACGGCCGGCGCCTGCGGATCGGGCTGGCCCCCGAAGTGCCGACGGCCCTGGCGGCCGACGTGGCCGCCGCACCGGTACGGGCCGGTGGGCGGAGCCGTATCGGCATGGTGACGGCGCCGACCGCCACGCTGCTCAGCGACATCGCGGCCGGGCGGCTCGACATCGCCGTGATCCTGCATCCCTCCGTGCTGCACGGTCTCGCCGCCGGCCGGGTGATCCTGCTGCCGACGTGGACCCTCACCCCCGCCGGCCACGGCGACACCGCCGCAGTGCCGGCCTCACGTCTGCCCGTCGCCGTACGCCCCCGCGCCGAGGCACCCGCCGCGCACGACCTGTTCATCGACACCCTGGCCGGCCGGGGGCGCCGGGTGGAGACCGTGGTGGTGTCCGACGAGCGGGCAGGCCTCGCCCTCGTGGCGGCGGGGCAGGCGGTACTCGTCACGGCCGACGCGGGCCTGACGGCCTCCGGGGTCGAGCGGCGCGCGACGACGGACCCACCACTGCCCCTGCGGCTGCGGGTGGCCTGGGACCCGCGCCGCCCGGGAGCCGAGGAGACCGCCGGGACGGCGCACCTGCTGGAGGAAGCCCTGACCCGGAAGGTGGCACCGTGAGGGGGGCCCGGCGGGGCGGCGGCGTGGAACGCGTCATCCGCGGCATGTTCGACGACGCGGGCGTCCGCGGCTGGCTGCACGTGGCGGACCTGCACCGGCCGTCCGCCCAGGTCACGATCGACCCCGGTGACCGGCTGCCCATGAGCTCGGTCTACAAGGTGCCCCTGATGGCCGCGTTCTGCCGGCTCGCGGACGCCGGGCGGATCGACCCGGGCCGGCGGCTCACGCTGGGGCCGGACGAGCGCGTGCCCGGCCCGACCGGTCTCTCCGTCCTGCGCGACCCCGTCACCCTCTCGCTGCGCGACATGGTGATCCTGATGATGACCATCTCCGACAACACCTCCGCCCACGCCGTGCTCCGTGCCGTGGGCCCGGACGCGGTCGACGCCACGTGCCGCGACCTGGGACTGCCCGACACCCACATCCGCGGCGGAGTCGTCCGTACGTTCAGCCGGCTGGTCGCCGAGACGGGTGCCCCCTCCCTGGACGCGGCGCTGGCCCACGTGGCGGACAACGACGTCGTCGCGCCCCCGGGCGTCTACGACCCGGCGTCCAAGGCGTCGACGACACCGGCGGACATGGCACGGCTGCTGCGCGCCATCTGGACGGATCGGGCCGCCTCCGAGGACCGGTGCGCCTTCATGCGCGAGGTCATGCGCAGGCAGGCGTGGACCCACCGGCTCGGCTCCGGATTCCCGTACGACGACGTCACCGTCTACGGCAAGACCGGCACCTTCGGCTCGCTGCGCCACGAAGCGGGCGTCGTGGAACTGGCCGACGGAAGCACCTACACCGCGGTGGTCTTCACCCAGGCGGCCCGTGCCGACACCAAGTTGCCGCGCGCCGACGCGGTGATCGGCGCCGCGGCACGGGCGGCCGTGGAGGAACTGCGCGGCAGTCAGGGCACCTGACCCTCCGCGGCCCGGGCTCCGGGGTCAGCGGAAGGCCGCGGCGTTGCGCCGCGCCCACTGCGCGAACGCGGTGGCGGGACGGCCGAGGAGGTCCGGGACGGCCCGGCTGATCCGCTGCTCGTCGGGGGTGGGGTCACCGAGGATGGACAGGGTCCCCTCCGCCACGGCGGGCGGCATGAACCTCGCCATCTGGGCACGTGCCTCCTCACGGGTCTGCTCGACGAAGCGGACGGGCTCGCCGAGCGCGTCGGCGAGCGCGGCGGCCCGCTGCCGCGGCGTGACGGGCTCCGGGCCGGTCAGGACGTACGTCGCACCCTTGTGACCCTCCGCGCGGAGGACGACGCAGGCCACGGCCGCCACGTCGTCGGGGTCGACGAAGGGCAGCGCCACATCGCCGAAGGGCGCCGCCGCGGTCCGGTGCGTGCGGACCGGCTCCGCCCAGGCGAACGCGTTGGACGCCATGCCTCCCGACCGCAGGACGGTCCAGTCCAGTCCGCTCCCGACCACCGCGGCCTCGAACAGGGCCGGATGCCGGTACGCCTGCGGGCGGGTTCCCACGCCCTGGGAGGAGAGCAGAACCACCCGGCGGACGCCGGCCTCGCGTGCCACGGCTAGGACGCCCTCGGGATCCTCACCCGCCACCAGGAGGAACAGCGCGTCCGCACCGTTCAGCGCGGGGCGCAGGCTCGCCGGATCGGCCAGGTCCGCGGGGGTCGCCCGCACGCCGTCCGGGACGTCGGCCCCGCTGATCCGCCGGGCCACCGCCGTCACCTGCTCGCCGTCCCCGGCCAACAGGCGCACCACGGTCCGTCCGACGTTTCCGGTCGCACCGGTCACCACGATCATGCTGCCCCCTGTGTTAGTTAGTTGACTGACTTGGTAGGACCGTAGCACGACACCCCGGACCGGTGCCTATAGTGAGTCGGGTGACTGACTCAGAGAAGCGCCGCCCCCGGGGCACCGACAAGCGCCGCCGGCTGACGGCGGCAGCGGCGAGGGTCCTGCACGAACAGGGCGTCGAGCGCACCACTCTGGCCGACATCGCGGGCGCGGCCGGGGTCCCCGTCGGAAACGTCTACTACTACTTCAAGACCAAGGACGACCTGGTCAAGGCCGCCTTGACGGAACACACCGCCCACCTGACCGAGCTCACCGGCCGGCTGGACGAACTGCCCGACCCGCGCGACCGCCTGAAGGGCCTGGTCGAGGCCTGGGTCGGCCGCCGCGACACTGCGGCCCGCCACGGATGCCCCACCGGCACCCTGGCCGTCGAACTCGACAAACGCGGCGACGACGCTCTCGACCTCGAAGTCGGAGGCGTGATAAGGCAGTTGCTGGAGTGGGCCGAGGCCCAGTTCCGGGCAATGGGCCTGCGCGACCCCGAGGACCTGGCCGTCACCCTCGTCGCCGCCTACCAGGGCATGTCACTCCTGACCAACGCCCTGCGCGACCCGGAGATCATGGCCAGGCAGGGCGCTCGCCTCACCCGCTGGCTCGACTCCCTGAAGGCGGACAGCACGCTCTGAGCGAGCCTCCCCCTCTCCGCGGTGCTGACGCGGCAGCAGGAAGAGCCGGGACCGAAAAACCCCTCCGACCGCGTTTCCGCAGCTCGGAGGGGTTCCGTGAGGTGGAGCCTAGGAGATTCGAACTCCTGACATCTGCCTTGCAAAGGCAGCGCTCTACCAACTGAGCTAAGGCCCCGATACGCGGACACCACCGGCCACATCCGGGTCGCGGCGTCCGTCGCAGAACAGAGTACCGGGTCACCCCCTGAATCCTGCAAAAGGATTGGGGGTCCCCGTCCGTAACCGGTCTCCGTAAGATGCACGACGAGGTTCGCAGCAGCGAAGCAGCAGCCAAGGGGAGACGCAATGGACGCAGCGCAGCAAGAGGCAACGGCTAGAGCCCGGGAGCTCCAGCGCAGCTGGTACGGGGAGCCGTTGGGTGCGCTGTTCCGCAGGCTGATCGACGACCTCGGGCTGAACCAGGCACGCCTCGCCGCGGTGCTCGGGCTGTCCGCGCCCATGCTGTCCCAGCTGATGAGCGGCCAGCGGGCCAAGATCGGCAACCCGGCGGTCGTCCAGCGGGTCCAGGCCCTCCAGGAGCTCGCCGGGCAGGTGGCGGACGGGAGCATAAGCGCGGGTGAGGCCACCGACCGGATGGAAGAGATCAAGAAGTCGCAGGGGGGTTCCGTGCTGACCGGCACCGGCCAGACCACCAGCACCGGCGGAGCACCCACCGTGCGGCGCGTCGTCCGTGAGATCCAGTCCCTGCTGCGGTCGGTCGCCGCGGCAGGGGACATCATCGACGCGGCTGACACCCTCGCGCCGGCCCACCCCGAACTGGCAGAGTTCCTCAGGGTGTACGGCGCCGGACGCACCGCGGAGGCGGTCGCACACTACGAGGGCCACCAGAGCTAGGCACGTCGTCCGGCTCGGACGCCGTACGAACCGGTGCGGGGTCCTGCGCGACAGGACCCGGCAGTCCGCCGGCACCGGGCCACGAGCCGACACCGGAACGGGGAGCGGGCGCAGCGCGATGGGTGAGGTTTTCGCCGGCCGGTACGAACTGGTCGACCCGGTCGGGCGCGGTGGGGTGGGCGCCGTATGGCGAGCCTGGGACCACCGCCGCCGCAGGTACGTGGCCGCCAAGGTCCTGCAGCAGAGCGACGCGCACACCCTGCTGCGCTTCGTCCGTGAGCAGGCGCTGCGGATCGAGCACCCGCACGTCCTGGCGCCGGCCAGCTGGGCGGCGGACGACGACAAGGTCCTGTTCACGATGGATCTCGTCAGGGGTGGTTCGCTGGCTCATGTCATCGGCGACTACGGGCCGTTGCCCCCGCGCTTCGTCTGCCTTCTGCTCGACCAGCTGCTCTCCGGACTGGCGACGGTGCACGCGGAGGGCGTCGTGCACCGCGACATCAAACCCGCCAACATCCTCATGGAGGCCACCGGGACGGACAGACCGCATCTGCGCCTGTCCGACTTCGGCATCTCCTTGCGCAAGGGTGAACCGCGCCTGACCGACACCAACTACGTGGTCGGTACGCCCGGTTACTTCGCCCCCGAGCAGATGATGGGCGCCGAGCCCGACTTCCCCGCAGACCTGTTCGCCGTCGGCCTGGTGGCGCTCTACCTGCTGCGGGGGCAGAAGCCCGACGGCCAGGCGCTCGTCGAGTACTTCGCCGCACACGGCACCCCGGGAGCACCCCAGGGCGTCCCTGAGCCCCTGTGGCAGGTGATCGCCGGGCTGCTGCAGCCCGACCCGCAGGCCCGCTTCCGTACGGCCACGGGTGCGCGCAAGGCCCTGACCACCGCCGTCGAGATGCTGCCGGAGACCGGTGCCGAGGACGAGCCGGTGGAGATCTTCGACCAGATCGGCCCCCTGCCCGCCGGGTTCGGCCCCGACGGCCCCGTGCACGGTCCGCAGGCGGCGGTGCGCCCTCGGACCGCCCCGGATGTCCACGGCACTCCGGCGCCCCATCGCACACCGGAGCCTCGGGACGGCGGACGGCAACTGCCCGCCCCCCACACCCCGTCGATGTCCGAGACGGGCAGTTTTCACCTGGTGCCGCCGGCACAGCAGTCCGCGCCCCCGCCAGCCGGGCAGCCATACGGACCTCCGCCGCCCCACCCCGCCACCGCGGTGCCCGCCGACGCCTCGGCCCTCGCCCAGGCGCCCACGGCCCCGGTCCCGTACGGGACGCCTCCCACCCGCGCCTACACCGCCCAGCACCCGCAGGCGTCCCATCCGCAGGCGCCCCATCCGCAGGCGCCTCACCCGGGGGCGCACCACTCTGCGGCACCTCCCCCGGGGACGGCCGCCGCCGCCCCGCCGGGCCGCGTACCACGCACCTCCCCCGTCACGCGTACGGGACCGCCCCCGAAGGTGGCGATCCCGGTACTGCTCGTGGCCTTCGTCTGCTTCGCCGTGGGTATCTGGGCGCTGACCCAGGCCTGACGCGTCCGGCAACCGGCGCCCGGCGGCCTCCCGTACCACGCCGGGGGCCCTCACGCCCGGGGCCGCCCGCGGACGTCCCGCGCCGCCGGTCCGGCCGAGCGCGTCCACCCGGCCGCGTCCCCGCACCCGGCTACCCCGCGCCCCGCTGATTCACGGCGGCGAACCCGTCGGCACAGCCCTCACGGTCCCGCAACAGGAGACCGGCCCGGGCCCGGACAGCACGAAGCCCCGGCCGCTCGGCGACCGGGGCCCGCGTCGGACTGTTCCGTCTCACACACCCGAACCTGCGGGCACGGAGTCGGTCGCCTCCGTCCACAGATCCTGCTCGGCGCGATCCGCCTGGATCTGGCGGTACACGAGGAGCCCGCCGATGGCGGCCAGTGCGACCAGGAGAAGCTTCTTCACCGCGCGACCTCGTCTTTCCTTGACGTAAGGGACTTCTGCGGCCCGACTATACACACCGGCCGATACCGATCGGTGACCTCCCCGGGCCCCGGCCACCACCCCGTTCCGGGGCCTCGCCGGCACCCCGCGAAGACCCCCGGGAAGACCCCCGGGAGGGCCCCCGGCGACTTCCGGAGCGGCTTTTCCGGGCCGGTTGAACCATACGAGTGGTGTTCATCCGAAGATCGGCGCAGGAGGGGCGTCGGTCCCCGGATCCGCCTGGCACATCCACATCATCGGAAAGGTAAGCAGACCGGACCATCGGAAAGTGAGGGGCCATGAGCGCCTTCAAGGTCAAGAACATCTGGACCGCCTTCGTCACCGCCTTCTTCGCGGTCCTCGCGGCGCTGGGCTTCGCCACCACCGCCCAGGCCACGGCCACGGAGCCGGCGGTCGTGACCCACGAACACACGGGGGCGGCCGCCGCAACCGCGACGACCCCGTCGGTGCGATGGACCCTTCCGCGTGACAGGGCACTGCCGCCCACGATGAAGCAGCGGATCCGGGCCGAGGCCCACGGTTCCTCACCGGCCACCCGCCAACTGTCCGCCGACACCACGGACACCGCGCACATGACGAACGCCACCCGCTCCACCCACGGCGGCACTCCGGCCGGGGACTCCTCCCCGCTCCCGCCGTGAGAGAGCCACTGACGACCTCCAGGCTCCCGGCCCGGTTCCCCACCGGCGGGAGCCTTTTCCATGCCCCCGCACCACCCCGCGTCCGGCTCCCGCGACCGCACGACAACGACCGCCCCTGAACGCGCCTCAGGGGCGATACGCGCGTTTCAGGAGGCCGTACACGGCCCGCGCCTCCCCGCCAGTCGAGCCACCCGCACCCCCAGCACGGCGCCCCCAGCCCATCTGCCCCGCGCCCCGCGCGCTGCCGCGGGAACGCCGAAGGCCCCCCACCGTTACCGGTGAGGGGCCTTCGTGCTGGTGGGGCTAACAGGATTTGAACCTGTGGCCTCATCCTTATCAGGGATGCGCTCTAACCAACTGAGCTATAGCCCCGCCGCGCTGCTGCGCTGACTTCTGAAGATTAGCGCACGTCGGGGCCAGTCCCAAAATCGATACCCGGTGCCCTACTCGTCCTCGGCCAGCGTGAGCTCGACACCGCCCACGAAGCCCGCCGACAGGTTGTAGATGAAGGCGCCCAGAGTAGCCAGCGCGGTGGCCAGCACCACGTCGATCACGGCGATGACCGACGTGAAGATGAGGACCCGGGGAAGCGAGAGGAACGACTGCAGGTCGAATCCGTTGCTCTCGTTCGAACCGGTGGCCTCGCTGATCGTGCCGCCCACGGTGGAGAAGACGCCCATCGCGTCCATCACCATCCACAGGACGGCGGCCGCGACCACCGTGCAGATGCCGAGCGCGATGGACAACAGGAAGCTGACCTTCATCACCGACCACGGATCGGCCTTCGCCACCCGCAGACGGGCCTTTCGCGTACGCGGAGTGGTCCGCGCCCCCGTACGGGGCAACCGGGTCGCCTGTACACCGCTCACGCCCTGTGCTCCGCCCTGTGTGCCGCCACCCTGCGTGCCGCCCCCGGCGGGGGACGGGTACGCCTGCGGCGGGTGGTAGGGCCCCGCCTGACCCGTTGCCGGCTCCCGCTCGCCGGGCAGCGGCCCGGTCGCGTAGCCCTCGTACTGGGGCTGAGGTCCCCGAGTGTCCGTCACAGTGCCCCCTTGGGAGTCCGTGGCAGGGCCACGGGCGCCGTTCGCACCGGCTCCGGAAGCGGCCGAACCTGCGCCCGTGGCTCCACTCACGCTCTACTCCTCGTGCTCCCCGGCCGAAGGCTCCATGCCCTCGACTGTGCCCTCGACCACGCTCTCGGCATGGGCCTCGACCGTGGCGCCTTCGGCTTCATCGGTCCCGTCGACCTCTTCGGCCTCGCGACCGGCCTCGGCGTTGCGCGCGATACCGACGACGGCATCGCGCTTGCCCAGATTGATCAGTTGGACGCCCATGGTGTCACGGCCCGTCTCCCTGACTTCATTGACTCGCGTGCGAATCACACCACCGCCGAGCGTGATGGCGAGGATCTCGTCCGTTTCCTCCACCACCAGCGCACCGACGAGCGATCCCCGGTCCTCCACGATCTTCGCGGCCTTGATACCCAGACCGCCACGACCCTGGACCCGGTACTCGTCGACGGCGGTCCGCTTCGCGTATCCGCCGTCGGTGGCAGTGAACACGAACGTACCGGGCCGGACAACATTCATGGAGAGCAGTTCGTCTCCTTCGCGGAAGCTCATGCCCTTCACACCCGAGGTGGCGCGGCCCATCGGACGCAGCGAATCGTCCGTCGCCGTGAACCTGATCGACTGTGCCTTCCTGCTGATGAGCAGCAGGTCGTCATCGGCCGACACGAGTTCCGCACCGATCAGCTCGTCGTCGCCGCCGTCCTGCGTCTCCCGCAGGTTGATCGCGATGACACCGCCCGAGCGCGGGGAGTCGTAGTCCTTGAGCGCGGTCTTCTTCACCAGACCGCCCTTCGTGGCCAGGATCAGGTAGGGCGCGGCCTCGTAGTCGCGGATCGCCAGGATCTGCGCGATCTGCTCGTCCGGCTGGAAGGCCAGCAGGTTCGCCACGTGCTGACCGCGCGCGTCCCGGCCGGCATCCGGCAGCTCGTACGCCTTGGCCCGGTAGACCCGGCCCTTGTTCGTGAAGAACAGCAGCCAGTGGTGGGTCGTCGACACGAAGAAGTGGTCGACGATGTCGTCCTCCCTCAGCTTCGTACCGCGCACGCCCTTGCCGCCGCGCTTCTGCGAGCGGTAGTCGTCCGTCTTCGTGCGCTTCACGTAGCCGCCGCGGGAGATCGTGACGACGATGTCCTCCTCGGCGATCAGGTCCTCGATGGACATGTCGCCGTCGAAGGGCACCAGCTTGGAACGCCGGTCGTCACCGAACTTGTCGACGATCGCCGCGAGTTCCTCGCTCACGATCTTCCGCTGCCGCTCCGGCGAGGCCAGGATCGCGTTGTACTCGTTGATCTTCGCCTGGAGTTCGTCGTGCTCCGCGGTGATCTTCTGGTGCTCCAGCGCGGCGAGCCGGCGCAGCTGCATCTCCAGAATGGCGTTGGCCTGGATCTCGTCGATCTCCAGGAGGCCCATCAGGCCCTCCCGCGCGATCTCCACCGTGTTGCTGCGGCGGATGAGGGCGATGACCTCCTCGATCGCGTCCAGGGCCTTGAGCAGGCCGCGCAGGATGTGCGCCCGCTCCTCGGCCTTGCGCAGCCGGAACCGCGTACGCCGGACGATGACCTCGATCTGGTGCGTCACCCAGTGGCGGATGAACGCGTCGATCGACAGCGTGCGCGGCACCCCGTCGACGAGCGCCAGCATGTTCGCGCCGAAGTTCGTCTGCAGATCGGTGTGCTTGTACAGGTTGTTCAGCACGACCTTGGCGACCGCGTCACGCTTCAGCACGACGACCAGACGCTGACCGGTGCGCGAGGACGTCTCGTCCCGCACGTCCGCGATCCCGCCGATCTTGCCGTCCTTCACCAGGTCGGCGATCTTCTGCGCGAGGTTGTCGGGGTTGGTCTGGTACGGAAGCTCCGTGACGACCAGGCACTGCCTGTTCTGGATCTCCTCCACCGCGACGACCGCGCGCATCGTGATCGAGCCACGGCCCGTGCGGTACGCCTCCTCGATGCCCTTGCGGCCCACGACCAGGGCGCCCGTCGGGAAGTCCGGACCCTTGATCCGCTCGATCAGGGCGTCCAGGAGCTCCTCGTGCGAGGCCTCCGGGTGCTCGAGGTACCACTGCGCGCCGGCGGCGACCTCGCGCAGGTTGTGCGGCGGGATGTTCGTCGCCATCCCGACCGCGATGCCCGCCGAGCCGTTGACCAGCAGGTTCGGGAACCGGGCCGGCAGGACCGTCGGCTCCTGGTTGCGGCCGTCGTAGTTGTCCTGGAAGTCGACGGTCTCCTCGTCGATGTCCCGGACCATCTCCATGGACAGCGGCATCATCTTGCACTCGGTGTACCGCATCGCCGCGGCCGGGTCGTTGCCCGGAGAACCGAAGTTGCCGTTGGAGTCCACCAGCGGCATGCGCATCGACCAGTGCTGCGCCAGTCGCACGAGCGCGTCGTAGATCGAGGAGTCGCCGTGCGGGTGGTACGTACCCATGACGTCACCGACGACGCGGGCGCACTTGTAGAAGCCCTTCTCGGGCCGGTAGCCGCCGTCGTACATGGCGTACAGCACCCGGCGGTGGACGGGCTTGAGGCCGTCCCGCACGTCGGGCAGCGCACGCGAGACGATGACGGACATCGCATAGTCGAGGTAGGAGCGCTGCATCTCCGTCTCGAGCCCGACGGGCTCGACACGCATGCCCACGCCCGGAACGATGGGCTCCTGCTCGGGCATCACAGGGGTGTTCTCGTCGGCCATTTCTGGTCAAAGTCCTTTCGAGCTGCGGCTTGCTTGTGCGGCCGACTCAGATGTCGAGGAAGCGGACGTCCTTGGCGTTGCGCTGGATGAACGAGCGCCGCGCCTCGACGTCCTCGCCCATCAGCACCGAGAACAGGTCGTCGGCCTGCGCCGCGTCGTCCAGCGTGACCTGGCCGAGGACACGGTGGTCCTGGTCCATCGTCGTGATGCGCAGCTCCTCGGCGTTCATCTCACCGAGGCCCTTGAAGCGCTGGATCGAGTCTTCCTTGATCCGCTTGCCGTTCTGCTTGCCCAGCCCCACCAGGGCGTCACGCTCACGGTCCGAGTACGCGTACTCGAAGTCGTCCCGGCCCCACTTGATCTTGTAGAGCGGCGGGCGCGAGAGGTACACGTGACCGGACTCCACCAGCGGCCGCATGAAGCGGAACAGGAACGTCAGCAGCAGGGTGTTGATGTGCTGGCCGTCCACGTCGGCGTCCGCCATCAGAATGATCTTGTGATAGCGGAGCTTCTCGATGTCGAAGTCCTCGTGGACCCCGGTGCCGAAGGCGGAGATGAGCGCCTGGACCTCGGTGTTCTGGAGGATCTTGTCGATCCGCGCCTTCTCGACGTTCAGGATCTTGCCCCGGATCGGCAGGATCGCCTGGTACATCGGGTTACGGCCGGACTTCGCCGAACCACCGGCGGAGTCACCCTCGACGATGAAGATCTCGCACTTGGTCGGGTCGTTGGACTGGCAGTCGCTCAGCTTTCCGGGCAGCGAGGCGCTCTCCAGGAGCCCCTTGCGCCGCGTCAGGTCCCGGGCCTTGCGGGCCGCCACGCGGGCGGTCGACGCCGCGATGCCCTTGCGGATGATGTCGGCGGCCTCGTTGGGATTCCGGTCGAACCAGTCCGTGAGCTGCTCGTGCACGACCTTCTGCACGAAGGTCTTGGCCTCCGTGTTGCCCAGCTTGGTCTTCGTCTGGCCCTCGAACTGCGGCTCGCCCAGCTTGACCGAGATGATCGCGGTCAAGCCCTCGCGGACGTCCTCGCCGGTGAGGTTGTCGTCCTTCTCGCGCAGCAGCTTCTTGTCGCGCGCGTACCGGTTGACCAGGGAGGTCAGCGCGGCGCGGAAGCCCTCCTCGTGCGTACCGCCCTCATGCGTGTGGATCGCGTTGGCGAAGGAGTAGACCCCCTCGGTGTACTGCGTGTTCCACTGCATGGCGATCTCGGCCGAGAGGAGCCGGTCCTTGTCCTCGGCCTCGATGTCGATCACCGACTGGTGAATCAGGTCGCCCTTGCGGGAGTTGAGGTACTTGACGAAGTCGACGATGCCGTTCTCGTAGTGGTACGTGACCGTGCGGGTCGTTTCCTCGTCGGGTACGTCGACCACCTCGGCGCTGTCCGCGCCCGCCGTGGCCTTCGCCTCCTCGCGCTCGTCCGTGAGCTTGAGGGTCAGGCCCTTGTTGAGGAACGCCATCTCCTGGAAGCGCCGCGACAGCGTCTCGAAGGAGTAGTCGGTGGTCTCGAAGACATCGCCGTCGGCCCAGAAGGTGACGCTCGTACCCGTCTCCTCCGTGGCCTCGTGACGGGCCAGCGGGGCGGTCGGGACGCCGAGCTTGTAGTCCTGGGTCCAGCGGTAGCCGTCCGTGCGGACCTCGACGGAGACCCGTGTGGACAGGGCGTTGACGACGGACACACCGACGCCGTGCAGGCCACCGGAGACGGCGTAACCGCCGCCGCCGAACTTTCCGCCCGCGTGCAGGACGGTGAGCACGACCTCGACGGCCGGCTTGCCCTCGGACGGCACGATGCCGACCGGGATCCCGCGGCCGTTGTCGACCACGCGCACCCCGCCGTCGGCGAGGATCGTGACGTCGATGGTGTCCGCGTGCCCGGCCATCGCCTCGTCGACCGAGTTGTCCACCACCTCCTGCACGAGGTGGTGGAGACCGCGCTCACCGGTCGAGCCGATGTACATGCCAGGTCGCTTGCGGACCGCGTCCAGGCCCTCGAGGACCGTGATCGCGCTGGCGTCGTACGAGGCGGTCACCTCGCCGTGCTCACCGGCGGTGGAGGGGATGTTCTCGTTGGGGTTGCCGGAATCGGCCACGAAGCGCCCTTTCTGGCACAGCACAGGCCGTTCTCCGGACAAGCGGGAGCGGCTGCGTCGTTCGGCTTGTATCGACGACTCCCGCCCGGAAGCGGGATTTTCCATCAGTCTACCGGTAGCGCCGACATGAATGGGGGTTTGCCGGTACCTGAGTCCGCATGTGCCGCCCTGGATGAGCGGCTGACGACTCCCCATATGCGGGACGGGGCCCCGGGAGGCTCACACGGGCATTGAGCGCTTCGAGCTGTCAACCTCCGGCTACGGTGAGGGACGCCTCACCTCACCCGCCCGGGCCAAAATCAGACAGAACCACACAAAAAGGAGCTGCGGGGTGGTCATCCGACCAGGACACAACAGGGCGGAACGCCCACCGGGGAGTCGGCGCACAGCGGTGGCCGAGGGCCGGAAACAGGCACCTGCACCGGCCCGGCTGGCCCCGGCGGGCCGGTTTCCTCAGCCGTAGGTGTCTCCGGGGCCCCTGCTTCCCGGCGCCCGCAAGGGACCGAATCTGTGCTGCGGTCCGCCCGGGCCGTTCACCTTGATCATCCGCACGGTTCCGTGGCCCAGGTCCGCGTTCAGCCGGGCCACCAGCTGCGGAGCCAGCAGACGCAGCTGCGTCGCCCACGCCGTCGAGTCGCACTGCACCGTCAGGACGCGCTGAGCGGGGTCCTCGTCGTAGCGCAGGGGCACGCAGTGCTTGGCCAGGTCGTCCCCCACGATCTGCGGCCACCGGCCCATCACGCCGCCCACCGCCGCCGGGGTCTCCCAGCCGCGCTCGGTGATCAGCCGGTTGATCGCCGAGCCCAGGGGCAGCGGATCACGGCCGTCGGACCGGGCGCCCGAGCGCAGCCCGCCGCCCCGCCGCGCCTGCCTCTTCTGCTGTGCCGCCGCGCCCCGCGCACGTGCCTGTTCCTTCGCCGCGCGCAGCGCCACCCGGGCCAGATCGACGCCGGACACCTCGGGCTGCTTCGCACCCGGGCCGGGCCCCGTCGCTGGCCCGGCGGGGCCGGGCAGGACCCGCTGTGCCTCGTCCGGTCCGCTCACAGCCGTTCCACCGCACCTTCGGCGACCGCGTACCGAGCGCCCGCCAGGATGCCGGGGACGTCGTCGTCGACCGCGGCGGTCACCAGCACCTGCTCGCCCGGGGCCACCAGCTCGGCCAGCCGCTCGCGTCGGCGCGCGTCCAGCTCGGCGAACACGTCGTCCAGGACGAGCACCGGCTCGTTGCCCTCGCCACGCAGCAGGTCGTACGAGGCCAGCCGCAGCGCCAACGCGTACGACCAGGACTCGCCGTGACTCGCGTACCCCTTGGCCGGCATGCCCCGCAGGCCGAGCACCAGATCGTCACGGTGCGGGCCGACCAGCGTCACGCCCCGCTCGATCTCCTGCTTGCGGGCCTCCACGAGCGCCGCCATGACGTGCGTGTACAACTCCTCGCGGGTACGGGCCGAATCCATCCCCGCACCGACCGAACTGCGGTACTCCAGCGTCACCGGGCCACCGCCCGGGGCGACGTCCGCGTAGGCCTTGTCGGCCAGCGGCTGCAGGGTGGCGATCAGATCGAGACGCTGCGCGAGGAGTTCCGCCCCGACCCGGCCCAGGTGCTGGTCCCACACGTCCAGCGTGGACAGGTCCATCGACCGGCCGCCGTGCCTGCGGGCCATCGCCGCGGACTTCAGCAGGGTGTTGCGCTGCTTCAGGACGCGTTCGTAGTCGGACCGGACCCCTGCCATGCGGGGGGAGCGCGCGGTGATCAGTTCGTCGAGGAAACGCCGCCGCTCACCGGGATCGCCCTTCACCAGGGCGAGGTCCTCCGGGGCGAACAGCACCGTCCGTACGATGCCCAGGACGTCACGAGGTCTGACCTGCGACGACCTGTTGATCCGGGCCCGATTCGCCCGGCCGGGATTGAGCTCCAGCTCGATCAGCTGCGCGCGTTCGCCCTGGGTCACCGCGGCCCGTACGACGGCCCGCTCGGCGCCCATCCGCACCAGGGGCGCGTCGGACGACACCCGGTGGCTGCCGAGGGTCGCGAGATATCCGACGGCCTCGACGAGGTTGGTCTTGCCCTGGCCGTTGGCTCCCACGAACACGGTGACGCCCGGGTCGAGGGGAACCTCGGCCCGGGCGTACGAGCGGAAGTCGGCCAGCGAGAGATGCGTGACGTGCATGGTCGCCGACCTTCCCGACTTCGTGCTCTGCTGTGTGCCGCTGTGGTGCGTACTACTTCTTGTTCTCGACCGCGTGCCCGCCGAACTGGTTGCGCAGCGCGGCGATCATCTTCATCTGCGGCGAGTCGTCCTGCCGCGAGGCGAATCGGGCGAAGAGGGATGCGGTGATCGCCGGCAGCGGTACCGCGTTGTCGATGGCGGCCTCGACCGTCCACCGGCCCTCGCCGGAGTCGGCGGCGTATCCGCGGAGCTGGTCGAGGTGCTCGTCGTCGTCCAGCGCGTTGACCGCCAGGTCGAGCAGCCAGGACCGGATGACCGTGCCCTCCTGCCAGGAGCGGAAGACCTCGCGCACGTCCGTGACGGAGTCGACCTTCTCCAGGAGCTCCCAGCCCTCGGCGTAGGCCTGCATCATGGCGTACTCGATGCCGTTGTGGACCATCTTGGCGAAGTGACCGGCACCGACCTTGCCCGCATGCACGGAGCCGAAGTCGCCCTCGGGCTTGAGCGCGTCGAAGACCGGCTGGACCTTCGCCACGTTCTCGGCGTCGCCGCCGTACATCAGCGCGTAGCCGTTCTCCAGGCCCCAGACACCGCCGGAGACGCCGCAGTCGACGAAGCCGATGCCCTTGATGCCGAGCTCGACGGCGTGCTTCTCGTCGTCGGTCCAGCGGGAGTTGCCACCGTCCACGACGACGTCACCCGGGGAGAGCAGCTCGGCCAGCTCGTCGATGGTGGACTGGGTCGCGGCACCGGCGGGGACCATCACCCACACGACTCGCGGGCCCTCGAGCGCGCCCACGAGCTCTTCGAGGCTGTGGACGTCGGCGACGTCCGGGTTGCGGTCGTAACCGATGACGGTGTGGCCTGCGCGGCGGATGCGCTCGCGCATGTTCCCGCCCATCTTGCCGAGGCCGACGAGACCGAGCTCCATCAGAGATTCCTTAAGCGTTGTGCCGATTCGTACCCAGGTCCGAGCCTACGCCCGGCCGGGGGCAGGGCGGCGGGCCTGCTCCGCGCTGAACGGGCCCGCCGGGAACTGCCGCAGAGGAACGAACGCCGGATCAGCCGGAGAGGCGGACCGGCATGATCAGGTACTTGTACGCGTCGTCCGCCTCGGCGTCGACGGCCGGGCGGCCACTGAGGAGGGCCGGCTTCGTCGACGTCGTGAAGGACAGCTGGGCGACCGGGGAGTCGATCGCGCTGAGACCGTCCAGCAGGAACGTCGGGTTGAAGGCGATCGAGATGTCGTCGCCCTCGAGCACGGCGTCCACCCGCTCCACAGCCTGTGCGTCGTCGCTGGAACCGGCCTCCAGGATCAGCACTCCCTGCTCGAAGCTGAGCCGCACCGGGGTGTTGCGCTCGGCGACCAGGGCCACGCGCTTCACGGCCTCGACGAACGGCGCGGTCTCGATGACGGCCACCGAGTTGAATTCGGTGGGGAACAGGGTGCGGTACTTGGGCAGGTCGCCCTCGAGCAGCCGCGTGGTCGTACGCCGGCCGGCGCCCTCGAAGCCGATGAGGCCCTCGCCGGCTCCGGAGCCGGACAGCGCGAGGGTGACCGTGTCACCGCTGGTGAGCGCCTTGGCGGTGTCCAGGAGCGTCTTGGCCGGCACCAGGGCCACGGCGGAGGCGTCCGGGTTCTCCGGCTTCCACCGGAACTCGCGGACCGCGAAGCGGTAGCGGTCGGTGGACGCGAGGGTGACCGTGTCGCCCTCGATCTCGATGCGCACACCGGTGAGGACGGGCAGGGTGTCGTCCCGGCCGGCGGCGATGGCGACCTGCGCCGCCGCGGAGGCGAACACCTCACCGGGAACGGTGCCGGTCGCGGTCGGCATCTGGGGCAGGGCCGGGTACTCCTCCACAGGCAGTGTGTGGAGGGTGAACCGCGAGGAGCCGCAGACCACGGTGGCCCGCACACCGTCGGTGGAGATCTCCACCGGCCGGTTCGGGAGGGCGCGGCAGATGTCGGCGAGCAGCCGGCCCGAGACCAGCACCGTGCCGTCCTCCTCGATCTCCGCGTCCACGGAGACCTTGGCCGACACCTCGTAGTCGAAGCTCGAGAAGCTGAGAGCGCCGTCCTCAGCCTTCAGCAGAAGGCCCGCGAGCACGGGCGCCGGCGGACGGGCCGGAAGGCTGCGGGCCACCCAGGCCACCGCCTCCGCGAGTACATCGCGCTCCACCCGGATCTTCACCGGAACCGCCTCCTGCTGTTGCTCGCTCGCCCTGCTGGCCTTCGTCGTCTGGTCGGGGGCTCCCTGCCGTCGGGCTGGGGTGGCCGCCGGGGTCCAGTCTGACGTACGGCACCGACACTCGTTGCTGCTCGGGGTCAAGTCGCGACATGAGGCCCGCGGAGCTCGCGGCTCGAGTTGTGCACAGGCCCCACTTCGAAGCGGATTCCTGGCTAACTCTGAGTGGTAGTAGTAGTAGGCCCTGTGGAAACCGTGGATAACGTCGTTTGCACAGGTCAGCATCGGTTTTTTGTCCACCGACCCTGTGGGTGGAACCGGTGGACAACTAAGCGCTTCTGTGGACACGCGAAAGTTCTGCACACCCGGTGCACAGGTGGGGGTGACTTCTCCCCAGGGCTGTCCCCAGCTTTACCCACGTTCCCCACAGCCCAACCCGGCGTCTTGGTGTGACGCCTTTCACTCCCGCCAGTGAAAGGCGGTGTCGGGTTGCCGAACAGTGGACAGGGGTGTGGAGAAGCTGGGGACAACGCGGACGGGCCTGTGGGCGGGCGGTGGACAACATCGTCCGAGCCCTGTGGACGAAAAATCTGTCCACAGCCTGTGGATCATCGTTGACCACAAATCCCCACCCATGTGACCTGGCCTGATGGAGTATCGGCAGCGGGCCCTGTGGATGCAATCTGGACAACTTCTCAGTCCCCAGGCTGTGGACGCCAAATTCCGGACCTCTCTGTGGAGAAGGGCCGACGCGCGGCGAGTATTCGAACAGCCGGACCGCTTCGGGGCACTGCGCGGCGGGCCCGGAGAGGTGCTCCGTGCTTCGCGCCGACGCTCTTGAGCTCTCCCGGAGGACTCGTGCTCGCTGCGGCCGCGCTCCTCGCAACGGTGGCCGGGCTTCCGGCGGAGCCCACCCGGGGCCGCTTTCGACTCGCCTCCTGACGTGGCCGGGGCCGTCTCCGTCAGGAGGCCGGGCAGTCTCCGGACGGCTTCGGACTGTCTTGAGCGGCTTCCCGACGACGAAAAGCGCCCCGCGAGGACTCGCTCGGTCCTCGCGGGGCGCTGGGTGCGCGTTCTCGGGTGTGCCGGTCCGCTCCGGCGGATGCCGCTCCGCCGGTCGTCCGCCGGAGCGGCGGAGCGGGCGTGCGTCCGGGGGCGTGCGGGCCTGTCAGCCGTTCTTGATGCGGTTGGTGAGCTCGGTGACCTGGTTGTAGATGGAGCGCCGCTCCGCCATCAGTGCGCGGATCTTCCGGTCGGCGTGCATCACGGTGGTGTGGTCGCGGCCGCCGAACTGCGCCCCGATCTTCGGCAGGGACAGATCCGTCAGCTCGCGGCAGAGGTACATCGCGATCTGGCGGGCCGTCACCAGGACCCGGCTGCGGGAGGAGCCGCAGAGATCCTCCACCGTCAGCCCGAAGTAGTCCGCAGTCGCCGCCATGATGGCCGGCGCGGTGATCTCGGGAGCGGTGTCCTCCCCGCCGGGGATCAGGTCCTTGAGCACGATCTCGGTCAGTCCGAGGTCGACCGGCTGCCGGTTGAGGCTCGCGAAGGCGGTCACGCGGATGAGCGCGCCCTCCAGTTCACGGATGTTGCGCGAGATGCGTGAGGCGATGAACTCGAGTACCTCCGGCGGCGCGTTGAGCTGCTCCTGCACCGCCTTCTTGCGGAGGATCGCGATGCGCGTCTCCAGTTCCGGCGGCTGCACGTCGGTGGTGAGACCCCACTCGAACCGGTTGCGCAGCCTGTCCTCGAGTGTCACGAGCTGCTTGGGCGGCCGGTCCGAGGAGAGAACGATCTGCTTGTTGGCGTTGTGGAGCGTGTTGAAGGTGTGGAAGAACTCCTCCTGCGTCGACTCCTTGCTCGCCAGGAACTGGATGTCGTCCACCAGGAGGATGTCCACGTCGCGGTAGCGCTTGCGGAAGGTGTCGCCCTTGCCGTCGCGGATCGAGTTGATGAACTCGTTGGTGAACTCCTCCGAACTCACGTACCGCACCCGGGTACCCGGGTAGAGGCTACGGGCGTAATGCCCGATGGCGTGGAGCAGGTGGGTCTTGCCGAGCCCCGACTCCCCGTAGATGAAGAGGGGGTTGTAGGCCTTGGCCGGCGCCTCGGCGACGGCGACGGCCGCGGCGTGCGCGAAGCGGTTGGACGCGCCGATGACGAAGGTGTCGAAGAGGTACTTCGGATTGAGCCGGGCGTGCGGCTCGGTGGTTCCCGGCGCGGGCGCGGAGTTCGTCCCCATGGGGCCGCCGCCTCCGGGCCTGCCGGTGCCGCCCTGGCGGTGCGGCGGCTGCTCCTGCAGTTCGTGCCGGTCACGCCCGTCGCGCTGGAGCTCGTACCCCTGGTGTTCGGGTGGCTGCGTCCGGTAGTCGTGCTGCGGCTGCTGCGGGCGCGCGCTCGCGTACGGATCGCGGTCCTGGTACCCGCCGTGCCGCGGCTGCCAGAGGTCTTCCTGGGCGCGGGGCCAGGCACCGGGTTCCGGCCGCTGCTGCTGGTAGTCGGGGTAGGCCGGGCGGGCCGTCGGCATGCCGTCGTCGGCAGGCCGGTGGCCGTATCCGTCGTACCCGTCGTTGTGAAGAGGCTCGTCGCGCTGCGGTCCCTGGTACCGGTGGGACTGCTGGCCCTGGTGCGACGGGTGCATGGGGGGCGCCGGCGGGGACGGAGGCTCGCCCGCGGAGTCGTCGACCGTGATCGCGATCCGGATCGGGCGCCCGCACTCACGGGTCAGCGTCTCGCTGATGAGCGGCGCGAGCCTGCCCTCCAGCACCCGCTTTCCCCACTCGTTGGGGACGGCCAGCAGGGCGGTGTCGGCGACGAGGGCCAGCGGCTGACAGCGCTCGATCCACTGCTTGTCCTTCGGCTCGATGCCCTGCTGACCCTCCCCGAGGAGTTGGTCCAGCACGCGTGGCCACACTGCGGCAAGATCGGCAGGTACATCAGCCACAAGGCACGCTCTCTCGCATGTCCCACGAATGTGTGGTTCTCGGGACGGGATGGGTCGGGTCGGGTGAGGCCCGGCAGGGGGGAAGGAAAGGAACCGGAGTTCAGCCACGGTAGTCAGGCCGACCCGCACGGTTCAAGTCGTTGTCCACAGGCTGTGTACAGCACAGGGCGTCGTGGAGCGGGTTTGACCGGACGGCGCGGCCGCGCGTACCGTGGCCAGGTCGAGTTGTCGATGGCTGCTGCCGCCTGCCTCCGATGGGCAAAGATCACGATCTGTGATTGTGAAGCGGTGCACTAAGGCGTTTACGCGAGTTCCTCGTGGGCGCACGGTGACAGCCAGGCGATGTCCCGCCAACACACGAATCATTTCTGGAGCCCCCGAGTGAGCAAGCGCACCTTCCAGCCGAACAACCGTCGCCGCGCCAAGACCCACGGCTTCCGGCTGCGTATGCGTACCCGTGCCGGCCGCGCGATTCTCGCGAACCGCCGTGGCAAGGGTCGCGCCAACCTTTCCGCCTGATCGCCGTCAGGTCATGACGTGCTGCCTACCGAGAATCGGCTGAGGCGGCGCGAGGACTTCGCGACCGCGGTACGCCGAGGGCGTCGGGCCGGCCGCCCGCTCCTCGTCGTACATCTACGCAGCGGTGCCACGGACCCGCACGTGACGGGGGAGAGTGCTCCCCCGTCACGTGCGGGTTTCGTCGTCAGCAAAGCAGTGGGCGGAGCAGTCGTTCGCACGGCGGTGAAGCGAAGGCTTCGTCACCTCGTCCGCGAGCGGCTCGCTCAGCTGCCCCCCGGTAGCCTTGTTGTCGTACGAGCGCTGCCCGGATCGGGCGACGCCGATCATGCACAGCTGGCCCGAGACCTGGACGCCGCTCTGGAGCGGCTGCTGGGAGGTGGCATCCGATGAAGTACCCGCTGCTGGCTCTCATCAAGTTGTACCAGTGGACGATCAGCCCGCTTCTCGGGCCCGTCTGCCGCTACTACCCGTCGTGTTCCCACTACGGATATACGGCGATCGACCGGCACGGAGCGATCAAGGGAACGGCGCTGACGGCCTGGCGCATCCTGCGGTGCAATCCGTGGTCACCCGGCGGTGTGGATCACGTGCCGCCGCGTACACGTCCGCGTTGGCACGAACTGCTGCGCAGCCGTGTGCGTGGTGGCAAGGGCGGGGACTCCGCCGCCGATGTGCCTGCCGGGGGGTCGGCCTGCGAACCCCTGAGCCCGGCCACAGAGACCTCGTCCAATGCTCAAGGAGCCTGATTAGTGGACACGATTGCCAGTCTGTTCAGCTTTATCACCACACCTGTCTCGTGGGTCATCGTCCAGTTCCACTCGCTGTACGGAGCGATCTTCGGTGACGACACGGGCTGGGCCTGGGGCCTGTCCATCGTGTCCCTGGTGGTCCTGATCCGGATCTGTCTGATCCCGCTGTTCGTCAAGCAGATCAAGTCCACCCGCAACATGCAGGTGCTCCAGCCGAAGATGAAGGCGATCCAGGAGCGCTACAAGAACGACAAGCAGCGCCAGTCCGAAGAGATGATGAAGCTGTACAAGGAGACGGGCACCAACCCGCTCTCCTCGTGCCTTCCGATCCTGGCGCAGTCCCCGTTCTTCTTCGCTCTGTACCACGTGCTCTCGGCCATCGCCTCGGGCAAGACGATCGGCGTCATCGACCAGCCGCTGCTCGACAGCGCACGTCAGGCGCACATTTTCGGAGCTCCGCTGGCCGCGAAGTTCATGGACAGCCAGGACAAGGTCGCGGCGCTCGGTGCCTCGCTGACCGACGTCCGCGTCGTCACCGCGATCATGATCGTGATGATGTCCGCGTCCCAGTTCTTCACGCAGCGCCAGCTGATGACGAAGAACGTCGACCTGACCGTGAAGACCCCGTACATGCAGCAGCAGAAGATGCTGATGTACATCTTCCCGGTGATCTTCGCCGTCATGGGTATCAACTTCCCCGTCGGTGTCCTCGTCTACTGGCTGACCACGAACGTGTGGACCATGGGCCAGCAGATGTATGTGATCAACCAGAACCCGACGCCGGGCAGCAAGGCGCAGGACCAGTACCTGGGACGTCTGCTGAAGAGCGTGACCGCTCATGGTGAGGTGCGGGGCAGGACGAGGCGCAACACCGTCAAGCGGATCGTCGCCAAGGGGCCCGACCGCAACGACATCGAGCGCAAGTTCATCACCGGTCTGGCCAAGCTGGGTCTCGCCGCCCAGGAGGACGGCACGGTGGCGAAGAGCGAGACGGCTGTGGCCGAAGCCGAGGGCGGTGCCGCGGCCAAGCGGCAGCAGCCCAAGCGCCAGACGAAGTCGAAGCGTCAGACCGCTGCGACGCAGCCCGGTGCGGCCAAGGACTCCGGAGCCGCCAAGGATTCCGGAGCTGTCGGCTCGGAGCCCAAGACCTCGCTGGAGAAGCAGGACGCATCGCAGGACGACAAGCCGAAGCCGGCGGGCAAGCCCACCGCGTCCGGCTCCTCACGCCAAGCCAAGCCCGGACAGCGCAAGGGCCCGCAGCGGCCCAAGCACCCGTCCAAGAAGTAAGAAGGAGTCCATCCGTGACGGACGGCACCATCACCACGGCCGCTGAGGGCAGCGACACTCTCACCCGCCTCGAGCAGGAGGGGGAGATCGCGGCCGACTACCTCGAAGGTCTGCTCGACATCGCCGACCTCGACGGTGACATCGACATGGATGTGGAGGCGGACCGGGCCGCGGTGTCGATCATCAGTGACTCGCCGCGTGACCTGCAGAAGCTTGTGGGCCGCGACGGCGAGGTGCTGGAGGCGCTCCAAGAGCTCACGCGTCTGGCAGTGCACCGGGAGACCGGTGACCGAAGCCGCCTGATGCTGGACATCGCCGGCTTCCGTGCCAAGAAGCGGGAAGTGCTCGCCGCCCTGGGTGCGAAGGCCGCCGACGAGGTCAAGAGCTCCGGTGAGCCCGTGAAGCTGGAGCCCATGACGCCGTTCGAGCGCAAGGTCGTGCACGACGCCGTGGCGGCGGCGGGCCTGCGCAGTGAGTCGGAGGGCGAGGAGCCGCAGCGCTTCGTCGTTGTTCTTCCGGCCTGACCGGACCCTTGTACTGTCGGCCCCGTCTGTCCGCAGACGGGGCCGATCGTTGTCAGCTTGATAGTCAGCCACCCACAGTGCGCTAGTGCGGTACGGAAGGACGGTCCTCGTGAGCGAGGCAGCAGAGCTCCCTCAGGCGCCCAAGGAGGCGCAAGCGGTATTCGGTGAGTCCTTTCCCATGGCTGTCAGGTACGCGGAACTGCTCGCGGACGTCGGGGTCCAGCGGGGGCTGATCGGCCCCCGCGAGGTGCCGCGGCTGTGGGAGCGCCACCTGCTGAACTGTGCCGTGCTCTCCGAAGTGGTTCCTGACGGCGTCACGGTGTGCGATGTCGGGTCGGGGGCGGGCCTGCCCGGGATTCCCCTCGCCTTGGTGCGCCGCGACCTGAAGATCACGCTGCTGGAGCCGCTGCTGCGTCGTACGAACTTCCTCCAGGAAGTCGTCGAGCTGCTCGGCCTGGACCACGTGACGGTCGTACGCGGCCGGGCCGAGGAAGTCCTCGGATCCCTGCAGCCGGTGCATGTGGTGACGGCTCGGGCCGTCGCTCCCCTCGATCGCCTTGCCGGCTGGGGCGTACCTCTCCTGCGTCCGTACGGCGAGATGCTGGCTCTCAAGGGAGACACCGCGGAGGAGGAGATCCAGGGTGCTCGTGCCGCGCTGAGCAAGCTCGGTGTGGTGGAGACCGAGGTGCTTCACGTGGGTGAGGGGCTGGTCGAGCCTGCGTCCACCGTGGTGCGCGTGGTGGTCGGGGAGAGCCCGGGTGGTGTGAGGTTCGCCGCAAAGCGCGCCAAGGCTGCGCGCGTGGGACGGACGCGCCGGCGTCGCCAGGCCTGAGGTGCGCCGCCATCGGCGCGCCCTTTTTCGTATTCATTCCGTATGCGGCGTTTTGCCCGTGCGTGCGGAGCGTGCGGCTATATGTGACCTTCGCGGAGTGTCGAAACGTCGGCGCGTCGCTCCAGGGGCATCGTGTTTCACGTGAAACGTCGCTCTCTGCTGCAGGGAATTATCGACCGCGGTCGTGCGGCGGCATCGCCGCGCGACCGCAGGCCCGTAAGGGTTACCGAGTTGTCCACAGAAGTGGATTCATCCACAGAAGAGTCGGCCTCGCTGGTTCGCAACCCCGAAAGCATGGCAGGCTCTGTTCATTGCGAGCCTGAAGTCGAGGAGAGTGAATCCTTGCGGTCCGACGCCAATATCGCGGGACCGATGACCGATCCGGTCCCCGGTCCCCGTACCGAGTCCGTGGGGGACGGTGTTTCACGTGAAACGCCGCCTCCGATGGACGACACACCCATCGGTCGTTCGGCCCAACTGGCAGTTGAGGCCCTCGGCCGCGCCGGTGAGGGCCTGCCTCGGCCTGAGCAGACCCGCGTGATGGTGGTTGCCAACCAAAAGGGCGGAGTCGGCAAGACCACCTCGACGGTCAATATCGCCGCTTCGCTCGCGCTGCACGGGGCGCGCGTCCTGGTGGTGGACCTTGATCCGCAGGGGAACGCCTCTACGGCTCTGGGGATCGACCACCACGCGGACGTTCCCTCCATCTACGACGTGCTGGTCGACAGCATGCCGCTCTCCGAGGTGGTCCAGCCCGTTCCGGACGTCGAGGGTCTCTTCTGTGCGCCGGCCACCATCGATCTCGCCGGTGCGGAGATCGAGCTGGTGTCGCTGGTAGCGCGGGAGAGCCGGCTTCAGCGGGCCATTCAGGCCTACGAGCAGCCTCTGGACTACATCCTCATCGATTGCCCGCCGTCCCTGGGGCTGCTGACGGTCAACGCGCTTGTAGCCGGGGCCGAAGTCCTCATCCCGATTCAGTGCGAGTACTACGCGTTGGAGGGCCTGGGTCAGCTGCTGCGCAACGTCGACCTCGTGCGGGGACATCTGAACCCGGATCTCCATGTCTCGACGATCCTCCTCACCATGTACGACGGGCGTACCAGGCTCGCCTCTCAGGTGGCGGAGGAGGTTCGCAGCCACTTCGGCAAGGAGGTGCTGCGGACGAGCATCCCGCGGTCCGTACGCATCTCCGAGGCACCGAGCTACGGGCAGACCGTGCTGACCTACGATCCGGGATCCAGCGGATCACTGTCCTACCTCGAAGCGGCCCGTGAGATCGCCCTGAGGGGCGTGGGGATGCACTATGAGGCGCAGCAGCCCCACACGGGCATGCACAACAGCCAGCAGAGCAACACGGAGGGCATGCAGTGAGTGAGCGTCGTAGAGGGCTGGGGCGTGGGCTCGGTGCACTGATCCCCGCCGCTCCGTCGGAGAAGCAGGCGGCCGCTCCCCCCTCGGGTCCGGCGGCCTCGGCCCTGATGACCGCTGACCGTGGGGTGGCCGGTCTCCCGTCCGGTCCGCTGGTGCCGGAGCCGAGTTCTCCCCCGGCCGAGCTCGAGATCGTTGCCGACTCGACCGACTCCGCCGGGGCCTACTTCGCCGAAGTGCCGCTGGATTCGATCACGCCGAATCCAAGGCAGCCTCGTGAGGTTTTCGCCGAGGACGCTCTGGCGGAGCTGGTGACCTCCATCAAGGAGGTCGGTCTTCTCCAGCCCGTGGTCGTCCGCAAGGTGGCCGACGACCGCTACGAGCTCATCATGGGTGAGCGTCGGTGGAGGGCTTGCGGCGAGGCCGGCCTGGAACGCATTCCGGCCATCGTCCGTGCCACGGACGATGAGAAGCTCCTGCTCGATGCGCTCCTGGAAAACCTGCACCGGGCCCAGCTGAACCCCTTGGAGGAAGCGGCGGCGTACGACCAGCTGCTGAAGGACTTCCAGTGCACACAGGATCAGCTGGCGGACCGGATCGGCCGTTCCCGCCCTCAGGTCTCGAACACTCTGCGTCTGCTGCGACTCTCTCCGCCGGTGCAGCTCAGGGTAGCGGCCGGTGTTCTCTCGGCAGGCCACGCACGGGCGCTGCTGTCGGTGGACGACTCGGAAGAGCAGGACCGGCTGGCCCACCGCATCGTGGCGGAGGGGCTTTCGGTGCGCGCGGTCGAGGAGATCGTGAGTCTGCTGGGCTCCGAGCCCACGAGTTCGGTGAAGCCGAAGCGTCCCCGGGCGGGCGGCCGCGTCTCGCCGGCCCTCACTGATCTCGCCTCCCGGCTCTCGGACCGCTTCGAGACCCGGGTGAAAGTCGACCTCGGACAGAAGAAGGGAAAGATCGTCGTCGAGTTTGCCTCGATGGAGGATCTGGACCGGATTCTCGGTAGCCTGGCTCCGGGCGAGGGGCGAGTGCTGGAGCGGAGCCTCTCGGAGGAGCAGGGCGAGGACGAGAGCTGAGCCTTCCGAGGAGGCCGTAGGGCGGGCCCTGTGCCGGAGAAGTTTCCGGAACACGGCCCGCCCTTTGCATTTCCTCGGTGTCCGCATCATGTCTGGGTGGATACGATGCGTTCTGGTATGGCGTTTCCACCACCGTGATGTACCTCAGAGGAGGCGGGGGCCGTGCGATCAGTGAATCGCAGCCACCTGGTGACAGTTGGATTGGGGCTTGGTGCTGTCGGGGGCTTCGTCGGCAGCCTGTTCCGAGAACGGAGTGCGCTGGCAGCCGCACGGGATGCGGCGGGCGAAGGAAGTGAGGAACCGCCTACATGGGGCGTCGGCTCGTACCGCTCACACTGGACAACCTTCCGGATCTCCCCCGGCGATGCCGCTCGTGTGTCTTCTGGGAACTTGATCCGGTCAGCGGGGAAGCAGCGGTAAAGGCCGGCAGGCCTGAGGTGGAGAAAGAAGCGTGGATCTCCGCTGTTCTGCTGGAGTGGGGTTCCTGCGGGCGGGTCGTCTACGTGGACGATGTCCCGGCCGGCTACGTCCTCTACGCACCGCCCGCATATGTGCCGCGGTCCATGGCGTTTCCCACCAGCCCCGTGTCTCCTGATGCTGTCCAGCTCATCACCGCGTTGATCTCGCCCGGGTTCCAGGGGCAGGGGCTGGGGCGGGTGATGGTGCAGACGGTCGCCAAGGATCTCCTGCGGCGGGGCGTCAGAGCCATCGAGGCCTTCGGTGACGCCCGCTGGAAAGAGCCTGCCTGTGTACTGCCCGCCGACCATCTGCTGGCGGTGGGATTCAAGACGGTGCGTCCCCACCCGGTGTACCCACGGTTGCGACTGGAGTTGCGTACGACGCTCTCCTGGAAAGAGGACGTCGAACTGGCTCTGGACAGATTGCTCGGTGCGGTACAGAAGGAACCAGCGCTACGTCCCCTCTGATCGCGAGAGGGGGACAGGTCCCTGCGGACGGAACGAAACGGGCCCACCCTCCGGGTGGGCCCGTTTCACGTGAAACAGTGTGCGGTGCCGTCCTACTCGCCGATGAAGGCTTCGAGATCGCGAAGGATCGCGGCCTTCGGCTTGGCACCGACGATGGTCTTGGCGACCTCGCCGTTCTGGTACACGTTGAGCGTCGGAATGGACATGACGCCGTACTTCGCAGCGATGGCCGGGTTCTCGTCGATGTTGAGCTTGACGATTTCGATCTTGTCGCCGAACTCGGTCGCGATCGCCTCCAGGGACGGGGCGATCTGCCGGCACGGGCCGCACCATGCCGCCCAGAAGTCCACCAGGACGGGCTTGTCGTTCTTCAGGACGTCCTCGTCGAAGGAGTCGTCGGTTACGTTCTTCAGGGCGCCGGCCACGGCGACCTCCTTAACTACGTGGGGTGTGTGGAGGGGGGAAGGCGGTCAGACTGCCGGGGTCTTCTCCGGCTCGGCGAGCTTCTCGTCCGAGAGCGCAGCCAGGAAGCGCTCCGCGTCGAGGGCTGCGGAACAGCCGGTCCCGGCCGCGGTGATTGCCTGCCGGTAGGTGTGGTCGACGACATCGCCGGCACCGAAGACGCCCGTCAGGTTGGTGCGGGTCGAGGGGGCGTCGACCTTGAGGTAACCCTCGTCGTCGAGGTCCAGCTGGCCCTTGAACAGCTCGGTACGGGGGTCGTGACCGACGGCGATGAAGAGACCGGTCACCGACAGTTCGGACGTCTCGCCCGTCTTTGTGTTGCGAAGGGTCAGACCGGAGAGCTTCTGGTCCCCGTGGACGGTGGCGACCTCGCTGTCCCAGGCGAACTTGATCTTCGGGTCGGCGAAGGCCCGCTCCTGCATCGCCTTGGAGGCCCGCAGGGAGTCACGGCGGTGGACGATCGTGACCGACCTGGCGAACCGGGAGAGGAAGGTTGCCTCCTCCATGGCCGTGTCGCCACCACCGACCACGGCGATGTCCTGATCCTTGAAGAAGAAGCCGTCGCAGGTGGCACACCAGGAAACGCCTCGGCCGGAGAGCGCGTCCTCATTCGGCAGACCGAGCTTGCGGTGCTGCGATCCCGTCGTGACGATGACGGCCTTGGCACGGTGCACGGTGCCGGCAGTGTCCGTGACGGTCTTGATGTCGCCGGAGAGGTCGACGGAGACCACGTCGTCGGGGATGAGGTCGGCACCGAAGCGCTCGGCCTGGGCGCGCATGTTGTCCATGAGCTCAGGGCCCATGATTCCGTCCTGGAAGCCCGGGAAGTTCTCCACGTCGGTGGTGTTCATCAGCGCACCGCCTGCGGTGACGGCGCCCTCGAAGACCAGAGGCTTCAGCGACGCGCGAGCGGTGTACAGGGCGGCGGTGTAACCGGCCGGCCCGGAGCCGATGATGATCACATTACGGACGTCGCTCACGGGTTCTTCCTCGTCTCTGCAGACTGCCTGGGGTCGGTTCCTCGACTCTCACCCCACCCAACGGATCCTACGGGGCACACATTCCCGAAGTACCGGATCCGGTCCGGGGTCGCGCCTCAGTGACGCGCGTACGAGTGCGCGAGCAGCAGACGGCCCTTGCCCACAGTCCCGGAGTCCACGCACGCGGCATCTACGACATAGGCCTGTACGCGGCTCGGGTCGGTCGTGTGGGGAAGGACGACCAGGAAGGCGGCGGTTCCTTCGTAGCTGCCCTCTTCCACCGCCAGGGCCGGGGCCTCTCGGCCGGTTCCCTGCTGGATACAGAGGGGCACGTCCACGGCGGGGGTCAGCAGAGGGGTGCGGGGCGACGAGGCCTCGGGGGTGAGGTTCCGCGGAGAGGACTTCGTGTCCATGGAGGGCTCGTCCGGTGTGCCGCTCGTGTCGGTGTCGCTCAGCAGGGCGTGGACATCTCCCTCGAGCGTGCCTTCGGTGAACTCGCGACGCTTTTCGTCGGAGGCGGCACTGAGGCCCTGGTCGGCCTTCATTCCCGCTGACTCCGGCGACTGGTGCACCGACTGAAGCATGAAGACGCTCATGCCGACCACGGCCGCTCCCAGGGCGGTGCCGAGAACGACTGTGCGCCGGCGACGTCGGGCGGTATGCCGACCAGGGCCGGTGGCTCCGCGGGGGTGCCCTTGAGGGCGCCCGGAGGCCGTTCCCTCCGGAGACTGCTCGGGTGTTTCACGTGAAACATGATGAGAAGCGTCCGCAGGGTCGGCGAGCGTCTCCGCCGCCAGCGCGGCGTCGATGCGCTCGGCGACATCGTCGGGCATGTGCTCCTCCGCGGGCACGGTGCCGAGCAGGGAGCGAACCTCCTCCAGAGCGTCGTGGACCTCGCCGCACGGCCCGCAGGCGTCGATGTGGCGACGGAGGGCTTCGGAGCGGGAGGGGGAGAGTAGACCTTCGGTGAGGTCGGAGATCTCCGAGACGTCCGGGTGCTGAGCCGTGTCGGCCGTGGATGTCATGCGAGCCCACCTCCACCCTGTACAGCAGCAGGATCGCTTGTGCCTGCATCCCGTGGTCCTGACGCCGGTGGGACGGATGTCCCGTGCGTCCGGTTCCTTTCCATGATGCTGCCCGCGCCGTCTCCTTGGTCACGTAGGTGGGTGAGCAGCGGAAGCAGTCTTGCCCGGCCCCGGGCGCAGCGGCTCTTCACGGTGCCGGTCGGTACATCGAGGATGCGGGCAGCCTCCGCGACGGGATAGGCCTGCATGTCCACCAGGATGAGTGCCGCGCGCTGCTCGGCGGGAAGGGTGGCCAACGCCGCCAGGAGCTCACGGTGCAGATCCTTCCGCTCGGCGGGAGCCTCGGCGGACTCGTGCGGCTCCAGAAGCTGCTCGAGCCGCTCGGCGTCCTCGACCGGCGAGGTTCTGCGTGAGGCCGCCTTACGGGCCCGGTCCAGGCAGGCATTGACGGTGATGCGATGCAACCAGGTGGTGACGGCGGACCTGCCGCGGAAGGTGTGGGCTGCGCGGAAGGCGGACACGAGGGCGTCCTGTACAGCGTCGGCGGCTTCCTCGCGGTCACCGAGGGTGCGTATCGCGACCGCCCAGAGGCGGTCACGATGCCGCCTCACGAGCTCACCGAAGGCGTCCGGTTCGCCTGCCACGTGCTGGGCCAGGAGATCCTGGTCGCTGGGTGGGTCGGAGTGATGCACGGTCCCCCTCCCTACTTCTGGGCCCTGCCTGCCTGTGATCCGTAGGATCTTCTCGATTTTGCTGCGGACAGTCCGACCGTACGGATGGATCTTGGACGGCCGACCTGACCGGTGTGCCGGCCCATCTGTCACTGTTCGACCGACGAGAGCCTGGAGATGAAGAAGCCTAGCTTGCAGAAGGCTGCGGCCATGAGTATCTCAGTCGCAACGCTTCCTGGTGTGAGCGTTGTTGGAGGAGCGGGTACGGCAAGTGCGGCGGCGTTGTGTCCTGGCAGCAGGATCGAGAGAATGAGCGTGGACACCGGCTGGTTCGATCTGTATGCGAACGGCGGTTACGACTAACTGTGCCGTGGCCATCCCCAGAAATCCCGGCGTCAAGCTACAGCTGGGCGTCTCCATCAAGGTGAACGGTGGCACCCAGGTGTCCGACTACGGTCTCTGCAGTCAGTACGCAGGACCAGTCACGATCTACGCGAAGGGCACGTGCGTGCAGTTCGGCGGGCGCATAGGCATGGTCGGCACGGAGAGCGACTGGGGCTAGCTCCACTTCCGTGACACCGCGACAAGACGGGCGTGGGGTCACGCAGGCGGCGGCGGAAAACGGGCCGGTAAGGAGTTCCCTCGCCGGCCCGTTCGTTCATCCGAGTACCGAGATCTCCGAGATGCCGCCCCGGAAGCCTGAGGAGCCGTCGGGTGGCAACTCCGCGATGCGGACCAGAATGTAGCGGGTCCGGACCGGCTCGGTGAGGGTCTTATGTACGGTGCTCCCTGTCGTCTCCAGATTCGTGAGGCGATGAGGGAAGTCGGACAGCGACGTGGGCTGCGAAGCGTCCTCGTCTGCCGCCAGCACTTCGGCCTTCTGTTGGCTGCGGTACATCTTGATGTCGATGCCGGCTACGTCTTGGGCGCTGCCGAGGTCGACGATTATGCCGCTGCCCTGCTTGCGGTTCGCAAGGTTGCCGAAGTTGGCGTAACCCACGTACCGGGGAGTGACCCAAGCGGTGTCCGACTTGCCGTCGATGGTGTTCGGAACCGCCTGCTGCTGAATTCCCGAACCGCTGGGAGTGAATTCCTCCGCGTCGACGATGCGGAGGTCCTTGAGGTCGGCCGGCTTCTTGTCGTCGCCCCCGTCGGCGGGGGACTGGGTGGGCGCGGGTTCGTCGGACTTGTTGCTGCGGTTGAGGACTGTTTCGGCCAGCTGCCAGCTGCCGAGGCCCAGGGCGGCGATGAGAAGTGCGGAGACGGCCCATTTGAGCGCCCTGCCGGTACGGCTCTGGAGCGGGGGCGGAGGTACGACCACCGGCTGTGTCGCGGCGGCCGGGCTGTTCGGCGGGCGTCCGTAGGTCCCCTGCTGGTAGGTCGTCCGCCGGTACTCGGGCGGGGCGGTGAAGACAGGCTCCGGGGGCAGGACGCGCGGCATGGCGGCGACCGCCTTCGCCAGCTCGTCCGGCGTGGTGCAGGGCTGTTCCTGGCGTGAGGCGGTGGCTCCGTCGTTGGCGAGGGCCCGCATGGCGAGCTCCGAGAGGCCTCGGTGGACTCCCGCCCGCACCTGGTCCGGGGGGATCAGTCCCAGGTCCTTGGGCAGTCCGGCCAAGCCGTAGGCGTCGCTCTCGTAGGGCCAGCGCCGGGTCAGCGCCGCATAGAGGAGCGCGCCGATGGCCTCGGTGTCCGTACGCAGCGGCTGGTCCGCGGTGATGCCCCGCAGTGCGGCGTTCACGGCGAGGCCGCGGATCCGGTACTGCCCGGTCGAGCTGCGCAGCACGGCGCCGGGAGTGAGCCGCAGGTGCGCGAGGCCTTCCCGGTGCGCGGCGGCCATGGCCTGGGAAACCTGGCTCACCAGCTGGTACGCGTCGTGGGCCTCCAGCGGCCCGGCCGCGAGCAGGGCGGTGAGCTCGGTGGCGTCCGGGAGCCACTCGTGGACGACGTAGACGAGGTCGTTCTCCTCCACCGCGTCCAGGACCTGCACGAAGCGCGGGTCTCCCAGAAGCGCGGAGGAGCGGGCGGCCGCGAGCACCGAGCGGGCACGCGGGTGGTCGGCGGTCAGCAGATGGACGCCCACCGCACGCCGCAGCTTCTCGTCGACGGCACGCCAGCTGCTGAACCCGTCCAGACGGGTGACGCACTCTTCGAGGCGGTAGCGTCCGGCCAGTTTGTGACCACTGTGCAGATCGGGGGTTGCCGGTACGGGCCCCGCACCCGTCGGTCCGCCGCCCGAGCTCTTCGGGCTCGCGCCCTCGGAGTTCTGGGCCGTCCCTTCGGGCGTGGCCTCGTCCGCCTTGGCGGCCGACGGTTTGTCGCCGTCGTTGTCGGCCACATCCACAGCAGCCGTGCTACGTTCCGCCACCGTCGTTCCTGCCTCCCCATCCGTTGCGCGATGCCAGCCAGCTCTGCACAGTCATGCCAATTGTGCCCACACTCCGGCGCTATGCACGACACGCGGTGCCCAGCGATGGTTGTGCGGGCCGGTCCTCCTTCACGACCTCCCCACGCGAAGCCGTCAGCGTCCGAGCCGCCCCCGGACCATGCCGACCATGCTGTTCAGCTCCTCGATCCGCATCTTTCGGGCAGCGACGAAGAAGACGCCGAGCAGGACCACACTGCCGCAGACGAGGGCGACCACCGACCCGCCGGCCCCCTCCCCCAGTGCCTCGAGGAGAGCGAAGCCCACGGCGCCGCCCAGGAGCGCCGCGGGGATCGCGGCCAGGCAGAGGCGGGCGTAGGTGCGCACCACCCGGGCGCCGTCGAGATCGCCCCCCAGCCGGTTGCGCAGGCGTCGCCAAGCGATCCCCACGCCGACCGCATAGGCCAACCCGTAGGAGGCGGCCATTCCGACGACCGCCCATTGAGCAGGGAGGACCACGTAGCAGAGTGCGGACGCGGCGGCGTTGACGGCGGCCACGATGACCGTGTTGTAGAAGGGGGTGCGGGTGTCCTCGTACGCGTAGAAGCCGCGCAGCACGACGTACTGCACCGAGTAGGGGATGAGGCCCAGGCCGAACGCCATCAGGATGAAGCCCATGGACCGGGCGGCCTCCGTACCGCTCGAGGCGTAGAGCAGGGTGCACATCGGCAGGCCGAGCGCCAGGAACGTGAAGGCGACGGGCACGATCGCGACGGCGGAGTTGCGCAGTCCCTGCGAGATGTCGTCGCGCACGGCTCCGGGATCGTTGTCGTGGGCTGCGCGGGAGATACGCGGCAGCAGCGCGGCCATGACGGAGACGGTGATGATCGCCTGCGGCATCCCCCAGATCAGCTGGGCGTTGGAGTAGGCGAGGAAGCCCGAACCGTCCTTGTCCGCGAGCTTGCCCGCCGAGGTGGCGAGCTGGGTGACGACCAGCACGCCTGCCTGGTTGGCCAGGACGAACAGGACCGTCCACTTGGCGAGCTTGACCGTCTTGCCCAGCCCGTGGCCCCTCCAGTCGAAGCGCGGACGGAAGCGGAAGCCGGCTTCCCGGAGGTACGGGATCATCGCCAGGGCCTGGACGGCCAGACCGAGCAGCGTGCCGATGCCGAGGAGGCGCACACCCTCCGGCGGGATCGTCTCGACGCCCATCCGGGATTCGGCCGAGGTGCCGTAGACCCAGATGAACATGCCGAAGGTGAAGATCATGACGATGTTGTTGAGGACCGGCGTCCACATCATCGCGCCGAACTTTCCGCGGGCGTTGAGAATCTGGCCCATCACCACATGGATGCCCATGAAGAAGATGGTCGGCAGGCAGAAGCGGGCGAACGTGACGGCGACGCTGTTGGCTGCCGGATCGTTCGCGATCGGCAAGGACATCATGCGGATGAGCAGGGGGGCGGCGAAGACCGCCAGGGCCACGATCGCACCGAGCGCGACCATGACGAGTGTCAGCAGACGGTTGGCGAACGCCTCGCCGCCATCCGCGTCGTCCTTCATGGAGCGGACGAGCTGGGGGACGAAGACCGAGTTGAGCCCGCCGCCCACGGTGAGGATGTAGATCATGGTGGGCAGGGTGTACGCGATGGTGAAGCTGTCACCGAGCAGTGCCGCACCCAGCGCCGCGGTGATCACCAGGCTGCGGATGAAGCCCGTGAGCCGGGACACGAGGGTCCCGGCAGCCATCAGAGCGCTCGACTTCAGTATTCCCGCGGCACGGCCACCGGACTTGGGCGGCACGGGGGCCGGAGCCGCCACCGCTGGCTCGGCCGGCGGGACCGGAGGGCGTCCCGACCCTTCCTGGTCACGGAAGAGGTGGGCGAAGGCGTCGGGCTGCTCACCGTCGGCGGCGGCCTGGGTGACCAGGTCGTCCACCCCGACGTACTGGGTGGTCGCCGGGTTGTCCCCGTATGGAAGGTGCCGTGAGGGACCTGCGGGCTCCGGTGGCGGCGTCTGGGCCCAGATGCGGGGGTCGGGGGCGTACTGGCCGGCGGGGGGCTGCTGGTAGAGCGCCGGTGGCTCCTGATACGTGCCCGGGGGCGGGGGGGGATGGGAGGCGCGGTCGTAGAGGGCCTCGGCCACCGGGTCCTGCGCGGCGAGGTCCTGCGCACGGTACGGATCGTGGTCGTAGGCGTGCTGAAGGTACGGGTCGGGCGTCACCCCGTCCTGTCCGGATGCGGGTGGTACCGGCGGACCGCCGGAAGACCCAGCTCCGCCCGCGCCCTGGCCGCGGTCACCGTCGTACGGCGCGTTCATCGAAACCCCACCTCATTGTCCCCGGCCGACCGGCCACGACAGACATCGCTCAACGGTCCACTTTCTCACCCGGGCCCGACGGGTTCCCGCTTTCCGGACCGGTGTCCGGCGCCGGGTCACTCGGCTGCTCGGGTTCACCGCGGTCGTTCTCCGCCGGGCCTGCGGCCGCGGTGCGCTTGCGGTGGGTGTACATCCTGATGCCGGCGAGGACCAGCAGCAGCAGGCCTCCGGCGATCACCAGAAGCACCGTGGGTGTGACTTCCGAGACCTTCACGGTGAAGGTCATCTCCTCGCCGTACGGCGTTCCGTCCTGGGTGAAGAGGCGGGCGGTGACCTGGGCCTGTCCGTTGGCATTGGCCGAGGCGTCGAACTTCACCGACTGGCTGTGACCGCCGGCGATCCGGACCGGCTGTTCGGCCACGGCTCCGCCGCTGTTGAGGTTGAGCCGGGTGGCGTTGCCCGACGTCAGGCGGAGCACAAGGTGGTCGACGCCCTGTACCAGCTTGTTCTGCACGGTCACGGGGATCGTCGCACTGCGCCCGGACAGGGTGACGTCGGACTTCGCGATGAGCTGCACCTCGTTGGTGAGGCTCCGCAGATAGACGCGGACCGCGTCACGGTAGCGCTGAGCCTCCAGGGCCCTGCCGCGCCAGGACGTCGACATCGAGCGGTTGATCGCGTTGCCGAACGGCGTGACCACGCGATCGGGCTGGGTGAGGATGACCTGGAAGCTGTTGAGCGATTCCTGCGTCGTCCTGATGTCCTGGAAGGCCTGGTTGGGCAGCTCCTGGCTGCGGAGCTTCTTCGGGTACCGGGAAGCCCGCGGCACCTTGGTCGTGGCCTGTGCGTCGGGCTTCTTAGCCGCTGCGGCGACCAGGTCGAGGGGCTGCGTCCAGTGCTCGTCGGTCAGCGCCTGCAGGGCGCGGGCCATGGCCTGTGCCTGGGCGGCCGTGGGGGTCCGCTGCGGCGCGACGACGATGCTGCGCTCGCGGTCCGGTGCCTGCTCGGTGAGTGTCAGCGTGTGGGCGAGGAACTTCTGGACGGCCAGCGTCGCGTTGCCCGCCTTGGACAGATCGCCCTCGAACGCGGTGGAGAGCCGGTGGTCGGAGACCACTGCCGTGGTGCCACCCCCGATGGGACGCGCTGCCGTCGGCGTGTAGGGAAGATCACCGGTCTCCTCGAGGCTGTCGCTACGGGCGATCACCTTGTGAGCGCCGGCGGACGTGGCCACGTCGACGATGGAGGGATCGATGGCACCGTTCACAGGCCAGGCGAAGTCGGTGGACGGCTTCACATGGAGAACCGTCTCCACCGTGAGCCCCGCCGCCTCGGTTGCCGTCTGCAGATGGCTTAGCGTGCCCGTCACGTTCTTGCCGCGGTGAGCGATGGAGGCGAGGTCCGGATCCGCGAACGGCAGGGCCACCACCTTGCCGTCCTTGACCGCGGCTTCGAGTGAGGTGAGCCACTGTTTGGCGATGGCCTGATTGGTACCCGCGACGGTGGTGTCACCGACCCTCACGCGATAGTTCTTCGTCATGGCGTCGACCGCTGCCAGCAGGTCCGGGTCGATCACCCAGGTCACGGGGAGCTGACGGCCCAGGGAGACCATCTGCTCCAGTCGGCCTCCAGGGGCGAGATCGAGGGCGAGTTCGTCGTCGGCGAAGACAGGCGTCTGCTGTTCGTCGGATCCCGTCTCGGCCGTGACGTGTGCCGACGCGATCAGTGGCCAGAGGAAGGTCAGGCCGGTCTTGCTCTCGGCGTCCTCCGGCTGCCAGGGAACGAAGGTCCGCCGGATGCCCAGCACCTGGTCGTAGACGTTGTCGGAGGTGTGGCCCGTGAGGGAGACGCCGAGCTGATAGACGCCCGCGTCCTCCAGGCCCAGCTTGTCCACCGGGACGGAGAGCGTGAAGTCCTGGCTTATGCCGGAAGCGAGCTCGGCGATCTTCACCGTGTACGGGCCGCCGAGCTTCGCTGGGTCGCTGCCGGGCAGGTAACCGGTCCGCCGGGCGGCCTCGTCGATCGCGGACCGGCCGGAGAGCCTCGGTCCGACACGCAGGTCCACCTCGGCGTCCGTGATCGTTTTCTTGCCCTTGTTGGTCAGGGTGCCGGACACGGTGAGTGTGTCGCCCTCGACCGGTGCGCTCGGCGCGAGGGTGTCCAGGGACACATCGACGGTACGGGATCCGGTCGGCGCCTTGGCCGTGCCGCCGGCCTGTGCCGACGGCGCCGCCGGGCCGGCCAGGAGGCCGGCGACGAGCGGCACTCCGACGATCAAGGAGGCTGTGCGCCGGAGCCACCGGCGGGCAGGGGAGGGATTCATCCCCTGAGAGTCTGCCGCCTCGGCCACGCGTATCCGTCCCTCGTCGTCGTCAGCTGGTACCGGTCTTGCCGGTCTCTGCGTCCACGCATGGTAACGATGCGCCCGACGGCTGAGTGCCGGGGACCGTGCCACATGATCGGGAGAGTCTCGCAGGGCCCCGAGAAACGATGACGCCCGGGCCGGTCGGGGCACGTACCCTTTTCTGTTGTGCCGAACGCCAACGAAGACAACGCCAGTGCACTGAGTCAGGTGCAGCACCGCGCAGTGAGTGAACTGCTGCGGGTGTCCCCCGTCGCCGACGACCTCGCCCGCCGCTTCGAGCAGGCCGGATTCGGCCTCGCCCTGGTCGGAGGGTCGGTCCGCGACGCGTTGCTCGGCAGGCTCGGGAACGACCTGGACTTCACCACGGACGCCCGACCCGAAGACGTGCTCAAGATCGTCCGGCCGTGGGCCGACTCGGTCTGGGAGGTCGGGATCGCGTTCGGCACGGTCGGATCGCAGAAGGACGGCTACCAGATCGAGGTCACGACCTACCGGTCGGAGGCGTACGACAGGACCTCGCGCAAGCCGGAGGTCTCCTACGGTGATTCGATCGAGGAAGACCTCGTGCGGCGTGACTTCACCGTCAACGCCATGGCCGTCGCCCTGCCCCGGAAGGAGTTCATCGACCCCCACGGAGGGCTCGAGGATCTCGCGGAGCGTGTGCTGCGTACGCCGGGCACGGCCGAGGATTCCTTCTCGGACGACCCGCTGCGGATGCTGCGCGCCGCCCGCTTCGCCGCTCAGCTCGACTTCGAGGTCGCCCCGGACGTCGTCACGGCGATGACGGACATGGCCGGCCGGATCGAGATCGTGTCGGCTGAACGAGTTCGGGAAGAGCTGAACAAGCTGCTCCTCTCCGAGCACCCCCGCAAGGGGCTCGGTCTCCTTGTCGACACGGGCCTTGCGGACCGGGTGCTGCCCGAGCTCCCCGCGCTGCGGCTGGAGAGTGATGAGCATCACCGCCACAAGGACGTCTACGAGCACTCACTGACGGTCCTGGAGCAGGCGATCGACCTCGAGGAGGACGGCCCCGATCTCGTCCTGCGTCTTGCGGCCCTGCTCCACGACATCGGGAAGCCGAGGACGCGGCGGTTCGAGAAGGACGGCCGGGTCTCGTTCCACCACCACGAAGTGGTCGGTGCCAAGATGACCAGGAAGCGGATGACCGAGCTCAAGTACTCCAACGACATGGTCAAGGACGTGTCGAAGCTGGTGGAACTCCATCTGCGCTTCCATGGCTACGGCGACGGGGAATGGACCGATTCCGCGGTGCGTCGGTACGTACGGGACGCGGGGCCCCTGCTGAACCGGCTCCACCAGCTCACGCGCTCGGACTGCACGACGCGGAACAAGCGCAAGGCGAACGCGCTCTCGCGGACGTACGACGGCCTTGAGCAGCGCATCGCGCAACTGCAGGAGCAGGAGGAGCTGGACTCCATCCGTCCGGACCTCGACGGCAACCAGATCATGGAGATCCTGGGAGTCGGCCCCGGCCCGGTGATCGGTATGGCGTACTCCTACTTGCTGGAGCTCCGGCTGGAGCACGGGCCGATGGAGCACGACGCGGCTGTCACCGCTCTCAAGCGATGGTGGGCCGCGCAACAGTGAGGCCCGGCCCTGCGGTGTTCATGTTTCACGTGAAACATGAACACCGCAGGGCCGGGCATCGAGGGGCGTTGTTTCACGTGAAACAACGCCCCTCGTCCATGAGCCGGAGCGGTGCCTGGACTGCGCGACCTGGTGAAGCGGCAGTGTTCACACCCCGGGGTGGGCGTCCGGCTCAGAGTTGCTGACGTGTCTTCCGCGAAGCATGGCCGCCGACACTGCGGCGTACAGAGTGGCCACCGTGAGCACCACCACGACTGACCTGCCGTCCGCCGGAAGTGCGAGAGCGGCCATCCCGGCGGCTGCGACGAACGCGATGTTGAACAGCACGTCGTAGAGCGAGAAGACCCTGCCGCGGAAGGCGTCGTCCACGGAGGTCTGCACCTCGGTATCCGTCGCGATCTTCGAGCCCTGTGTCACCAGCCCGAGTACGAACGCCGCAGGCAGCATCGGGGCGGGCGCGAAAGCGAGCCCCAGGGCAGGCTCCAGGATGGCCGCCGCGCCTGCGCACACCGCCAGCCAGCCGTAGCGGCCGAAGCGTCCGACGGCCCAGGGAGTGATGACGGCGGCCATGAAGAATCCGGCGGCGGAGGCTCCCAGTGCCAGGCCGAGCAGGGCGAGGCCGTCGGAAGCGCCGTCGGACCACGCGTAGCGGCACAGCATCAGCAGCATCACGGTCAGGGCCCCGTAGCAGAAGCGGATCACCGTCATGGCGGCCAGGGCGCGCGCCGCGTCCTTCCGTTCCGCCAAATGGCGCAAGCCGGCGACGAGCCCCCGTGCGGTGGTGGCCAGCGCCTCCCGCAGACGCACGTGGGGCTGGCCGCGATCCGGGCCGAGGAGCTCACGGGCCAGTGACAGGGAGGCCAGTGCGGACAGCAGGTAGAGCACCGCGCCCAGGAGGACCACCGCGGCGTCGGACCCATTGGTCAGGAGCCGTATGGCCAGCGCCAGGCCGCCGCCCGCGGTGGCTGCCAGAGTGCCTGCCGTCGGGGAGAGCGAGTTGGCCACCACGAGCCGGTCGTTGTCGACGACGTGGGGGAGGGCGGCGGAAAGCCCTGCAAGGACAAAGCGGTTGACCGCGGTGACGCAGAGAGCCGATACGTAGAACATCCACTCGGGCACCGACCGCAGGAGCAGGAGGGCCGTGCAACAGGCCAGGGCGGCCCGCAGGAGGTTTCCGTAAAGGAAGACCTGGCGCCGAGGCCAGCGGTCCAGCAGGACTCCCGCGAACGGGCCGATCAGCGAGTACGGGAGGAGCAGTACGGCCATGGCGGAGGCGATGGCGCCTGCGGTCGTCTGGTTCTCCGGGGAGAAGATGACGTACGTGGCGAGCGCGACCTGATAGACGCCGTCGGCCGCCTGGGAGAGGAGCCGCACGGCGAGAAGGCGACGGAAGTTCCGGAGGCGCAGGAGTACGCCCAGATCACGCACGACAGGCATGTGGGCAAGGGTCACACACGCGGGGGGTCCCCGGGCGGATTGCCCGGGGACCCCCCGCGTGCGGAGGTGGGGGCGTTGCCGCCCCTCACCCCGGTGAGGCTGAAGCCGTGACCGGCCGGATCAGCGCTCGACGTCGCCGTTGATGAACTTCTCGACGTTCTCGCGGGCCTCGTCGTCGAAGTACTGGACCGGCGGGGACTTCATGAAGTACGAGGAGGCCGAGAGGATCGGGCCACCGATGCCGCGGTCCTTGGCGATCTTCGCTGCGCGCACGGCGTCGATGATGACCCCCGCGGAGTTCGGGGAGTCCCACACCTCGAGCTTGTACTCCAGGTTCAGCGGAACGTCACCGAAGGCGCGGCCCTCGAGACGCACGTAGGCCCACTTGCGGTCGTCGAGCCAGGCCACGTAGTCGGAGGGGCCGATGTGGACGTTGTCCGCACCGAGCTCACGGTCACGGATCTGCGAGGTGACGGCCTGCGTCTTGGAGATCTTCTTGGACTCCAGGCGCTCACGCTCGAGCATGTTCTTGAAGTCCATGTTGCCGCCGACGTTCAGCTGCATCGTGCGGTCCAGGATGACGCCCCGGTCCTCGAAGAGCTTCGCCATCACGCGGTGCGTGATGGTGGCGCCCACCTGGGACTTGATGTCGTCACCGACGATCGGGACACCGGCCTCGGTGAACTTGTCCGCCCACTCCTTGGTGCCGGCGATGAACACCGGGAGGGCGTTGACGAACGCGACCTTGGCGTCGATGGCGCACTGCGCGTAGAACTTCGCAGCGACCTCGGAACCGACGGGCAGGTAGCAGACCAGGACGTCTACCTGCTTGTCCTTGAGGATCTGGACGATGTCGACCGGGGCCTCGGCGGACTCCTCGATCGTCTCGCGGTAGTACTTGCCCAGACCGTCGTGGGTGTGGCCGCGCTGCACGGTCACGCCGGTGTTCGGCACGTCGGCGATCTTGATGGTGTTGTTCTCGCTGGCGCCGATGGCGTCCGCGAGGTCGAGGCCGACCTTCTTCGCGTCGACGTCGAAGGCGGCGACGAACTCGACGTCGCTCACGTGGTATTCGCCGAACTGGACGTGCATCAGACCGGGCACCTTGCCGGCCGGATCGGCGTCCTTGTAGTACTCGACGCCCTGCACCAGTGAGGCGGCGCAGTTGCCCACGCCGACGATGGCTACGCGAACCGAACCCATGCCGATTGCTCCCTGTGTGTTCTCGGTGTTGCCCGTGACGCCTTGCGGGTCTGCGGGGGCTTTCACTTGGTGTCGTCGGACGGATCCGGCCGGGTGTGGTCCCGGTGCCGGGGCAGGCCGCCCGTCTCTCCTGATGTGTCGTGCTGAGGGGAACCCTCGGGCGAGGATCGTCGCTGATCCCGTCCCGACCGCTCGCTCTCGATGAGCTCGTTCAGCCAGCGCACCTCGCGCTCCACGGACTCCATGCCGTGCCGCTGCAGCTCAAGCGTGTAGTCATCGAGTCGTTCACGGGTGCGGGCCAGGGAGGCGCGCATCTTCTCGAGCCGCTCCTCCAGCCTGCTGCGGCGGCCTTCGAGCACGCGCATGCGCACGTCGCGCTCCGTCTGCCCGAAGAAGGCGAAGCGAGCGGCGAAGTGCTCGTCCTCCCAGGCGTCGGGGCCGGTGTGGGAGAGCAACTCCTCGAAGTGCTCCTTACCTTCCGCCGTCAACCGGTAGACGATCTTCGCGCGGCGCCCCGCGAGTGACGACGCGGGGGCGACCCCCCGGCCGGCTGCGGGCGGAAGTGCCGGATCGCTCCCTGTCTCCTCGATCAACCAGCCGTTGGCGACCAGCGTCTTGAGACAGGGGTAGAGGGTGCCGTAGCTGAAGGCGCGGAAGATTCCCAACGACGTGTTGAGGCGTTTGCGCAGCTCGTACCCGTGCATCGGGGATTCGCGGAGCAGGCCCAGGACGGCGAATTCAAGGATGCCGGAGCGTCTGCTCACCTTCGCCTCCTCCTTTGCCGGGTGCTTCCGCGGGGCCCGGGCGGCCACGTTGTTCCGTCTCGATGTATCGACTCGATACATCAGCACGATAGATCGACACGTCATGTTCAACAAGGGGGAGAAGGGTGAGCGGCGTCACATCGAAGATTCTCGGCGAGTGACTTGCGTAATTTGGGGTGAAGTTCGGCCTCCGGAGGTTTTCGACCGTGCGTACTCTGTGCGGGATGCAGACCACCGGGAACCGCGAGACGCCGTCGTGCGTCACTCATCGCGGACTGCCGGATGTACTGCGGGTGAGCCTTCCGCAGGGCTTGTCCGTCATTCGGGGGGACCGGAACTCAACTGCCGCTTCCAGGCGCTCTCGCCTGCCCGAGGAGTAGTCGTTCGATGAGCGAGCACCGTCGCAAAGCGCCGCAACCGCAAGGTGGCGGACGTGCCGCGGCCAGACGAGCCGCCCAACAGCCTGCCGGACGCCGCAACGGTGCGTCACGCAGAGCAACGTCATCAACACCCTCAGAGGCCTACGACGAGGAACCGTCGTACGGCAGCCGTGCTGAGGCCCGTCGCGCAGCCCAGCGGGGCGGCGGCGGGGGGAGACGGCGCGGTGGCGGCGGCGACGCCGGCGGCCCGGACGGGCACGGCCGCGGCCGTGCGGGCGGCCGCCCCGGAAAGAAGCGCCTCGTCGACTACCCCCGGGCCGGAAAGTACGGCGTACGCCGCTGGGTGCCGTCGTGGAAGCTGGTCTCCGGCCTGTGCCTGGGCTTCCTGGGCCTCCTGATGGGCGCGGCCGGCGTGGCGTATGCCCTCGTCGTGCCGCCCCAGGTGAAGGACCTCGCCAAGGCGCAGAACAACGTCTACTACTGGTCCGACAACACGCAGATGGTCGCCACGGGCGGTTCCGTCAACCGGCAGGCCATCGACTACGCGCAGATTCCCAAGGAGATGCGGAACGCGGTCATCTCGGCCGAGAACAAGTCGTTCAACGACGACTACGGCATCGACCCGATGGGTATCGCCCGCGCCATCTGGAACATGGCCAAGGGGGGCGAGACCCAGGGTGGTTCGACGATCACCCAGCAGTACGTGAAGAACTCGATGCTCACGCAGGACCAGACGCTGAGCCGCAAGTTCAAGGAGCTCTTCATCACGCTCAAGGTCGGCAGGACCGTGCCCAAGGAGAAGGTCATGGAGGGCTACCTCAACGTCTCCTACTACGGCCGCGGAGCCTCAGGACTGCAGGCCGCCGCACGCGCGTACTACGGCAAGGACGCCACGAAGCTGAACGCGAGCGAGTGTGCCTTCCTGGCGAGCCTCCTCAAGGGCGCGAGCTACTACGACCCGGCGGGCGCCCCCGAGGTGGACCCGGTGCAGGCCACGCGGGAGAAGAACACCGAACGCGCGCAGAAGCGCTGGAAGTGGATTCTCGACGAAGAGGTCAAGGACGGCCGGCTGAGCGCGGCCGAGCGCGACAAGTACACGAAGTTCCCCATGCCGCAGGAGCCGAAGAAGGACGCCAAGCTGGGCGGCCAGACGGGTTACCTGGTGGACCTGGCCACGAAGTACTTCCTCGCGCACAACGACCGGAACATCACCGAACGGCAGCTGGCCCAGGGCGGCTACGAGATCCACACGACCTTCGACAAGGACAAGGTCAGCGCGCTCGAAGCCGCGGTCACGAAGGTGTACAAGGCCAAGATCGACCCGAAGAAGCGGCCGGACAAGGACACGCACGTCGAGTTCGGCGGGGCTTCGGTGGACACCGAGACGGGGGCCATCCTCGCCACCTACGGCGGTCAGGACGCGACGAAGCACTACACCAACAACGCGGACGCCACCGGGGCGCAGGTCGGTTCGACCTTCAAGCCCTTCGTGCTGGCCGCCGCCATGGAGTACGGGAAGCGTGATCCGGAGCTTCCCGCGGAGCAGAGCGAGACGGACCGGACCCCGGTCTCCCCCATGGCCCAGTACAACGGCGACAACAAGCTGAAGATCAAGCTGTACAACGGCGACGTCTGGCAGAACGAGAAGGGCGAGCAGTGGCTGCAGACGAACGACGGCGGTAAGTCCTACGGGGACATCACCCTGCGGTACGCCATGCAGGAGTCCGCCAACTCCCCGTACGTCCAGCTGGGCATGGACGTCGGTACGGACAAGGTGAAGGACGTCGCCGTCGCCGCGGGGCTGCGTGACGACGAGTACATGGCGGATTCGAAGGTTCCGTCGTTCTCCATCGGCACGTCGTCGCCGAGCGCCATCCGCATGGCCGGCGCGTACGCCACCTTCGCCACCAGCGGTAAGCGGAACGACCCCTTCTCGGTCACCGAGGTCAAGGAGAAGGGTGAGGTCATCTATCAGCACGAGACGGTGACCAAGACCGCCTTGAAGCGGGTCATCGCCGACAACGTCACCGACGTCCTGAAGAACGTCGTGGAGAACGGCACCGGTACGCCCGCGCAGCTCCCCGGCCGCGACGTGGCGGGCAAGACGGGTACGACGGACGGCAACAAGTCGGCCTGGTTCGTCGGCTACACCCCGCAGATCTCCACGGCCGTCAGCATGTTCCGGATGGACGACGACGAGACGAAGAAGAACCGCGAGTTCCTCGAGATGTTCGGCACGGGTGGCGAGGCGAAGATCCACGGTGCCTCGTTCCCCGCGCACATCTGGCACGACTACATGGCCGAGGCGGTGAAGGGGATGAAGATCGCCAAGTTCCCGAAGCCGGAACCGTACGGGGAGAAGCTGTTCGGCGGCGGCGCGGTCAGTCCCAGCCCGACGCCCAGCCCGACCCCCACGCCGTCCCAGTCCAGCGAGTCACCCACCCCGCCGGCGCCCACCGAATCCTCCGTGTCCCCCACACCGACCGAGACCTGCGGAGCGTTCGACTGGGAGTGCCAGAACCCGAACGGGGGCACCACCAACGGTAACGGCAACGGCGGTACCACGGACGGGACCACCAACGGCGGGACCACGACCGGCGACACCACGACCGGCGGGACGGACACCGGAACGACCACCGGAACGACCGACGGTTCGACCGACGGCTCGACCGGAACCACGAGCGGTAACGGTAACGGCAACGGCAACGGCGGGTTCTTCGGAGGCGGCGGGTAGCCCCCACCCCACCCGGGCCCCCAAGGCCTGCCGGACACGCGTGACGAGGGCCGCCCGCACCCCCAGGTGCCGGCGGCCCTCTCGTGTCCCGTACGCGGCCCACGTGTCACCCACAGCCCGGTACGGCAGGATGTGCGGCATGCCAAGCGCAGAGGACACGAGCGTGCACCAGGAGCGCCCCGTCGTACGACCGACGCGGCAGGACGAGATCGCCGCGGCCGGCAGCGAGCTGATCGGCGGTCCCGTGGGCCGCTGGGCACGACTCGGGGCGGGACCGCTCACGCCGGTACGGGTCATCGTGCTCGTGGCGATCGGGATGTTCGCACTCGGCATGGTGCAGAAGATCCCCTGCTACGACTGGGCGTGGTTCCGCGGGACCAGCTCGCAGTACACGCACGCCTGCTACTCGGACATCCCGCACCTCTACCTCGGCCGCGGCTTCGCCGAGGGCCTCGTCCCCTATGCCGACCGGCTCAGCGGCGACATGGACTACCTCGAGTACCCCGTCCTGACGGGTCTGTTCATGCAGGTCGCGTCCTGGCTGACGCCGACGCCCGACTCGGATTCCATGCAGCAGCACGAACAGATGTACTGGATGGTCAACGCGGGCATGCTGATGATCTGCGCCGTGATCATCGTGGTGTGCGTCGCCCGCACGCACCGGCTCCGCCCCTGGGACGGTCTCCTCGTCGCCCTCGCACCGGCGCTCGCGCTCACCGCGACGATCAACTGGGACCTGTTCGCCGTCGCGCTGACGGCCGCGGCGATGCTGATGTGGTCCCGCGGCAGGGCGCTCGCCTTCGGCATCCTCATCGGCCTGGCGACGGCTGCGAAGCTGTACCCGGCGCTGCTCCTGGGACCGCTGCTCGTCCTGTGCTGGCGGGCAGGGAGATGGCGGGAGTACACCTCCGCTCTGCTCGGCGCGGCGGCGGCCTGGCTGGTGGTGAACCTTCCGGTCATGCTGTACGCACCCGAGGGCTGGAAGAAGTTCTACACCTTCAGCCGGGAACGGCAGATCGACTACGGCTCCTTCTGGCTGATCATCACCCAGCGCACCGGCCGCCCTGTCGATGTGGACACGGTGAACACGGCCTCCGTGCTGCTCATGATCGTGCTGTGCGCGGGGATCGCGGGCCTGGCGCTGGCAGCCCGGCACCGGCCGCGGTTCGCCCAGCTCGCGTTCCTGGTGGTGGCCGCCTTCATCCTCACGAACAAGGTCTACTCACCGCAGTACGTGCTCTGGCTGATCCCGCTGGCCGCGCTGGCCAGGCCGCGCTGGCGGGACTTCCTCGTCTGGCAGGCCTGCGAGGTCATGTACTTCCTGGGGATCTGGCTGTACCTCGCGTACACCACGAGCGCCGACAAGCACCAGGGGCTGCCCCAGGAGGGCTACCAGGTCGTGATCGTCCTGCACCTCCTGGGCACCCTGTACCTCTGCGCCGTGATCGTCAGGGACATCCTGACGCCCGAGCGCGACCCCGTACGGCGCGACGGATCGGACGACCCGTCGGGCGGGGTGCTCGACGGGGCTCCGGACAAGGTGTCGCTGGGGCGGATGGTGCGCCGCGCGCGCCCCGGCGCACACCCGGAGGCCGGAGAGCCGAGCCCCGAACGGGACCGGGTAGGCGAAAGGGCCTCCGGCTGACCGGCGCCTACCGGTCCACGAGGCGGTCGAACTGGGTGGTCGTGTGGCGCAGATGGGCCACCAGTTCGTCACCCACCTTCGGCTCCTGCGCGTCCGAGGGCACGAACAGGATCGACACCTGCATGTGCGGAGGCTCGGCGAACCAGCGTTGCTTGCCCGACCAGACGAACGGCGACAGATTGCGGTTGACCGTGGCGAGCCCCGCGCGTGCGACCCCCTTGGCCCGCGGCATCACGCCGTGCAGGGCCTTGGGGGCCTCCAGCCCGACACCGTGGGACGTCCCCCCGGCGACGACCACCAGCCAGCCGTCCGAGGCGGCCTTCTGCTGGCGATAGCCGAACCGGTCGCCCTTGACGACAGGCGTCACGTCGAGCACCGCGCCGCGGTACTCGGTCGCCTCGTGGTCACCGAGCCACAGACGCGTGCCGATACGGGCGCGGAAGCGGGTCTGCGGGAACTGCTGCTGCAGCCGGGCCAGCTCCTCCGCCCGCAGGTGGCTGACGAACATGGTGTGGAGCGGAAGCCGGGCCGCGCGCAGCCGGTCCATCCAGGAGATGACCTCCTCGACCGCGTCCGAACCGTCCGTGCGGTCCAGTGGCAGGTGCAGCGCGAAGCCCTCGAGACGCACGTCCTCGATCGCCGCGTGCAGCAGCCCCAGCTCCTCCTCCTTCACCCCGTGCCGCTTCATCGAGCTCATGCACTCGATGACCACCCGCGCGCCCACCAGGGCGTGCACGCCGTCCACGGAGGAGACGGAGCGGATCACCCGGTCGGGCAGCGGCACCGGCTCCTCGCCCCTGCGGAAGGGCGTCAGCACCAGCAGGTCGCCGCTGAACCAGTCCTTGATGCGGGCGGCCTCGTACGTGGTGCCGACCGCCAGCGTGTCGGAGCCGAAGCGGATGGCCTCCTCGGCCAGCCGCTCGTGGCCGAAGCCGTAGCCGTTGCCCTTGCAGACGGGCACGAGACCGGGGAACTGGTCGAGCACCGACTTCTGGTGCGCCCGCCAGCGCGCGGTGTCGACGTAGAGGGAGAGCGCCATGGCCGGCCCGGAACCTTTCTGGTGGCTGCGGTGGAATCGGAAGGAGGAGGGCTGAAACGGGATGGGTGGCTGCTCAGCGGCGCGACATGTACATATCGAGCGCCTTGTGCAGCAGCTTGTTGAGGGGGAAGTCCCACTCGCCGACGTACTCGACGGCCTCGCCCCCGGTGCCGACCTTGAACTGGATCAGGCCGAAGAGGTGGTCCGTCTCGTCCAGCGAGTCACTGATGCCGCGCAGGTCGTAGACGGTGGCGCCCATCGCGTAGGAGTCGCGCAGCATCCGCCACTGCATCGCGTTCGAGGGCCGCACCTCACGTCCGATGTTGTCGGACGCGCCGTACGAGTACCAGACGTGCCCTCCCACGACGAGCATCGTGGCGGCGGAGAGGTTCACGCCGTTGTGCCGGGCGAAGTACAGACGCATGCGGTTGGGGTCCTCGTTGTTGAGGACCGTCCACATCCGCTGGAAGTAGGAGAGCGGCCGCGGCCGGAACCGGTCGCGCACCGCGGTGATCTCGTAGAGCCGCTGCCATTCCGCGAGGTCCTCGTAGCCGCCCTGGACGACCTCGACACCGGCCTTGTCGGCCTTCTTGATGTTGCGCCGCCACAGCTGGTTGAAGCCCTTGAGGACGTCCTCCAGGGAACGGTTGGCCAGCGGGACCTGGAAGACGTAGCGGGGCTGTACGTCACCGAAACCGGCTCCGCCGTCCTCGCCCTGCTGCCAGCCCATCTTCCGCAGCCGGTCCGCGACCTCGAAGGCGCGCGGCTCGATATGGCTGGCCTCCACGTCCCGAAGGCGCTTCACGTCCGGGTCCTGGATGCCCGACTTGATCGCGGCCGAGTCCCAGCGGCGGATGACGACGGGCGGGCCCATCTTCACCGAGAAGGCGCCCTGCTGCTTCAGGTGGGCGAGCATCGGCCGGAGCCAGTCGTCCAGATTGGGGGCGTACCAGTTGATGACCGGGCCCTCGGGAAGATACGCGAGGTAGCGCTTGATCTTGGGCAGCTGCCGGTACAGCACCAGGCCGGCGCCGACGATCTCACCGCTCTTGTCGAACCATCCCAGGCTCTCCGAGCGCCATTCGGTCTTCACGTCCGCCCACGCCGGGACCTGGCAGTGACTGGCCGAGGGCAGACTCTGGATGTACGCCAGATGCTGCTCTCGGCTGATGGTCCTCAGGGTCAGGCTCATGCGGGGCGCTCCTCGGCAGGTGTGTCCCCATCGGTCAGGGGCTCCGGCTCTCGCGCCGAAGCCTACTGTGACCGACGGGTGCCCGGTCTGGCCCGTCGGGACCGGACCGGGTATCCGCCATCCGGGACCACCTGCCGGAGCGCTGCGCGGGGGGTGCCGGCGACCCGGCCGCAGCTCTGCCGCTCAGGTGATCACGCCACCGAAGAGGCCGCCGTGCGCCATGCCGAGGAAGAAGCCGACGGCGGAGGAGCCGAGGCCCATGATCAGGCCGAACCGCTCCCAGGTGGTCTTGGAGATGTACTGCCCGTAGGCGCCCGTCAGGATGCCGATCAGTCCTGCCCACGAGCTGATCAGGTGCAGGCTGTGGAACATCGCCGTCACGAAGGCGAGGATTCCCAGCACCCCGGTCACCGCCATCAGGAGCTCCTGCCGCGGATGCGGCCTGCCGTCCGTGGCGAAGAGGGAACCGGTGGCCCGGCGCCTGCCGGCTCCCCGGCCGGGAGCGGGCCGCCTGCCGGGGGAACGAACTGTCTGCGCCATGAAGCACCTCCAGGCGGGAAGGGCAGTGCGATGTAGTGCCTGTCACACCGCATCTGTCTCGATTGTGCTCCCTGAACACCGGATTTCAACCGGAAGGCGGTCTGCGGGTAGTCTGTACCCTCTGCACCGGTGTCTGCCCGGAGCCAGCACGACAACCCCCCTCGGATTTCCCGGAAAGGGCGTTGTCAGTGGTGGCTGTTTTACTCGGAGACACCGATGCTCACGCATCACGACCCTCCTGCCACGGAACGACCGTGGCCGCTGAGTCCAAAGGAGGTGGGTTACACATGCGTCACTACGAGGTGATGGTCATCCTCGACCCCGATCTCGAGGAGCGCGCAGTCTCCCCGTTGATCGAGAACTTCCTCTCCGTCGTCCGCGAGGGCAACGGAAAGGTCGAGAAGGTCGACACCTGGGGCCGTCGTCGTCTCTCTTACGAGATCAAGAAGAAGCCTGAGGGCATCTACTCGGTCATCGACCTGCAGGCCGAGCCTGCGGTTGTCAAGGAGCTCGACCGACAGATGAACCTGAACGAGTCGGTCCTCCGGACCAAGGTCCTCCGTCCCGAGATGCACTGAGCGTCTAGCTCAGCGGTCATCGGGTTCGAGTAGCAAGCAGCCAGAAGCAATCCCCGCCGAGAGGTTCACCCATGGCAGGCGAGACCGTCATCACGGTCGTCGGCAATCTCGTCGACGACCCCGAGCTGCGCTTCACCCCGTCCGGTGCGGCGGTCGCGAAGTTCCGTGTCGCGTCCACTCCCCGCATCTTCGACCGGCAGACCAATGAGTGGAAGGACGGCGAAGGCCTGTTCCTCACCTGCTCGGTCTGGCGTCAGGCGGCGGAGAACGTCGCGGAGTCGCTTCAGCGAGGCATGCGCGTCGTCGTGCAGGGCCGGCTGAAGCAGCGGTCCTACGAGGACCGCGAGGGCGTCAAGCGCACGGTCTACGAGCTGGACGTCGAGGAAGTCGGCCCCAGCCTGAAGAGCGCCACGGCCAAGGTCACCAAGACGACAGGTCGAGGTGGTCAGGGCGGCGGCCAGGGTGGTTACGGCGGTGGCCAGCAGGCCGGCGGCAACTGGGGCGGCGGTCCCGGTGGCGGTGGCCAGCAGGGCGGTGGCGGTGCTCCCGCCGACGACCCGTGGGCCACCGGCGCGCCGGCCGGCGGTCAGCAGGGCGGGGGCCAGCAGGGCGGCGGAGGCGGCTGGGGCGGAAGCTCCGGCGGTTCCGGCGGTTCCGGCGGCGGCTACTCGGACGAGCCTCCCTTCTAAGGGCTGCTCGTACCCCACTTCTTGATCACACAGGAGAAACACCATGGCGAAGCCGCCTGTGCGCAAGCCTAAGAAGAAGGTCTGCGCGTTCTGCAAGGACAAGACCCAGTACGTGGACTACAAGGACACGAACATGCTGCGGAAGTTCATTTCCGACCGTGGCAAGATCCGTGCCCGCCGCGTCACCGGCAACTGCACGCAGCACCAGCGTGACGTCGCCACGGCAGTCAAGAACAGCCGTGAGATGGCGCTGCTGCCCTACACGTCCACCGCGCGATAAGGGAAGGGTGACCGAATCATGAAGATCATCCTCACCCACGAGGTCACTGGCCTCGGTGCCGCCGGCGACGTCGTGGACGTCAAGGACGGGTACGCCCGTAACTACCTGGTTCCGCGTGGCTTCGCCATCCGCTGGACCAAGGGTGGCGAGAAGGACGTGGCGCAGATCCGCCGCGCCCGCAAGATCCACGAGATCGCGACGATCGAGCAGGCCAACGAGATCAAGGCCAAGCTCGAGGCCGTGAAGGTGCGTCTGGCTGTTCGCTCCGGCGACGCCGGCCGTCTCTTCGGCTCCGTCACCCCGGCTGACATCGCCTCGGCGATCAAGTCCGCCGGTGGTCCGGACGTCGACAAGCGTCGCGTCGAGCTCGGCTCGCCGATCAAGACGCTGGGTGGGCACCAGGTGTCCGTCCGTCTGCACCCCGAGGTTGCCGCGAAGCTCGGTATCGAGGTCGTTGCTGCCTAAGGGCGCAGCTCAGCAGAGCTAGGTGAAGGGCCGCACCCCTGGGTGCGGCCCTTCGTCGTGCGCCGCGCCGGGGTGCCGTCGTGCGCCGCGGCGTCCCGGTGGGCGTGGTGCCCTGGGTGCCGTAGTGCCGTGGCGTGGGGACGTCCGGGGAGCTGGGGCTCCGAGCACAGGGCGCTGTTTCACGTGAAACAGCCCCGTCCGCGATCGCGGCCGGGCAGATGCGGCCCCTGCACACCAGGCCGATCCGCCGGCGTCCACTCGGTGACCGCTGTTCAGCGGGTGGCGCCGGTGACGATCCACCGGCCCGAGCGGGTCCGAAGCCAGAGCGTTGCCAGCCGGACGGTCATCATCAGCGTCATCGCCCACCAGAGTGCGGTGAGGCCGCCTCCGAAGCTGGGGACCAGCAGCGCCACCGGGGCGAAGACCGCCAGTGTCAGGAGCATGGCCCCGGCGAGGTAGCGGCCGTCGCCGGCCCCCATGAGTACGCCGTCCAGGACGAAGACCACTCCGGCGACGGGCTGGGAGAGAGCCACGACCAGCAGTGCCGGGAGGAGCGTGTCCTGGACATGGCTGTCGTCTGTGAAGATCGGCACGAACAGGGACCTGGCCAGGACGATCAGCACTCCGAGGACCACCCCGGAGACGATGCCCCACTGGACCATGCGGCGACAGGCATCCCGGGCGCCCTTGGCATCGTTCGCGCCCAGGTAGCGGCCGATGATGGCCTGCCCTGCGATGGCGATGGCGTCGAGGGCGAAGGCCGTGAGGCTCCAGAGGGACAGGACGATCTGGTGAGCGGCGATCTCGGTGTCACCCAGCCGCGCGGCCACGGCAGTGGCGATCATCAGGACCGCGCGAAGGGAGAGTGTACGGACCAGGAGCGGAACACCCGCCTGTGCACTGGCCCGGATCCCTGCGGTGTCGGGCCGCAGGGACGCCCCGTGCCGTCGGGCTCCGCGCACCACGACAACGAGATAGACGAGTGCCATGCCCGCCTGGGCGATGACGGTGCCCCAGGCCGAGCCGGCGATGCCCAGACCGGCCCCGTACACGAGCCCCACATTGAGGGCCGCGTTGGCCGTGAAGCCGCCGATGGCCACGTATAGAGGTGTCCTGGTGTCCTGAAGACCGCGCAGCACGCCGGTCGCCGCGAGCACGACGAGCATCGCGGGGATGCCGAGGCTGGAGATCCGCAGGTAGGTGGTGGCGTACGGCGCGGCCGTGTCGGACGCCCCGAACGCCTGGACCAGCCAGGGGGCCGAGGGGAGTGCGACGGCGACCACCACGGCCCCGAGCAGCAGAGCGAGCCAGATGCCGTCCACGCCCTGGCGGATCGCGGCGGGGAGGTTCCCTGCGCCGACCCGGCGGGCAACCGCGGAGGTAGTGGCGTAGGCCAGGAAGACGAAGATGCTCACAGCGGTGGTGAGCAGGGCGGCCGCGACTCCCAGGCCGGCAAGCTGCGGGGTGCCGAGATGGCCGACGATGGCGCTGTCGACCATGACGAAGAGCGGCTCGGCCACGAGCGCGCCGAAGGCCGGAACGGCGAGGGCGATGATCTCGCGGTCATGCCGACGGCGGGACGGTGGTGGGGTCGCGGGGGCCTGGGTCATGGCTGCCAATCTAATCTTCCACAGGTAAGAGATGCAATGCAGTAGGAGTCCTTACTTTGGGCGTGGTCCGCACCGGCGTGGTCGGCCGCTCCCCGTGATCTTGAGAGAAGGGGAAAAGTTTTTCTCCCCCACAGCCGGTGGACGGAGAAGTGGCAGGTCAGGGCGGTTCCGGGGGAGGGGATATGAGTTTGTCCACAGTGCTGTCCCCCGCTCCGTGCACAGGATCCGGTGAGTTCTCCACAGCATCTGGTTGGTCATCCACATGCCCTGTGGATAACCGGATTGGCTGACGGTGCGGACCGGCCTACCGTGGTGCGGCGCCCGCACTCCGTTCCGGCCTGGAAGTCCGCAGAACTTGACGCGCCGGAACCGGAGTCGGGCGTCTTGTTTGTCGGTGCCGTGCCGTAAGAAAGAGTGGCACGGCTAGGTCCGCGAAGCGGACGGGAGGAGGTGGCCGGGTGAGCATTCCCGAGCCGTTGGACGACCCCTGGGCCGATGTCGGTCCCAGCGACCGTCTGCCTGTGTCCCGTCAGCGCCGCGGAGAGGGCGGCAGGGGGCGCGAGGAGCAGCACGAGCGCGGGCGGGAGAGCGGCTGGGACAGTGGCTCGTCCGGCTTCGAGCGGGTGCCACCACAGGATCTCGACGCGGAGCAGTCCGTCCTCGGCGGCATGCTGCTGTCCAAGGACGCCATTGCCGACGTCGTGGAGATCATCAAGGGCCACGACTTCTACCGCCCGGCCCACGAGACCGTCTACACGGCGATCCTGGACCTGTATGCCAAGGGTGAGCCGGCCGACCCGATCACGGTGGCGGCCGAACTGGTCAAACGCGGTGAGATCACCAAGGTGGGCGGCGCCCCCTATCTCCACACCCTGGTCCAGTCGGTGCCGACCGCGGCCAACGCGTCGTACTACGCCGAGATCGTCCACGAACGCGCCGTGCTCCGGCGCCTCGTCGAGGCCGGCACGAAGATCACGCAGATGGGTTACGCGGCCGACGGCGACGTGGACGAGATCGTCAACTCGGCGCAGGCCGAGATCTACGCCGTCACCGAGCAGCGCACCAGCGAGGACTACCTGCCGCTCGGCGACATCATGGAGGGTGCGCTCGACGAGATCGAGGCCATCGGTTCGCGCAGCGGCGAGATGACCGGAGTGCCGACGGGGTTCACCGATCTCGACTCCTTGACCAACGGCCTCCACCCCGGCCAGATGATCGTCATCGCGGCGCGGCCCGCCATGGGTAAGTCCACGCTCGCTCTGGACTTCGCCCGCGCCTGTTCGATCAAGAGCAACCTGCCGAGCGTCATCTTCTCCCTCGAGATGGGACGCAACGAGATCGCGATGCGCCTGCTGTCCGCCGAGGCGAGGGTCGCGCTGCACCACATGCGCTCCGGCACGATGACGGACGAGGACTGGACGCGGTTGGCGCGGCGCATGCCGGACGTCTCGGCGGCACCGCTGTACATCGACGACTCGCCGAACCTGTCCATGATGGAGATCCGGGCGAAGTGCCGTCGCCTCAAGCAGCGCAACGATCTCAAGCTGGTGGTCATCGACTATCTGCAGCTGATGCAGTCCGGCGGCGCCAAGCGCGCCGAGAGCCGGCAGCAGGAAGTCTCGGACATGTCCCGAAACCTCAAACTCCTCGCCAAGGAGCTGGAGCTCCCCGTCATCGCGCTCTCCCAGCTGAACCGTGGCCCCGAACAGCGCACCGACAAGAAGCCGATGGTCTCCGATCTGCGTGAGTCCGGATCCATCGAGCAGGACGCCGACATGGTGATCCTGCTGCACCGGGAGGACGCGTACGAGAAGGAGTCACCGCGTGCGGGAGAGGCGGACCTGATCGTGGCCAAGCACCGTAACGGCCCGACGGCGACGATCACGGTGGCCTTCCAGGGCCACTACTCCCGCTTCGTGGACATGGCCCAGACCTGACCCTTCGCGCTGTGGGGTCTCAGAACTCGTGGCCGCATCTCTTCCGGCTGCGGAAAGGCCATGACGGTGGGAGCGGGCACCCGTCCACGCCGTGCGAGAGCGGGAGGCTGTTCAGTGCCTCGTCCCGTACCTGGTCAGGACCACGCCGCCGGGAAACGTCCGGCTCTCCACCAGGTCGAGGTTCACCCAGCTGTCCAGCGCGGTGAAGAACGGCGTGCCGCCGCCCACCAGGACCGGATGGGCGACGATCACGTACTCGTCGATCAGCCCGGCCCGCATGGCCGCCCCGGCAAGGGTCGCGCCGCCGATGCTCATCGGGCCGCCGTCCTCGGCCTTGAGCCGGGTGATCTCGGCGATCGCGTCGCCGGTGACCAGGCGGGTGTTCCACTCGACCTTGTCGATCGTCGAGGAGAACACCACCTTCGGCGTGTCCCGCCAGTTCCGCGCGAAGTCCCTCTCCGCCGGGGTGGCGTCGGGCTGCTGGTCGCCGGTCGGCCAGTAGGAGCTCATCGTCTCCCAGAGCTTGCGCCCGTACAGCGACAGGCTGTTCGCCTGCTCGTGGGCGAGCCACCACCGGAACAGCTCGTGGCTCGGCGGTCCGCTCCAGCCGATGTCGTCGCCGGCCGCGGCGATGTAGCCGTCCAGGGTCAGGTTCATGCCGTAGATCAGTTTCCGCATGACCAGCCTTCCGTCCGTGGGTGCCGGGCGTACAGACGAGCGCGGCGCGGGGAACTCATCGGTGCGGGAACCGGGCTCGCCGGTAATCCCGTGCTCGGGGCTCAGCTTGGTGTACTCGGCCGGCACGGGCAAGCCGCCCGATCTCGACCGCGCCCTCACGAGGGATGCCGCCGAAGACCCCGTCAGGGGCGATACGGCCGTGAGACACCCAAGAGCGCCCAGGGCACACAAGATCGACATGTCACGAGCAGCGAGACCTCACGCGCGCCTTGTGGTGGGTCCCCGAGCTCCCTGTCGGGGCGGCCCTCGGTGCCGGACGGACCTCGGATTTGCTACCCGGACCCCGGCCGACGAGGCCGAAGCCCTGCCGAGCAGGAAACGGTTCAGACGACTACGACCCGGCGTCCGCGTGTGTGACCGGCCTGGCTGTCGAAGTGCGCCGCCGCTGCCTCGGCCGAGGCGGCCTGGGAAGTCACCTGACCTTCTGCGAGCACAGTCGCCGAGGTCGCGGTCGGCTCCGGCCGAGGGTGTGAAACCCCTCGGCCATCGTGACAGCGCACGAAGCCGGCGCCACCGAGGCGGGCGACGACGCACCGCTCCGACTTCCCCCAGCATGCGGCGCCGTGGCGATGATGACCGCTCCGCGCACCTCACCCACGAGGCCGGTCCGGTACCAGCGACAGGCCCGGCCCAGCGGCGGCCCCGGGGGTCAGGCTCTTCCGCGGAGCGCCCACCTCGGCGGCGCCCGCGCTGGACACCGGTCGGCTACCTGGGGAAGGGCGCGGTCAGGACCTGTTCACCGAACGCCGTCAGTAGACATCCGGTGAGGCCGCCGACCAGCGGCGACCGGAGCAGCCCTGCCGACTGCCGACCCAGCAGATGCGGAACAGCCAAGGGCACAGGGCCGGCGGTGGGCCGCGACCAGATGGACGACCGGGAACACGGCACGAGGCTGAGACTCCGACGTCCCGCACGACAGGAGACTGCGGAAGACTCCGCAGGCCACGAGCGCGATCTACGATACGGGCCGCGCGACCCCGCAGCGCTGTGCGGCCGCGAGGGGCAGGCGGTGCCCGGCCGGGACGCCGCCATGCCGTATTCCCGCGCCCACCGGGTGCGGTCGTCTCCGCCGGCGAAAAGTGCTCGCCAGGTGACTGCCGCGGGGGTAGTCCTTGACCATGACCTCTTCCGAAGAACTGCTGCCCACTACCGGCCGGGCCCTGCTGCACCGCATCGCCACCGCCCAGGCCGAAGGCCGTACCCCCTCGCTCGTCGCTGCGGTGCAGCGGGGCGGCCGGATCGTCTGGAGCGGTTCGCGTACGTGCGTGGACGGCCACGCGCCCGACGGCGACACGCAGTTCAGGATCGGCTCGATCACCAAGACGTTTACAGCCGTGCTGGTGCTGCGCCTACGCGACGAAGGGCTGCTCGATCTGGGCGACCCGCTGGAGAAGCACCTCCCTGATGCCGGAGCCGGTGAGGTGACCATCCACCAACTGCTGGGCCACAGCGCGGGTCTGGGGGCGGAGACGCCCGCGCCGTGGTGGGAAAGGACACCCGGGACGACCCGGCCGACGCTCGCCGATGTTCTCGGTGAGCAGCCGCGGATGCATCCACCCGGCCGGCTGCATCACTACTCGAACCCCGGTTACACGCTGCTCGGAGCCCTCGTCGAGAGGCTGCGCGGTGATTCCTGGGCCGAGGTGCTACGCCGCGAGATTCTTGAGCCCCTGAGGATGGACCGTACGACTCCGCAGCCCCAGGCCCCGCACGCGGGCGGCTGGGCCGTACACCCGTGGGCCGACGTCATGCTGTCCGAGCCGGCCGAGGACCTCGGACTGATGGCGCCCGCCGGCCAGCTCTGGTCCACGACCACGGACCTTCTCCGCTTCGCGTCGTTCCTCGAACGAGGAGACGACCGCGTGCTGAGCGCCTCGTCGGTGCAGGAGATGCGTGCTCCTGCGGCCCCGTCCGAAGCGGGCGACCGAGACGGCTCGTACGGTCTCGGCCTCCAGGTCGTACGAGGGGCAGGGCGCACGCTCCTCGGCCACTCGGGGTCGCTGCCGGGGTTCCTGGCTGCCCTGTGGTTCAGCGTCGAGGACGACGTCGCCGCGGTGGTGCTCACCAACGCCACGTCCGGCCCGCTGGTCACGACGGTCGCCGCGGATCTTGTGGGCATCGTCGCCGACGCGGAGCCGAGGATCCCCGAACCCTGGCGGCCCCTGCCCCAGGTCGACGACGAACTGCTCGCTCTGACCGGTCCCTGGTACTGGGGCACCCATGTGCACACCCTGGAGCTCCTTGCGGACCGGGGGCTCGAACTGCGGCCATTGCGGGGTGCCGGCCGGGGCGCTCGTTTCGAGGCACGCCCGGACGGGACCTGGGTAGGTCTTGACGGGTACTACAGGGGCGAGACGCTGCGCGTGAGGCGGACCGAGGGCGGCACGGTGGACCATCTCGACCTGGGATCGTTCGTCTTCACACGGGAGCCCTACGACCCGTCGGCCGCCATTCCCGGTGGTGTCGACGGGGCCGGCTGGCAGGGGCTCGCTCCCTGAGTCCGATCGGACGGCAACGCCGCTGTTTCACGTGAAACAGCAGCGTTCATGTGCAACCCGGCCGGTCGGCACTGCTCAGGACGTCAGTTCGCGTTCCAGAGGGGTACGGAAGCGAGGGGTGACCCGGGCCTCACCCACCCATGAGGAGAGCCGCGACGCCTCGGCTTCGATGAGGTGCGAGGCGTCCCGCCCCACGTCGGACAGGAGCCGCCACACGATCTCGCCGTCCGGGCGCTGCGCCCAGCCGCCCACGACGGTGCCGTTCCACCACACTGTGGGTCCGATGTTTCCGGCGCGATCGAAGAGCGCGGCCCGGTGGGCCGAAGGCAGGTGGAAGCCGCGGTCCGCCCAGCCCATGGCGCTCGGATCGAGGCTGGGGAGCAGAGCGGCCCAGGGTCCCAGGGGCGGTTCGGGGGCCAGGTCGCAGGGGGCGACCCAGCCGGTGGCCCCGTTGTCGAGCAGTACTTCCTGCCCGCCTGAGACAGCCAGGGCCTTTCGCGTCTCTCGGAGGCTCCATCCGGTCCACCACTTCAGGTCGGCCTCGGTGGCGGGGCCGTATGAGCGGAGCCAGCGCCGTGTCAGTTCTGCCTGTGCCTCGGCCGTCCCTGAAGCCGCCCACGCCTCGGCGGCCGTCCAGCGGAACTGGCTGGAGGTCCAGGAACCGCGCGGCCGGTCGCGTCGGATGCGGCCGTCGGCGGCCAGCAGGCGGATGACCCTGGAGGCGACGCCCTGCACCGTCTCCTGCTTGGTACCGGGGAAGACCGTGATCTTCGTACGCAGCGCGGGGACCGCTGCGGACAGCTCGCTTCCCGTCGCCTGACCACGGGCGGTCAGCTCGGTGACGGTGGCCTGTTCGACCTCGGCGAGCCAGTGCTCGTCGAGGCCGTTGCCGTCGTCCCGCAGGCGCTTGAGGAGGGCACGGCGCTCCTTCGCCGCCACCGCCCGCGCGTTCGCCGCGTCGACGAACGGCGCCAGGTCCCTGGACACGGTGAACAAGGTGTTCCGCATCGAGAGGAGCCGTACGAGCGAGACGTCCTCGTACAGGGCGCGTTCCACCGCGTCCACCTGGGGCCGCGACAGCCTGGCACATGCGGAGAGGTGGAGCGTGGCGGCGTCGGTGGCATGCAGGGCCACGAGTGCGTCCGCCACCGTCACGACGGAGGCGGTACGCACCGACGGGGCCAGCAGATGCCGTCTACCGAGCCTGGTACGGCGCTGTTCGTCGTCGATGCGATGCATGCTGCCCTCTCGTTCTCCGGATCCGGTCGGCGCGCTGCTGGGACTCAGAGGGTGAGTTTGAAGCCCACGTGACTCGCGGTGAATCCGAGCCGCTCGTAGAAGCGGTGGGCGTCGGTACGGGAGGCGTCGGACGTCAGCTGGACCAACTGGCACCCCTGGCGCCGGGATTCGTCCACTGCCCACTGGATCAGCTGGGTGCCGAGGCCACTGCCCCGTTCGTCGGCGTGAATGCGGACGGCTTCGACGATGGAGCGGGTCGATCCGCGGCGGGAGAGCCCTGGTACGACGGTGAGCTGCAAGGTGCCCACGACCCGCTTCTCGCGCACGGCGACGACCAGGTGCTGGTGGGGGTCGTCGGCGAGCCGGCGGAAGGCCGCGTGGTACGGCGTGAGGTCGTCCGGCGACTCGCGCCGAGCACCTAGGGGATCGTCGGCGAGCATGGCCACGATGGCCGGGATGTCGTGGAGTGAGGCAGGACGTATCTCGAGATCGCTCATGATCGGCAGACTACGCAACCCGCACGGTCAAGCGGGGACGTTGAGCGCCTCGACCGTCCGTACGAGCGGGGCCAGCTCCGGATTCTGTGCCGCTTCGTCCAGGGCAGCGCGCAGGGCGGTGTCGTTGGTCGGTCTGGCGGCGTCGAGCAGGGCGAGGCCGGCTTCGGTGACATCGGTGTAGATGCCCCGCCGGTCCGTGTCGCACAGATAGCGGGTGAGCAGACCGCGGTCCTCAAGCCGGGTGACCAGCCGGGTGGTGGCGCTCTGGCTGAGAACCACCGCGTCGGCCACCTGCTTCATCTGGAGGTGCCCGCCCGTCCCGCTGTGCTGGCGGCTCAACACGTCGAGCAGCGAGTACTCGCGCACGCTGAGGCCGTGGTGCGACTGCAGCGCCCGCTCGATGCGGGCCTCGATCTTTCCGTGGAGCAGGGAGAGGGCGCACCAGCTCTGGGAGAGGGCGGTCAGCGCGGGGTCAGTCGCGGTCATGTGTCTCTCCTCCGAACGCGCGGGAACTCCTTGCACTCCCAGGATAGGGCAAGAACGCAATAGCCCGCGCTTGCAATTAATAAGCGTTTGCAATTATTGTTTACGCTTGTAAAACGCAGGCGCAACTTTCAAGGAAGGTGTCACCCATGCCGCTCGCGCTCCTCGCCCTCGCCATCGGGGCATTCGGTATCGGAACCACCGAGTTCGTGATCATGGGGTTGCTTCCCGATGTCGCGGCAGACTTCCAGGTGTCGATCCCGACCGCAGGGTTTCTGGTCACGGGTTATGCCCTCGGCGTGGTCCTCGGCGCACCGCTGATGACGTTGCTGGGCACCCGGTTCACCCGCAAGCACATGCTGATGCTTCTCATGGGGCTGTTCATCGTGGGCAACGTGGTGTCCGCGCTCGCCCCCGTCTTCGGGGTGATGCTCGCCGGACGGGTGATCGCCTCGCTGGCCCACGGCGCCTTCTTCGGCATCGGGTCGGTCGTGGCGGCGGACCTGGTGGCTCCGGAGAAGAAGGCCGGTGCCATCGCCATGATGTTCACCGGACTCACCGTGGCCAACGTCGTCGGCGTCCCGCTCGGCACCTTCGTCGGCCAGAGCGCCGGCTGGAGGGTCACCTTCCTCGTGGTCGCGGGGCTGGGCGTCCTGGGCCTGGTCGGGGTGGCGAAGCTCGTCCCCGAGCAGCCGAAGCCCGAGGGTGTACGCATCCGGCCCGAGCTGGCAGCGTTCCGCAACGTCCAGGTGCTGCTCGCCATGGCGATGACAGTGCTGGGCTTCGGCGGGGTTTTCGCGGCCGTCACCTACATCACCCCCATGATGACCGACACCGCCGGCTACGCACCGTCCTCCGTCACGTGGCTGTTGGTCCTCTTCGGGCTGGGTATGGTCGGCGGCAACCTGATCGGTGGCATGTTCGCCGACCGCCGTCTGATGCCAATGCTGTACGTATCGCTCGGAGCCCTCGCCGTCGTCCTGGCCCTGTTCACTCTCACCGCTCACGACAAGTTCGCCGCTGCGGTCACGATCTTCCTCATCGGAGGCCTGGGCTTCGCGACGGTCCCCCCGCTGCAGAAGCGCGTCCTGGACCAGGCGGCGGGTGCTCCCACCCTTGCGTCGGCCGTCAACATCGGTGCCTTCAATCTCGGTAACGCGCTCTCGGCCTGGCTCGGAGGCGTCGTCATCGCGGCCGGCTTCGGCTACACCGCTCCCAACTGGGTGGGTGCCGCTCTCGCTGCCGCGGCCCTTGTCCTCGCTTTCGTCTCCGGCGCCCTGGAGCGCCGTACGGGAACGCGCAGCCGGGTGGTCGCCGAGCGCAGCCCCGAGCCGGTTCCGGCCGCTCCCGGGCAGAGCTGACCCATGCAGGCCCGGCCCCCCGACGGTGACTGCCGCGCGGGGAACGCGGTGGGCGTGCAGCCGTCCGCCAGTTGGCCACCGGCCTTGGTAGCCACGGCCGCGTCATTGGTTTCACGTGAAACACGCGGTGTCAGGGAATCATGGTGCCCAGCAGCACGGCACCGGTCGGCCGACGGCCAGCGCTGTCCGCACGTACTGGCCTCGGTGTACGAGCGAATCCCCGGACGGACGGCCTGGGCCCAAGGCGAGTGGGGGAGGCCGGTCTCAGCGCAGGTCAGGTGCTTGCAGCGCCCGGACGCCCTCGATGTTGCCGTCGAGGTAGTGGCGCAGGGACAGCGGCACCAGATGCACGGCCGCGATCCCGACCCTGCTGAAGGGCACGCGCACGATCTCGTACTCCCCGCACGGCTGGTCGACCTCGGGGCCGTGGCGGCGTGAGGGGTCCATCGACTCCAGGCGGCAGACGAAGAAGTGCTGGACCTTCACGCCTGTGATGCCATCACGCTCGATGTGTTCGACGGTATCCACGAAGCACGGTACAACGTCGACGATCTTGGCTCCGAGCTCCTCGTCGACCTCGCGGTGCAGAGCGTCGATGACGGTGGCGTCCTCCGGCTCGACCCCGCCACCTGGCGTGACCCAGTAGGGGTCGACCCCGGGCTTGGTGCGCTTGATGAGGATCAGGTCGTCGCCGTCGAGCAGGACGGCGCGTGCGGTGCGCTTGACCACAGGGCGTTCGGTCATGGCAAGAGAGTGGCCCAGGAAACCCGGCTTGAAACGCATCCGGGCCCACGGTCACCAGGCGACGGCAGTACGCACCAGCCACTCGTTCGCCCGCGCGATTGTGCAGGACGAGGGTGACGGTCCTCCCGCGACGAAAGAGCACGTCCGTAGCGGTGGCATCCGAAGGCCGAGCACGGCCATGAGCTCATCGCGCTCCGAGGCGTGCCGGCAGAGATGCCGGGCAGGGCGGCGAGACCGGCGCGCCCCACCGCGCTCTCCCGGTGGGCGTGCCTGCCCCGGGCCTTGGGGAGGAGGGACGGGCGTCCGAGGTGCCGCTCCAGTGTGCGGATCTGTGAGGTGACGGCCGACCGGGAAGCCCGAGCACGGTGGCTGCCCTCGTGAAGGTCCGGCCTCGTGGACCGTGACGAACGTGCGCAGCAAGCAGGTCCATGGGTTCGCCCCACCTCGCGTCGCCTGCGCACCCGCAACCACGAATATGTCGAAGGTGGCAGTCGCTCGTGCGAGTACACGCTCACGCACAGCGTTTCTTGACAGGGGTCGTCGACGCGGAGAACCGGGGAGGCCCGACTCGCGAGGGGCACTCGGACCTCCCGTCCGCAGCAGGACCGGCTGATCGACAGGGACGCCCATTCCGTCACGGGCCGGTCCCGCCCGGGCCGCCCGCCGACCGGCGCCGCCCGCCGGCCGCGCTCAGCGCACCGTTTCTCCGGCTGTTCAGCGCACCGCTTCGTCCAAGGCGTGTGCCACGTCCGCCAGCAGGTCGGCGGGGTCCTCGGCGCCGACCGAGAAGCGGACGAAACCTTCCGGAACAGCGTCGCCTCCCCATCGGGCCCGGCGTTCGGCCGTGGAGCGAACGCCGCCGAAGCTCGTCGCGTCGTCGACCAGCCGAAGCCCCGCCAGGAAGCGCTCGGCGGTCTCCTTGTCCGCCAGCACGAAGGAGACCACGGAACCGAAGCGCCGCATCTGCCGCACGGCGATCCGGTGCGAAGGGTCGCCCGGCAGACCCGGGTAGCGAAGCCCCGTCACCTCGGTGCGCTCGGAGAGCGCCTCCGCGAGCGCGAGCGCGGTGGTGCACTGCCGGTCGATCCTCAGCTGGAGCGTGGACAGGGAGCGGTGAGCGAGCCAGGCCTCCATGGGACCGGGGATCGCGCCGACCACCTTGCGCCAGCGCCGTACGCCGGCCGAGAGCCGTGGGTCCCGGCAGGTCACATGGCCGAGCAGGATGTCACCGTGGCCGGTCATCCCCTTGGTGTCGCTGGCCACCGAGAAGTCAGCGCCCAGCTCCAGAGGGCGCTGACCGAGAGGGGTGGCCAGCGTGTTGTCGACGGCGACCAGTGCACCAGCCGCATGCGCGGCGGCGACGAGCCTGCGCACGTCACAGACATCGAGCCCGGGGTTGGACGGGGTCTCGATCCACAGCAGCTTGGCGCCGTCGAGGGCCTTCAGCTGGGCGTCCCCACCGGTCGGCGCGGTGCGTACCTCGACCCCGTACGCCTCCAGTTGCTCCCTGACCAGGGGCAGTGCCTGGTAGCCGTCGGCGGGCAGGACCACGATGTCGCCGACGCGTGCCTGGGACAGCAGCACCGCCGAGACGGCTGCCATCCCGGAGGCGAAGACCGTCGTCTCGACCTCCTCCCCCGGTGCCTCCAGCTCACCGATGGCCCGTTCCAGATGGGTCCACGTCGGGTTGGTCTCACGGCCGTAGGTGTACGGGCCCACGGGTTCGCCGGACAGATGGAAGTGTGCGGCGAAAACCGGACCGGGCAGCGTGGGTCCGTACTGCTCCGGTTCGGGCAGCCCCGCCCGTACGGCCCGTGTCCCGTCGCCAGTGGTGCTCATTGCTGTTTCCTCGTCTCTCCCCGGTGGTCACCGGTCCGCTCTGCACTGTGCCAGGAGGGGAAGGATCAGTCCTCGTCGGGGAGCACCACGTTGAGGGCCCAGGACACGACCGAGATGATCAGCCCGCCCAGCACCGCGGTCCAGAAACCGTCGACATGGAAGTTCAGGTCGAGGACGCCGGCCAGCCATGAGGTCAGCATCAGCATCAGGGCGTTGACGACCAGGGTGATCAGCCCGAGCGTCAGGATGAACAACGGGAGGGTGAGCAGCTTCACCACGGGCTTGACCACGAAGTTGACCAGGCCGAACAGCAGCGCCACCACGATCAGCGTGAATATCTTGCGGCCCGTGTCGTCACCGGTCAGCGTCACGTCCTGGAGCAGCCAGATGGCTACGGCCAATGCACCCGCGTTGGCGATCGTCTTGACTACGAAATTCTTCATGTGTCTGATCGTGGCAGACACGATCGGTGGTCGACACCGACTGAAGGACGAGAACGGCGCGAGGGGCGGACGGACGATGAGGGCATTCAGACTGGACGAGCTCGAGGCGGAACGCGCGGCCAACGACGGCGCTTATCTGCAGTTCGTCCGGGAGCGCAACATGTCCGTCGGGCTCTACGCGCTGGATGCCGGTGAGCTCGACCCCCAGCAACCGCACAAGCAGGACGAGGTCTACCTCGTCGTCAGCGGCCGGGCCTCGATCACCGTCGGGCTGGAGACCACCCAGGTGGGCCGGGGAAGCGTCGTGTACGTACCCGCGGGAACCGCCCACAAGTTCCACCACATCACCGAGGACCTCAGGGTGATGGTCGTCTTCTCTCCGCCGGAGAGCTGAGCCGTACCCCGGGTCTCCCTAGGGGATCGTTCAGGGGACTTCAAGGGCTCCCGGCCCCCCGGGAGGCACTTCCGCGCCTCTAGCATCGGAGCAGGAACTGACGGACACGAGGTGAGGACGATGGCGATGCGGGAGCTTTTCGCGGGGATGCCCTGGTGGGTGAAGTGGGTCGCGGTGCCTCTCATCGCGATCGTGGTCTTCGGCGGTCTGATCGCCAGTGTGGTCGGGTTCGTCATCGGCCTGCTGTTCAAGGCGCTCGTCTTCGTCGTCCTGGTCGGCGGTCTGATCTTCGTCGTACGCAAGTTCATGGCCTCCTCCTCGCGCAGCGACTGGTAGGGCGGGCGGACGCCGGCCGGAGTGCGAGGCGGCGGCCGGGGGGTCGGGGACGGCGGGCCGCCCGGAAGGTGCGGCTCATCCGTCGGCCGGCTCGGTGATTAGCCCAGCTGAGCTAAGTACGCCGCAAACCTCCGTCGGTGGCGGAGCGTGCCGATACAGTTGCACAACGCTGCCGCAGCTGGGATATGACAGACCGTCACCATCCTGCTCAGTGGTTTGTGCGACCGTCCGGTCTCCCGGACCCAGGCTCGCGGCGGGCCCGTGGGGGCGGCCCCCGCGGGAGGGCTGAGTGCCCGTCACCATGTCCGGGGGTGACCTATGACCACGGCATCGAGTACCACCGCTGTCCCGACGTTGATCGGTTCGGTTCAGCGGGCGTTGAGACTGCTGGAGGCTGTGGGCGCCCATCGGGACGGGGCGCCGGCGAAGCAGCTCGCGCGTGAGGCGGGGCTGCCCCTTCCCACCGCCTACCATCTCCTGCGCACGCTGACATATGAGGGCTATCTGCGCAGGGAGAACGGCGTCTTCCTGTTCGGCGCCGCTGCTGAGCGTCTCGGAGGCGGCCCGGCCACCCCGCGGCCGGGCGTGATCGTCGAATCGCTCGCACGGTGGGCGGACGTCATCCGGGCCCCTGTGTACTGCGCCCTGTACCGCGACGGCGAGATCGATCTGGTCGCGGTGGCCGACACTCCAGCGTTCCCGGCCGTGCGCGAGTGGGCCGCGTTCACGGAGACCGGCCACGCCCATGCCCTCGGCCAGTGCCTGCTGGGTCAGCTCGACGAGCGGGCGCTCGAGGACCACCTGGACCGGCACCCGGTCCGGCAGCTCACCCGCTGCTCCGTACGGGACCGACGAGCGCTCCTCGACCGGCTGGGAGCCATGAACCGGACGGAACCCGTCATCGAGCGACAGGAATACGCACTGGGGACGGTCTGCGCCGCCATTCCGATCACCGTCGGGTCAGCCGTGGCGGCGATGGCTGTTTCTCTTCCTCTGGAACAAGAGGAACGGTTGCTCGCTGCGATCGAACAACTACGCTGCGAAGTAACCACTCTCTTGCGCTCGTTCGTGTTCTCTATCAGTATCTGAAAAATCACTCCTTGTGATCCGCTATCGCGTGCACCACGATGGCGTCAATAGGGCCATGGGGGATCATTCCTGGCCAGATTCATCTACTGCGGGGTTGAACGATGCGCGAGTCGGTTCAAGCAGAGGTCATGATGAGCTTCCTCGTCTCCGAGGAACTTTCATTCCGTATCCCGGTGGAGCTCCGGTACGAGGTGGGTGATCCGTACGCGATCCGGATGACCTTCCACCTGCCCGGCGACGCCCCCGTCACCTGGGCGTTCGGCCGCGAGCTGTTGCTCGACGGCCTCAACAGCCCGAGCGGCGACGGTGATGTGCACATCGCTCCCACCGAGCCGGAGGGCCTCTCGGACGTCCATATCCGTCTTCAGGTCGGCGCGGACCGCGCTCTCTTCCGCGCCGGCACCGCACCTCTTGTGGCGTTCCTCGACCGTACGGACAAGCTGGTGCCATTGGGACAGGAGCACACGCTGGGTGATTTCGACGGCAATCTGGAGGAGGCGCTGGGCCGCATCCTCGCCAAGGAGCAGAACGCCGGCTGACCAGGGAAGGACGCCCGGACGCCGCACGACCGCGGAGCACGAGGACGCGGGGCGGTGACCCGGCGCTTCCGGTCAGGCCCTACGGCGCCGCCCCTTCCCGGTCCGTACGGGTGCAGGAGCTCCGGCTTCCGCGCCGAGCCCCGTGCGGTCCGCGGAGACCACCAGGGCCGCGAGTACCGTCGTCACCGGCACCGAGGCGACCAGGCCGATCGATCCGACGAGGGTCCGGACGATCTCCTCGGCGACCAGTTCGCTGTTGGCGACCGCCCCCACGCTGCTCTGGGCGATGGAGAAGAGCAGGAGAAGGGGCAGCGCCGCGCCCGCGTAGGCCAGTACGAGCGTGTTGACCACCGACGCGATGTGGTCGCGCCCGATCCTGATGCCCGCGCGGTACAGCTGCCGCACGCCCATGGTCGGATCCGCCCGGCGCAGTTCCCAGACCGCCGAGGTCTGGGTGACCGTCACGTCGTCGAGCACACCCAGTGAGCCGATGATCACACCGGCCAGCAGCAGACCACTCATGTCGATCTTCGGGTACAGCCCGTGGATGAGCCCCGTGTTGTCATCGGTGTTGCCGGTCAGGCTCGCCCAGCCGATGAAGAGGGAGCCCAGCAGCCCGATCAGCAGCAGCGAGATGAGCGTGCCGATGACGGCCACGGAGGTGCGAGCCGTCAGTCCATGGCAGGTGTAGAGGGCGATCAGCATGATCGCGCTGGCCCCGATCACGGCGACGACCAGCGGGTTCGAGCCCTGCAGGATCGCCGGCAGGATGAACAGCGTCAGCACGGCGAACGAAATCGCCAGCGCGATCAGGGCCATCAGCCCGCGCAGCCTGCCCACGACGACCACCGCGAGCGCGAAGATCCCGGCCAGCAGGGCCATCGGGAACGAACGGTCGACGTCCGTCACCGAGTACTGCAGATCGCGGGGAGCGTCGGGAGCGTACGCCACGACCACCCCCTGGCCTTCGCGCAGTTGCCGGGGGGCGTCGGGCTGGATGACCTCGACGAACGTGCGGCCCTTGTCCTTGCCGTTCGTCACTTCGACCGTGGCCTTCTTGCACAGCCCCGACTGTTCGGCGACCGCCTCGCGTCCCGAAGGCGTGGACGTGTCCCCGGTCGGGGGCACCTGAGCGGCGTTCACCTCCGCGCAGTCCACCTTGTCGACCCGCACCACCCTGCCGTCCTGGGTCTGCCGGTCGAAACCGACGCCCGTGCGCTCGTGCGCGGGAGCACCGCCGGGCCAGAGCGCGACGAGACCGACCAGGACGGCCGTTGCGAAGGGGATGAGAACCGCGGCGATGACCTTGCGCAGATGCGTGGACACGGGTGCCGCGGGCCCGTGGCTGTGCGTGTGGCCGTGCGCATGGGACTGGCTGCTGCCTGCTGTGTGGTCAGGGGATTCGGGGGCGTTTCCGGGGAACGTCACCCGGCGATCATCCCAAGAACCGGGGAGGCCCTCTGGCCAGCACGCCAGGAGGAGGGCTAGCGTGGAGCCACCTTTGCACACGCGGGAGCTCGGAGCACCGGGCTGAGAGGGCGCTGACCTCCGTATTTCCTTACGGGACACGCTGCGCCGACCGACGAACCTGTTACCGGGTAATGCCGGCGTAGGGAGTAGGTCTCATGACCACAGCGGACGCACGCACGCCTGCCTCGGCGCAGAACGCGCAGAACGCGCAGAACACCGAGGCCGGGAAGTCCATCGGCTGGCACAAGGGGTACCTCCAGGGCTCGCGCCCGGACCTCCGGGTGCCTGTCCGTCAGGTGCACCTCACCAACGGCAAGGACGTGACGCTGTACGACACGTCGGGGCCGTACACGGACCCCACCACCGAAACCGATGTCCGACGGGGGCTCGCGCCCCTGCGGGAGAACTGGATCGCGGCCCGCGGGGACACCGAGGAGTACGCGGGCCGCCCCACGCGTCCCGAGGACGACGGGGTCAGGCACACCTCGCCCCGGGGCGGACTGCGCAACCTCGACGCGGTCTTCCCCGGCCGCTCCCGCCGGCCGCGACGCGGCCGGGACGGCCGGCCGGTCACCCAGCTCGCGTACGCCCGCCGGGGCGACATCACCCCGGAGATGGAGTACGTCGCGATCCGGGAGAACGTCGCCCCCGAGGTGGTGCGCGAGGAGATCGCGGCGGGCCGGGCCGTTCTGCCGGCCAACGTCAACCACCCCGAGATCGAGCCGATGATCATCGGCAAGCGGTTCCTGGTGAAGGTCAACGCCAACATCGGCAACTCCGCCGTCACCTCCTCCATCGAGGAGGAGGTGGACAAGATGACCTGGGCCACCAAGTGGGGCGCGGACACCGTCATGGACCTCTCCACCGGCCGCAACATCCACACCACCCGCGAATGGGTCCTGCGCAACTCCCCCGTGCCGATCGGGACCGTGCCCCTGTACCAGGCCCTGGAGAAGGTGGACGGCAGGGCCGAGGAGCTGACGTGGGAGATCTACAAGGACACCGTCATCGAGCAGGCCGAGCAGGGCGTCGACTACATGACGGTGCACGCCGGAGTCCGGCTGCCGTACGTCCCGCTGACGGCCCGCCGCAAGACCGGCATCGTCTCCCGCGGGGGCTCCATCATGGCGGCGTGGTGTCTCGCACACCACAAGGAGTCGTTCCTCTACGAGCACTTCGAGGAGCTCTGCGAGATTCTCGCGGCCTTTGACGTCACGTACTCGCTGGGGGACGGGCTCCGGCCGGGCTCCATCGCCGATGCCAACGACGAGGCGCAGTTCGCCGAACTCCGCACCCTCGGTGAACTCAACTCCGTGGCCAAGCGCTTCGGTGTCCAGACGATGATCGAAGGCCCGGGCCACGTCCCGATGCACAAGATCAAGGAGAACATCGACCTCCAGCAGGAGATCTGCGAGGAGGCGCCGTTCTACACGCTGGGTCCGCTGACCACCGACGTGGCACCCGCGTACGACCACATCACGTCGGGCATCGGAGCGGCGATGATCGCCTGGTGGGGGACGGCGATGCTCTGTTACGTCACCCCCAAGGAGCACCTGGGGCTGCCGAACCGGGATGACGTGAAGACCGGCGTCATCACGTACAAGATCGCCGCGCACGCGGCCGATCTGGCCAAGGGGCATCCGGGGGCTCAGGAGTGGGACGACGCGCTGTCGGACGCCCGTTTCGAGTTCCGGTGGGAGGACCAGTTCAACCTGGCGCTCGATCCGGACACGGCAAGGGAGTTCCACGACGAGACGCTGCCCGCCGAGCCGGCCAAGACGGCCCACTTCTGCTCGATGTGCGGCCCGAAGTTCTGCTCGATGAAGATCTCGCACGACATCCGCCGTGCACACGGCACCGCTCAGGACGAGATCGAGGCGGGCATGGCCGAGAAGTCCAGGGAGTTCGCGGCAGCGGGGAACAGGGTCTACCTCCCGATCGCTGACTGAACCGGGCACGGACCGGAGCGGGCGCGGATCGAACTGGGGGGGACGTCGGCCGGTGTTCGACCGGCGGGCGTGTTCGTCTCCGGCGGAGCTGCCCGGGGCCGTCATCGGCCTCGGGCAGCTCCGCCGCAGTTACCTCCCGTCCGGCTGTCCCGTCCGGATAGGTGGGGAGCGACCCGGCCCGGCCGGCTTCGGCCGGGAAGAACTCTCCGGCGAGCGCCACAGCGGCAGTTCGGCGACGGTATGGACACGGTATTGCAGCAGGTAGATGTACGTTCCCGTAACGAGTCAAAGGCAGTTGACGCACACTTATCTGTGCTTTATGTTCCGCTGTGCTTGGCCGAAAATGTGTGCGCCCCGACGGGGGGCGCCTGGGGAGGGAAGCACAGTGAACTGGTACCTGGCCGTACTCAAGAACTACGCGGGCTTCAGCGGGCGTGCGCGCCGCAAGGAGTACTGGATGTTCGTACTCTTCAACTTCCTCGTGGCCCTGGTGCTGCTGGCCATCGGCGCAGCCATCGACACCCAGATCCCGTACATGATCTACCTGGCCGCGGTGCTGATCCCGACGCTGGCCGTCGTCTTCCGCCGGCTGCACGACACCGGCCGCTCCGGCTGGTGGTTCCTGATCACGTTCGTGCCCCTGGTGGGCGGCATCATCCTGCTCGTCTTCATGTGCCTCGAGGGTGTACGGGGGCCGAACGAGTACGGCGCCGACCCGAAGCTGGCTCCGCAGGGGATCTGATGGCGTGCCCCGGCAGGGGCTTCGCCGCGCAGTGAGGCAGAGGCCGGGACGGCAGCGAACCGTCCCGGCCTCTGCCATGCCGGGAGCCGGGAGCCGGGCGCGAGGTGCTGGGACGGGACAGGGAATCCCACGGCCCGGGAAGGGGCAGGGGATCCGGCGGCCCGGGAAGGGACACGGGATACGACGGCCCGCACCGCGGACGCCGCGGATCACTCCGGCTGGTGCTCGGGGCCGCCGAAGCCAGGTCCGGTGAAGTCAGGGCTGGTGAAGGTGGGCCGCGGTCCGGCGGACGGGCCGTCCTGCGGGCCGGAGAAAGCGGGCCGGCTGTAGCCGATCTTCGGGATGCGGTCGGCGGACGGGTGCGGGATCCGGGCGGCGGGACCCGCCGTCGGGTCGGCCAGGGAGTCCCGCAGGAAGGGCAGGATGCCGCGCTCCAGCAGGGCGTGACGCCAGGCCTCCCGGGCGCGCGCGACCTCCTCGGGCAGTCCGTCCCCCTCGTCGACCGCCGGCAGTGCCGTGGCACCGTTGCGCAGGGCGGTGACGAGGAGCCCTGTCGCGGCGATCAGTATGGCCGCGGCGGTGACCGACGCGAAGAACCATCCGGCGGTGACCATCGTGGTGGCGAAGGCCAGTGAGGGGTTCACGGCCTTCAGGCCGTAGCCGATCAGCAGGAATATGAGGGCCGCCGTTCCGGCGAGCACGGGGGCCAGCGCGGTGATCACGGCCACTGTCCCGGCGCCCGTACGGTCCGCTTCGGCGTCGGCCGTCCCGGGAGCGTCCTCCGACGCTCCGGCCGCCGAGGCACGGAGCTCGGCGCGGGCCTTCACGTAGTGCTCGTACTCCGTGGTCGCCGCGGACGTGATGAACGCGGTCGCGTCGAGCGCCCTCGTCCGTAGTTGTTCCGCGTTCAGCCGGTCCCCGACGCCGTCCAGCTCGGGGCGTTCGCGGGCATGGCGCAGGGCGTCGGCCAGGATCCGCTCGTACTCGGGGCGGTCCTCGGCCAGCAGGTGCGGAGCGCTGTTCATGTGCATCCCCCGATGCTCCGTAGGGCCTGATCGACCGCGTGGGGCCGGGCGACCGGGCGGAACGGAGGAGAGCCTGCTACGGATACGCCGAATGGTAGAGCGACTACGGCACGAGGTGACAGGGGGTTTCCGGAAATAGGCCCAGCCGGCTGCGGAGTCAGGCCGTGATGCGTCCGCCCCGGCGACCGGTCAGTCGCGTAGGGGGAGTTGGACGACCAGGAGCTTTCCGGCCATGGTCACCCCACCGTCCATGGCGATGGCCAGCCCGTCCGCGTAGACGTGCGGGCCGTCGACAACGGTGCGCTCGCTGTCCTCGCCGTCTTCCGACCCGACCTCGCCGAGCAGGTACGGGATGGGGCTGTGACCGTGGACGATCCGTCGGCCGCCGTACGTCGACATCAGTTCCCGTACGGCCTGCGCCCCGCCCTCGTCCCGGAAGGCGAACCTCTTGGTGAGCTTGCGGAAGAGGTCCCAGCACTCGTCGGCGTCATGCCGCGTCAGGATGGCGTGCACCGTGTCGTTGACGTCCTCGATGGTGGATCCGTAATCGAGGTAGGCCGTGGTGTCGGAGTGCATGAGCAGGTGCCCGTCCTCCTCCACGACCGCGTCGAGACGGGCCATCCACTGCAGGTGGACGTCCTGGAGGCGCTCCATGTCGGTCTTCTGCCCGCCGTTGAGCAGCCAGGCGGCCTGGAAGGTGGCGGTGCCGGCCCCGGAGTTGACCGGGGTGTCACCGAATCTCTTGGCGCCGATGAGCAGGAGCTCGTGGTTGCCCATGAGCGCCTTGCAGTACCCGCCCGCCGCCGCCGCCTCGGCGGAGAGCCGCATCACGAGGTCGATGACGCCGATGCCGTCAGGTCCACGGTCCGTGAAGTCCCCGAGGAACCACAGACGTGCGTTGCCCGCGGCCCAGTGGCCGTCGGCGTCGACGAGTCCCTGCTCGCCGAGGGCGGCGAGCAGTTCGTCGAGGTATCCGTGGACGTCTCCGACCACGTACAGGGGTCCGCGGCCCGCGTCGGCCACCGGTCCCGGCTCGCCCGCGGCCCGCACCTGGACGGTGTCGCCGCGGTTGATGACGGGAAGGTCGCGCTCGGTGGGGGTGTACCCCTGCGGCGGCTCGTCGCCCGCCATGACGTTCCCTGGATGCGGCAGGGGCGGGGGCATCGGTGCCTGCGCATACGGCGGTACGCGGAAGTCACGCAACGTCGCAGTCCGCACTACGGGTTCCTGACCGGCCCCCTGAGTCATCGACCCCTCCACCACCGTCGCGCCGCCGTACACCTGACGGGCCGTGCCTGGTAGAGGTGGTCCGCGGTGTCGTGCGCCCATCATAGGAATGCGGATCGTGCTGTGTGACGCACCAGGGGTGGTGAATCCGGGCGCACACGTGGTTCACCGGCCGTTTGGTCCGGATTACGGCGATCAGTCCCCGGCCGGTGAGCGGGGAGCGCTGACCGTGGTGCGGGGCGGACGCCGCTGCGAGGACGTCCGGACGATGAGTTCCGTCGGTATCACCTGCTCGACGGTGCCGTCGTGTTCGACTCCCTCGATGGCGTCGATGAGGAGCTGGACGACCGCCGTGCCGATCCTGCGGGGCTTGAGCGAGAGCGTCGTGATGGGTGGTTCCGTCGCCGCGTAGACGGTGGACTCGCTGCAGCAGACCAGCAGCAGGTCCTCGGGGACCCGTAAGCCGTAGCGGCGGGCTGCGGCGAGCAGATCGGTCCCGTTGGGGTCGAAGAGGCCGTACACCGCGTCGGGGCGGTCGGGCCGGGCGAGGAGACGGTCGGCGGCCACGGCGCCCGCGCAGGGGTCGTGGGCCGGGTAGGACTCGTACACCGGGTCCTGGCCGACCCGCTCGCACCAGTGGAGGTAGGCGGTGGTGGAGAGACGGGTGTACGTGTCGGTGGTGGTGCCCGTGAGCAGGCCGATGCGGCGGGCGCCGGCGGCCGCCAGATGGTCGAGGAGGTCGAGCACGGCAGCCCGGTGGTCGTTGTCCACCCAGGCCGTCACCGGAAGGGTCCCGGCCGGCCGGCCGTCCGAGACGACGGGCAGGCCCTGGCGCACGAGCTCGGTGACCACGGGGTCCTGGTCCGAGGGGTCGATGACCACGGTGCCGTCGAGGGCCACGTTGGACCAGACGTCGTGCCGTGAGGTGGCGGGCAGGATGACGAGGGCGTATCCCCGGGCGAGCGCCGCCGAGGTGGCGGCTCTCGCCATCTCCGCGAAGTAAGCGAACTCGGTGAAGGTGAAAGGTTCATCCCCGTACGTGGTCACAGTCAGGCCGATGAGCCCCGACTTCCCGGTACGGAGGGTTCTGGCCGCGGCCGAAGGGCGGTAGCCCAGTCGTTCGGCGACCTCGCGGACATGGCGGCGGGTGGCGTCCGGGAGCCTGCCCTTGCCGTTGAGCGCGTCGGACACGGTCGTGATGGAGACCCCGGCCGCCGCGGCTACGTCCCGGATGCCCGCCCGTCCCGGCCGACCGCTGCGCCGGGGCGTTTCTGTCCGGCTCACCTGGTGCTTTCCTGCTGCTGTCATGGCGAGCCGATAGTAGGGCTCAGACGGTGGGTCGGGCCGGACGCATAGGCATGCGTCAGCAGGCACGTTTTTGCAAGGTTGCGAGGGGGTAAGTGCCTTGTGAAGAAAGGCACTTACGAGATCTGGCATCGATAAGGCAGGTGTCGGTGTGTGCATACCTGTCGTATGGCCCATGTCTCGAAGAGGTCTCAACTCACCTCTTCGAGGGATGCGCGCCAGGGCGTGAGCCACCGGCGCACGTCGAAAAGCCCGGCGCTCCCCCTCCCCGCCCGGGCTGAGCCCGCCAGGGGAGGTGGATCCTCCCGCCGGCTGCCGGTCCGGGGCGCGGCTCCGTGACGATTCGGGCCGGGCCATTCGCAGGGGCGGTCAATCCTCATAAGGTGAGCAGTATTGATGTGAACAGATGGTCGAGGAGGACCTGCGGTGAGCGAGACGAGCCCCAAGCTGCGTGCCGAGCTGGACGGCGTCCCTGCGTACGTACCGGGGAAGCCGGCGGCCGCCGACGGACCGGTTGCCTTCAAGCTGTCCTCCAACGAGAACCCGTATCCGCCGCTGCCGGGGGTGATGGAGTCGGCGCTCGCCGCCGCCGCCCACTTCAACAGGTACCCCGACATGGCCTGCACCGGCCTGATGAACGAGCTGGCCGACCGCTTCGGCGTGCCGCTCTCCCATCTGGCCACCGGCACCGGCTCGGTCGGGGTCGCACAGCAGCTGCTCCAGGCCACCTCGGGCCCCGGTGACGAGGTCATCTACGCCTGGCGCTCCTTCGAGGCGTACCCGATCATCACCCAGGTCAGCGGTGCCACGTCGGTCAAGGTGCCCCTGACCGGCGGAGATGTGCACGACCTCGACGCGATGGCCGACGCGATCACCGACCGTACGCGGCTGATCTTCGTCTGCAACCCGAACAACCCGACCGGCACGGTGGTGCGCAGGGCGGAGCTGGAGCGGTTCCTCGACCGGGTGCCGGCGGACGTGCTGGTGGTGCTCGACGAGGCGTACAAGGAGTTCGTCCGGGACCCCGAGGTGCCGGACGGCATCGAGATCTACCGGGACCGGCCCAACGTGGCGGTGCTCCGGACCTTCTCCAAGGCGTACGGGCTGGCGGGTCTGCGGGTCGGCTTCGCGGTGGCGCACGAACCGGTCGCGGCGGCGCTGCGCAAGACGGCGGTGCCCTTCGGTGTCAGCCAGGTCGCCCAGGACGCCGCGGTCGCCTCGCTCCGGTCCGAGGACGAGCTGCTGGGCCGGGTCGGCTCGCTGGTCTGCGAGCGCGTCCGGGTCCACGAGGGGCTGGTACGGCAGGGCTGGACCGTTCCCGAGTCCCAGGCCAACTTCGTCTGGCTGCGGCTCGGGGACCGGACGTCCGATTTCGCCGCGGTGTGCGAGCGGGCGGGTGTGGTGATCCGGCCGTTCGCCGGAGAGGGCGTGCGGGTCACCGTCGGGGAGTCGGAGGCGAACGACGTGTTCCTCAAGGTGGCGGAGGCGTACCGGCAGGACATGTAGCCGCGATCTCGCCACGGCGCGATCGCGCCACGGGCAGGATGCGTACGGCTTCTGCCCGCACGTCCACCGGTGGCCCCCGGACCTCGGAGATGAGGGCCGGGGGCCATCGGCGTTCCCGTGCCCCGGTGCCGGGGCGGTGCGGGCCGGTGCCGTGCTTACCGCTCTCGGTACGGGTGCCCGTCCCCTCGCCCCTCCCGTCGGCGGAGCCGGGGGAGCCCCGCCCGCCGACGACCTGGTTCCGCGGTCGGTCGGCCGAAAACCACCCCCCGCCGATGAGATCGAAAGTACGTGCGCCATAATTGCTTGTGAATGTGAACGCGTTCACAAGCGCGTCCCGTTTCTCCCATGATCGATGGGTCTGGGCAGGCGGGCTGCGGCTGTGATCGCGGCGACGCAAGGAGAAAAGGGCGTGAACCTAGCTCTGGCACCAGAGACTCTGGCGCGATGGCAGTTCGGCATCACCACCGTCTACCACTTCCTGTTCGTCCCTCTGACGATTTCCCTCGCCGCGCTCACTGCCGGCCTGCAGACCGCCTGGGTGCGCACGGACAACGAGAAGTACCTCAGGGCCACGAAGTTCTGGGGCAAGCTGTTCCTGATCAACATCGCCATGGGCGTGGTCACGGGCATCGTGCAGGAGTTCCAGTTCGGCATGAACTGGTCCGACTACTCACGGTTCGTCGGTGACGTCTTCGGCGCCCCGCTCGCCTTCGAGGCGCTGATCGCCTTCTTCTTCGAGTCCACTTTCATCGGGCTGTGGATCTTCGGCTGGGACAAGCTGCCGAAGAAGATCCATCTGGCCTGTATATGGATGGTCTCCATCGGCACCATCCTCTCGACCTTCTTCATCCTGGCGGCCAACTCCTGGATGCAGCACCCGGTCGGCTACCGCATCAACAAGGAACGCGGCCGTGCGGAACTCACGGACTTCTGGCACGTGCTCACGCAGAACACCGCGCTCGCCCAGTTCTTCCACACGATCACGGCCGCCTTCCTCGTCGGTGGCGCCTTCATGGTGGGTATCGCCGCCTTCCACCTGGCGCGCAAGAAGCACATCCGGGTGATGCGGACCTCTCTCCGGCTCGGACTGGTCACCGTGGTGGTCGCCGGCCTGCTCACCGCCGTCAGCGGTGACGTGCTCGGCAAGGTGATGTTCAAGCAGCAGCCCATGAAGATGGCGGCGGCCGAAGCCCTGTGGGAGGGCGAGCACGGAGCACCCTTCTCGCTCTTCGCGGTCGGTGACGTGGCCGAGGGACACAACACCGTCGAGATCTCGGTCCCGGGAGTCCTGTCCTTCCTCGCGGACGACAGCTTCACCTCCTACGTGCCCGGCATCAACGACATCAACAAGGCGGAGCAGGAGAAGTACGGCCCGGGGGACTACCGGCCTAACATCCCGGTGGCCTTCTGGAGCTTCCGCTGGATGATCGGCTTCGGGATGGCTTCCCTCACGCTCGGCCTGCTGGGCCTGTGGTTGACGCGCAAGAGGTTCATGCTGCCGCAGGCGTTGCGCACCGGTGAGGACGAAGTGCCGCACCTGGTGCTCTTCGGGAACAAGGTACTGAGCCCGAAGCTCACCAAGCTCTACTGGATCACTGCCCTCTGGACCATGCTCTTCCCGCTGATCGCCAACTCGTGGGGCTGGATCTTCACGGAGATGGGCCGTCAGCCCTGGGTGGTCTACGGCGTGTTCCAGACCCGGGACGCGGTGTCCCCCGGCGTATCGCAGGGCGAGGTCATCACGTCGTTGATCGTCTTCACCGCCCTGTACGCGGTGCTCGCCGTGATCGAGGTGAGGCTGCTCCTGAAGTACGTCAAGGCCGGACCGCCGGAGCTCACCGAGGCCGACCTGAATCCGCCCACCAGGATCGGCGGTCACGACCAGGACGCCGACCGGCCGATGGCCTTCTCCTACTGAGAGCAGCGGAGCTGAGAGATGGAACTCCACGACGTCTGGTTCGTGCTCATCGCCGTCCTGTGGACCGGCTACTTCTTCCTGGAGGGATTCGACTTCGGAATCGGTGTCCTCACCAAACTGCTCGCCCGTGACCGCAAGGAGCGACGGGTCCTGATCAACACGATCGGTCCGGTCTGGGACGGGAACGAGGTGTGGCTGCTCAGCGCCGGCGGTGCGACCTTCGCCGCCTTCCCGGAGTGGTACGCCACGCTCTTCTCCGGTTTCTACCTGCCGCTGCTGGTCATCCTGATCTGTCTGATCGTGCGCGGAGTGGCCTTCGAGTACCGCGCCAAGCGACCCGAGGAGCGCTGGCAGACCAACTGGGAGCACGCGATCTTCTGGACCTCGCTGATTCCGGCCGTGCTCTGGGGGGTGGCCTTCGGCAACATCGTCCGCGGCGTGAAGATCGACGCCGACATGGAGTACGTCGGCAGCCTGACGGACCTGCTCAACCCGTATGCCCTCCTGGGCGGGCTGGTCACGCTGTTCCTGTTCACCTTCCACGGCACGGTCTTCGCCGCGCTCAAGACCGTCGGGGACATCCGGCAGCGGGCGCGCAGGCTGGCCCTGAGGACCGGGCCGGTGACGGCCGTGCTCGCGCTGGCCTTCCTGATCCTGACCCAGGCCGGAAACGGCAACCGGTGGAGCCTGCTGGCCCTGGTCATCGCCGCTGTGTCGCTGGTGGCGGCGATCGGTGCCATCGCACGCGGCCGCGAGGGGTGGTCGTTCGCACTGTCCGGCCTGACCATCGCGGCGGCGGTCGCGATGCTCTTCCTCACGCTCTTCCCGAACGTCATGCCGTCCTCGCTGAACGACGCCTGGAACCTCACGGTCACCAACGCCTCGTCCAGCCCCTACACCCTCAAGATCATGACCTGGTGTGCGGGTGTCGCCACCCCGGTGGTGCTGCTCTACCAGGGGTGGACCTACTGGGTGTTCCGCAAGCGCATCGGTACCCAGCACCTAGCCGATGCTCACCCCACCCACTGAACCCATCGGGCGGACGAACGCCATGAGCACCCTGGGGAGCTGTTTCACGTGAAACCGATCGACCCGCGCCTGCTCCGGTACGCGCGCACCACCCGCTTCTTCCTGGCGGCCGTGGTGGCCCTCGGGATGGCCGGAGCGGCGCTGGTGATCGCTCAGGCCATGCTCGTGGCCGAAGTGGTGGTCGGCGGATTCGAGGAGGGGCTGACCGCTGTCGGGCTCCGTACGCCCTTGGTGCTGCTCGCCGCGGTGGCACTGGGGCGGGCCCTCGTGGCCTGGCTGACCGAACTCGCCGCTCACCGGGCGAGTGCCGCGGTCAAGTCCGAGCTGCGCGGCCGGCTCATCGAGCGGGCCGCAGAGCTCGGGCCCGACTGGCTGAGCGGGCAGCGCACCGGGTCCTTGGTGGCGCTGGCCACCCGGGGTGTCGACGCCCTCGACGACTACTTCTCCCGCTACCTCCCCCAGCTCGGGCTCGCCGTCGTGGTGCCCGTGGCGGTCCTGGCCAGGATCGTCACCGAGGACTGGGTCTCGGCAGCGATCATCGTGGTGACGCTGCCGCTGATCCCGCTCTTCATGATCCTGATCGGCTGGGCCACCCAGTCCCGGATGGACCGCCAGTGGCAGCTCCTGTCGCGGTTGTCCGGTCACTTCCTCGACGTGGTCGCCGGGCTCCCCACCCTGAAGGTCTTCGGCCGGGCCAAGGCGCAGGCCGAGTCCATCCGCACGATCACGGCGCAGTACCGCAGGGCCACACTGAAGACCCTCCGCATCGCGTTCCTGTCGTCCTTCGCCCTGGAGCTGCTCGCCACCCTCTCCGTCGCGCTGGTCGCCGTGACGATCGGCATGCGGCTCGTCCACGGCGAACTCGACCTCTACACGGGACTCGTCGTCCTCATCCTGGCGCCCGAGGCGTACCTGCCGATCCGCCAGGTCGGAGCGCAGTACCACGCGGCGGCGGAGGGGCTCTCGGCGGCCGAGGAGATCTTCGCCGTACTGGAGACGCAGCCCCGGGCGGCCGGCGCCGAGGAGGTGCCGTCCTCGCTGCGGCTCGAGCTGGAGGGCGTGACCGTCAGGCGTCCGGGCCGTGTCGCACCGTCGCTGGACACGGCCTCCCTGGTGGTGGAGCCGGGCGAGACCGTGGCACTGGTCGGCCCCAGCGGCATCGGCAAGTCCACGCTGCTCGATGTGATCCTCGGGTTCGCGGTACCGGACGAGGGACACGTACGTGTCGGCGGGACCGATCTCTCCGCCCTCTCCCCCGAGCGCTGGCGCGAGAACATCGCCTGGGTGCCGCAGCGCCCCCACCTCTTCGCGGGAACGATCGCCGAGAACGTACGGCTGGCCCGCCCCGAGGCGGACGACGACGCGGTCACGGCAGCACTGCGGCAGGCGGGCGCCCACGACTTCGTGGCCTCCCTTCCGGACGGGACGGGAACGGTGCTCGGCGAGGACGGCGCCGGGCTCTCCGCCGGCCAGCGGCAACGACTGGCGCTGGCCAGGGCCTTCCTCGCCGACCGGCCGTTGCTGCTGCTCGACGAGCCGACGGCCGGCCTCGACGGCGAGACGGAGGCGGGCATCGTCAACGCGGTACGGCGGCTGGCGGCGGGACGCACCGTCCTGCTGGTCGTACACCGTCCGGCGCTGCTGGCGGTCGCGGACCGGGTGGTGGCGCTGGAGCCCCGGGAGCCGGCGCCCACGGTGACCGTCGCGCCCGCGGCGACCGAGCCGGAGCGCCGGAGCCCCGCCCCGGCCCAGGCTCCGGACGACCCGGCCGGCACGGGGGAGTACGGGGCGCTCGTGGACGCCCCTCCGGGAACCGGGCGCCGGGTGTTCGCGCGGGTGCGGCGGGCGGCCGGTGGCCGGCAGGGGCAGCTGGGCCTGGCACTGCTGCTGGGCAGCCTGGCCGTGGGATCGTCCGTCGGCCTCATGGCCGTCTCCGGATGGCTGATCTCCCGGGCCTCCGAGCAGCCGCCGGTGCTCTACCTGATGGTGGCCGTCACGGCGACCCGCGCCTTCGGCATGGGCCGGGCGGTCTTCCGCTACGCGGAGCGCCTGGTGTCCCATGACGCGGTGCTCAGGATGCTCGCCGAACTCAGGGTCGCCGTGTACCGCGGGCTCGAGCGCATCGCGCCCGCCGGCCTGCGGACGGCACGACGCGGCGACCTGCTGTCCCGGATCGTCTCGGACGTGGACGCGCTGCAGGACTACTGGCTGCGCTGGCTCCTGCCCGCGGGCACCGCCGTCCTGGTCGGAGCGGGGGCCGTCGGGTTCACCGGCTGGCTGCTTCCCCAAACAGGTGCCGTCCTCGCCGCCGGGCTGCTTCTCGCAGGCGTCTGCGTGCCCCTGGTGAGCGGGGCCTGCGCGCGGCACGCGGAACGCCGGCTGTCCCCCGCCCGGGCCGCGCTGGCGGTCCGGGTCGCCGACCTCCTCGGCGGGACTGCCGAACTGACGGTCGCGGGCGCGCTGCCCGCACTGAAGGAACGGGTACGCGCGGCCGACGCGCTCCTGACCCGGATCGCCTCGCGAGCCGCGACGGCGACCGCGCTCGGAGGCGGACTCTCCGCCCTGATCTGCGGGCTCACCGTGGTGGGCGCGGCGATCGTTGCCCTGCCCGCGGTGCACGACGGGCGGCTGGCGGGCGTGGAACTCGCCGTCGTGGTCCTCACCCCGCTCGCGGCCTTCGAGGCCGTGACAGGCCTGCCGCTTGCGGTCCAGTACCGCCAACGGGTCAGGCGCAGCGCGGAACGGGTCCACGAGGTGCTGGACGCTCCCGTTCCCGTGCGGGAACCTGCGGCACCGGCCGACGTGCCCGCGTCACCGTTCCCGCTCGTCGTGCGAGGGCTGTCGGCCCGGTACGACGGTGCGGACCGCGACGCCCTGCACTCCGTCGACCTGACGCTGCTCCCCGGAAGGCGGGTTGCCGTCGTCGGGCCGTCCGGTTCGGGAAAGACGACGCTCGCCCAGGTCCTGCTCCGCTTCCTGGACGCCCGGGAGGGGAGTTACCGCCTCGGGGGCGTCGAGGCGGCGGCACTGGACGGGGACGCCGTACGGAGCTTCGTGGGGCTGTGCGCCCAGGACGCCCATGTCTTCGACAGTTCCGTCCGCGAGAATCTTCGCCTGGCCCGCACCGGGGCGACGGACGAGGAACTGTGGGCCGCCCTCGCAGGGGCCCGGCTGGAGGACTGGGTCAGGTCCCTGCCGCACGGGCTCGACACCCTGGTGGGCGAACACGGCGCCCGGCTCTCCGGCGGGCAGCGTCAGCGGCTCGCGCTGGCCCGCGCGCTCCTGGCCGACTTCCCCGTGCTCGTCCTCGACGAGCCCGCGGAACACCTCGACCTGGCGACGGCCGATGCCCTCACCGCGGACCTGCTGGACGCCACCAGGGGGCGGACCACCGTACTGATCACGCACCGGCTGGCCGGACTGGAGGCCGTGGACGAGGTCCTGGTGCTGGACGCGGGCGGCGTGGCACAGCGGGGTACGTACGCCGCGCTGGCCTCTCAGGACGGGCCACTGCGGCGCATGCTGGACCGCGAACGGGAACCCGGGTCCCTGGTGGGTGGCCGAAGCGCCGCACAGTCCCCTTCTGCGCCAGGTGCGCTGAGCCCGTCCGCCGTGCGCCGCCCCCGCATCTGACGCCGTGCGCGGATCCACCGGGAACCGCGGGACAGCCTCTAGGCTCGATGTATGCCCGAGCAGGACGCGAAGGACTCGGCCGAAGCGCGGAACGCGGCACCGGGAGGCCTGCGGGGGCCCTCGGCGGGACTGACCGCGCGCGTGCCGGGACTGGTGGAAGCTACCACGTCCGCCGGTCCGGGGGCTCTCCACTCGACGCTTGCCCGCATCTGCGAAACGGCGGCCGACCTCACCGGGGCTCGCCGTGCCGCCATCGTCGTCGACGACGCGTCCGGTGAGGGGCAGGCCGATCTCGTGACGTACGGAGTCCCCGAGGATGACGTCCGTGCGACCGGCCTGTCCGGCGGCGGCACGGGTCTCGTGGGCGCGACCCACGAGTCCGCCCGGGCCCAGCCGGCCGGCCCGCCAGCCGGGCCGCGCCGCGAGGGGCTCCCGCCCATCCACCCGGAGACGCGGACGGTCCTCGAGGTCCCCATGCGGGTCCAGCGGGAGGTCTTCGGCCAGCTGCGGGTGGCGGAGAAGCGCGGCGGAGAAGCCTTCGGCGAGGACGACCTGCACGTGCTGCGGGTGCTCGCCACGGAGGCCGGAATCGCCATCGGTCACGCACGGCTGTACGAGGCCGCGCGGCAGCGCGAACGGTGGATCGACGGCTCCGTGGCCGTCACCACGGCACTCCTGTCCGGCGGGGACGCCGACGAGTCACTCACCGTCGTCGCCGAGCAGGCCCGCCGGCTGGCCGAGGCCGCCACCGGGATCGTGCTGCTGCCTGCCGAGAGCGGTGGTCTGGAGGTCGTCGCCGTCGCCGGGGAGACACCGTCCGCCTCCCTGGGGGTGATCATTCCGCCGGGCAGTCCCACGGCGGCGGCGCTTCTCGCGGGCGAAGCGGTCTTCGTCGACGGCGCGGCCACCGACACCCGCGTGATCACCAGGCTGGCCGGCAGGTTCGGCCCGCACATGCTGCTGCCCCTGCGCAGCGGAGGCCGGGTGCTCGGCGCCCTCGCCGTGGCTCGCGCGCGGGGCGACCGCCCGTTCACGGGGGCGGAGCGGACCCTGGCCACCCAGTTCGCCGCGCAGGCCGCCCTGGCGCTCAAGATGGCCGAGTCCCAGCGGGACAGGGAGCGGCTCGCCGTGTTCGAGGACCGGGACCGGATCGCCCGTGACCTCCACGACCTCGTCATCCAGCGGCTCTTCGCCACGGGGATGATGCTGGAACGTGCCCAGCGCCGCGCGGTGGCCCCCGAGGTACGGGCGGGCGTCGGCAGGGCCGTCGACGAACTCGACGTCACCATCCAGGAGATCCGCACGGCCGTCTTCGCCCTGCAGCCGGAGCCGGCCGAGGCACCGCCGGGGCTGCGGACCCGGGTGCTGCGGGAGATCAACCTGGCCGCGGTCCCTCTGGGCTTCCGGCCGGCGCACCGGTTCGTCGGTCCCGTCGAATCGCTCGTGGGGGAGCTCGCGGGCAAGAACCTCATCGCGGCGTTGCGCGAGGCACTGTCCAATACCTTCCGGCACGCCGCGGCCTCGCGGGTCGAGGTGACCGTGGACGCGACGGCCGTCCTGCCGGACGGCCGGGAGGCGGTACGGCTGTCGGTCGTGGACGACGGAGTGGGCATCCCGGACAGCGGGAGGCGCAGCGGCCTGCGTAACCTGGCGCGCCGTGCGGAGGCGCTGGGCGGATCCAGCTGGTTCGGGCCCGGGGCGGGCGACGACGGCGGCGGTACGACACTGGTCTGGCAGGTCCCGCTCTGAGGCTCTGCGGTCTTGGGGCACCGCCCCGGGCGGGCGGCGCAGGGGGCGGTCCCCGGGCGGGTGGGACCGGTGGGCGGTACCGGTGTGCGGCAGTGGTGCGTGGGTCCGCGCCCGGCAGGCCGGCCTATCGCCCCGGCTGACGCCGGCGGTAGGCACCCGCGGAAGGCTGTCCTGCAGACGTCCCGGCGGGCCGTTCGGCTGAGGGCGCCTGGCGGTGGTTCAGGCCGGTGGTTCTACCGGTGGTACCTGCTGGTGCTTCAGCCGGTGGTTTCTGCCGGTGGTTCAGCCGGTGGTTCAGCCGGTGGCGAGTATGCGTTCGATGACGACCGCCACACCGTCCTCGTTGTTGGTGAGCGTGACACCCGAAGCGGCGGCGATGGCGGCCGGGTGGGCGTTGCCCATGGCGAACGAGGCGCCGGCCCAGCTCAGCATCTCCACGTCGTTGGGCATGTCCCCGAAGGCCACCACCTCTGCCGGGGTGATGCCGCGCTCCGCGCAGCAGGCGGCGAGCGTGCCGGCCTTCGAAACACCGTGCCCGCTGATCTCCAGCAGGGCAGTGGGGCTGGAGCGGGTGAACGAGGCCAGTTCCGCGGCGGCCTCGCGGGCAGCGGAGAGGAAGGTGTCCGGAGCCAGTTCGGGGTGGTGGGCGAGGACTTTGAGCACCGGAGCGCCGATGCCGGGCGCCTCTTCGTGGAGCAGCTTCTCCGCTACTGCCACGGTGGCACCCGGGTCCAGGTGGAACGGCGGGTAGGCCGGCTCGTAGTGGATACCCGTGGTGAGTTCGACGGCGAACGACGTGCCGGGAGCGACCTCGCGCAGAAGGCCGACCACCTCGAGGGCTGCGGCACGGTCCAGGGGGCGGACCTCGATCAGTCGGCCGTCCGCGTGCAGATCGGCCACGGCCGCGCCGTTGGCGCAGATCGCCATGCCGTGGCCGTGGACGTGGGTGCTGACGACGTCCATCCAGCGTGCCGGCCGGCCCGTGACGAAGAAGACGTCGATGCCCGCCTCTTCGGCCGCTGCGAGGGCGGCGATCGTGCGGTCCGACAGGGTCTTGTCGTCGCGCAGCAGGGTGCCGTCCAGATCGGTGGCGATCAGCCGGGTTACGGCAGGCAGAGGCGTGTCGGTCGCTGAGGTCACCTCGCCATTCTCCTGTACGAAGCCGCACGGGAGTGCAGGGGGGCGCACATATGAGAGCGCGAGCCTCTGAACTCCGTACATGCCATAGGCATATGCCAAAAGCTTTGCGTCGGGGGCTCGGCTGTGCGCCTGCGGCCGAGCGGGCAGGGCCCGGGTGTGCGCCCGCGGCAGAGCGGGCGGGGCTCGGCCGCGCGCATCGCCTCGGAGCGGGCCGGGCTGGGCGCACCGCGTCCCCGACCGCCCTGTCGCCGGCCCGCCGCGCCCTCGGTGGCTCGCGCCGCCCTGAGCGGCTGCCCGGGGTCTGGACGCCGGGCCGTGCGCACGGCTGCTGGTGACCGAACCCGGCCGTCCGCGCCGGCAGGGTCGGTCAGGCCACGAGGGCGGTCAGCCGAGCTGGGCGAGGCCCTCGGTGGCGATGCGCTCGAACACCTTCGTGTCCGCGGCGAAGTCGGAGTCCGGTACCGGCCAGTGGAGGACGATCTCGGTGAAGCCGAGCTCGTAGTGCGTTCCCGCGAAGTCCACGAAGGCGTCGAAGGACTGCAGCGGCCGGTCGGGAGTGAAGCCGGTGAGCAGAATCTTGTCCATCCCTGACACGTCCCGGCCGACCGCCTCGCCTGCCGCGCCGAGCCGGGAGACCTGGCCGCGGATGGCTGCTACGGACTGCTCGGGGGTCCCGGCTTCGTACAGCTTCGGATCGCCCGTGGTGACCCACGCCTGCCCGTACTGTGCGGCGAGCTTCAGACCGCGCGGTCCGGTCGCCGCAACGGCGAAGGGCAGCCGCGGGCGCTGGACACAGCCGGGGATGTTGCGGGCTTCGTTCGCCGCGTAGAGCCGCCCCTCGTGGGTGACCGTCGGCTCCCTGAGCAGCCGGTCGAGCAACGGCACGAACTCCTCGAAGTGGTCGGCGCGTTCGCGGGGGGTCCACGGTTCCTCACCGGCCCTGCGGAGCGTCGTGGCGTCGAACCCGTTCCCCCCGGCACCGATGCCGAGCGTGATCCGCCCGCCGGACATGTCGTCCAGCGTGATGAGGTCCTTGGCGAGGGTCACCGGGTGACGGAAGTTGGGAGAGGTGACGAGGGTACCCAGGCGGAGACTCTGCGTCACCGCGGCCGCAGCCGTGAGCGTGGGGATCGCGCCGAACCACGGTCCGTCGCGGAACGACCGCCAGGACAGGTGGTCGTAGGTGTACGCGGCGTGGAAGCCCAACTCCTCGGCGCGCAGCCAGCGGTCTCGGCCGCCGTCTTTCCAGCGGTGAACGGGCAGGATCACGGTGCTCAGACGCATGCCCCCGACGATACGCGGGCTTCTCGCTGCCGTGGATGTGCCGGCGGCGCAGATTCGGGAAGCCACGCCGATGCCGCCATGGGGGCCGCTACCGAGGCGTCGTGGGCTCGGTGTCCGGGCATGGTGGAGACCCGGCGCGGTGGTCGGGTTCTCCAGGGTCTGTGGGGACGTGGGCGGTCGGGGTTTGCCGGTCAGTCGGCAGGACGGCACAGTGCGGCAAGGCGGTGGAAGGCCGTGGCCGGTTCGTGTCTCAGCGCCAGGTCGCCGATAGGCGCAAGCGCAGGCGGCGGCTGCTGTCGCCTTTCCGGCCGAAAGCCGGCCGTACCCCAGTCAAACGGCGAGGCCAGGGCGAACCGGGCGTCAATCGCGCAGGCGCAGGAAGCGCGGGGGCACGGAGTCGGTGAGCCATACGCCGTTCGCGCTGACGTAGAACGAGTGGCCTGCCCGGTGCATGGCGCCGGCGTCCACGGACAGCACCACAGGGACCCCACGCCGGGCGCCGACGCGGGTGGCCGTCTCACGGTCGGGTGAGAGGTGGACGTGGTGGCGGGCCATGGGCCGCAGCCCCTCCGTGCGGATGTCGCCGAGTACCCGGGCCACTGTGCCGTGGTAGAGGTAGGGCGGTGGATCGACGGGTGACAGGCCGAGATCGACCGGTACGGTGTGGCCCTGGCTCGCCCTGATGCGGCCGTCGGCCACGGCGAACCGCCTCTTGTCGTTGGACGCCACCACGTGTTCGATCTCGGCCCGGCTGACCGCGAAACCGTGCCGGGCACACGCCTGGAGCAGTTCTTCGATGGCAACCCAGCCGTTCGCGTCGAGAGTGATCCCGATTCTGTCCGGCTGGTGACGCAGATGCCTCGAAAGGTACGCGGACACCTTCACGGTGCGTTCTTCGTTCATTTCGAGAGAATGCCGCACACCGAAACCCGGTGTACCCCAATTTCGGAGCACCGCTGCGGGCTTCACGGGGCAAGTCGATCTTCAAAAAAGGAGGTTCGCGTACGTGCAAGTAACCTCCCATACAGGCAGATAAGTTAAGCAACTGCCCTGTCCATGACCGGTACCACGCTCGAAGACCACAACACGTTCGACCGGCAACAGGGTTGTTGCGGCGCCACGGAGTGGCGAGAACCCATGCGGCCTTTGCGTGGTGGGGTGTGGCGGCATCGACCTGCCTCTCGGTGGTCTCTCGCATAGCCTCCTCCGCAGTCTTCTGCAGTCTTCTGCTGGCGTCATGTGCCGCAGGGCGTCTGAACGAAGCGGCATTTGGGCAGCGTGCACGCAGTCGGCGACCAGCCGCCCGTCTTCGTCACAGCGGGGGGCGCAGCCGCGCGACCGCGCGCAGTCCCCGCGGGCTGAACCGGGCCAGCAGTCGGGAAGCGCGGGCTTCCGGTGTGACGGGTACGACCGCCCTGTTGTCCACCACCGCCGTGAGGATCTCGTGAGCCACCTTCTCCGGTGGGTAGTTGCGGAGCGCGTACAAGCGGCCGGCCCGCCGGCGGAGGTTCCGCTCCTCCGCCTCGTCCACTCCGGCGAAGTGTGCCGACCCGGTGATGCCCGTGTCGACGATGCCCGGGCATACCGCGGTCACCCCGATGGATCGCGCGGCCAGTTCGGCACGCAGGCATTCGCTGAGCATCAACACCGCGGCCTTGGACGTGCTGTAGGCCGACAGCGCGCGCGACGGCTGATAGGCGGCTGCAGAAGCGACGTTGACGATGTGGCCGCCCTGTCCGCGGCCGGCCATCTGCCTGCCGAAGATCCTGCAGCCATGGATCACGCCCCACAGGTTGACGTCGAGGACCTCACGCCAGTCCTCAGCCGTGGTGTCCAGGAACGAACCGGAAAGCCCCGCACCGGCGTTGTTCACCAGGACGTCCGCGATGCCGTACGCCTCGGCGACCCTCTGGCCGAACTTCTCCATGGCCTGCTCGTCGCCGACGTCGACCGTCTCGCTCCACGCGGCCGCCGCGCCCCGCAGACGAGCCGCTTCGGCCGTCCGCGCCGCGCCCTCCCCGTCCCGGTCCGCAGCCACCACCCGCGCTCCCGCCGCGGCGAAAGCGAGCGCGGTGGCCCGTCCGATGCCCCCGGCCGCCCCTGTGACCACCACCAACTGGCCACCGAAGCGGTCCGCATGCACTCCGGCGGGGCTGTCTCCCCGCACGTCCGGACCCTCCTCGCCCGCTGCCTCGACGGTGCTGACGAACTCGCTGATCCAGGCCGACAACTGGTCCGGCCTGGTGCGGGGCACCCAGTGTGTGGCAGGCAGCGAGCGCCGCAGCAGCTGAGGGACCCAGAAGTCCAGATCGTCGTAGAGCGTGGGCGACAGGAAGGCATCACGGGTCGGGGTGATCAACTGGACCGGCACATGGGCGTACGCGTCCGTACGCGGCCTGCGCATGCGGGCCCTGACGTTGTCACGGTAGAGCCATGTCCCGTGCGCGGCGTCCCGGGGGAGCGAGGCAGTCGGATAGTCCCGCGAAGACACCTTCTCCATCCGCTCCAGGATGCGCGGCCACTGCCTGCCGAGCACCCCGCGCCAGGCCATTTCGGGCAGCACCGGCGTGTGCAACGCGTACACGTACCAGGACTTGGTGCCCTGGCCGATCACCTGGGCGACGCGGCGGGGGCTCGGCCGAGACAGCCGCTGCTTGATCCAGTGGCCGAAGTGGTCAAGGGACGGACCGGACATCGAGGTGAACGACGCGATACGGCCCTTGGTCCTCTCCACCGTGGCGAACTCCCAGGACTGGACGGAGCCCCAGTCGTGCCCGACGACATGGACAGGGCGGTCAGGGCTCACCGCGTCCGCGACGGCCAGGAAGTCGTCGGTCAGCTTCTCCAGCGTGAAGCCCCCGCGCAGCGGTCTGGGCGCCGTCGAGCGTCCGTGTCCCCGCACGTCGTACAGCACCACGTGCCATCGGTCCGCCAGCCGGTGCGCGACGTCGGACCAGACCTCCTTGCTGTCCGGATAGCCGTGCACCAGCACGATGGTCGGCTGCGCCGGATCGCCCAGCTCGGCCACGCAGAGCCCGATCCCACCCGTACGGATCCAGCGCTCACTCGCACCCCGCAGATTCACGCAGCCTCCTCGTCCGATGTGCGGCCGTTGTGCGGCCGTCGCGGTACGTGCTCGTAACGTGACATCGATGAATGTGGCAATCCGGGGGAGCCTGCGTCAAGGGAGGGCCGGGACCTGTGGACAAGCCCCTGTGGACAACGCCCTGTGGACAAGGCCGGCACGGCATCGCGCACAGACACGGCCGCCGAGGCGCGCCTGGCGCAACCCGCCGCCGGCCCCCTCGCGCGCGGAGGGCCCCGTGGCCGGCTCCTCCCCTGTGCGGTCCCCTTACGGGTTCGTACGCCTGGAGTCGGACCCGGATACAACCGCCTGGTCTGACGACTCGTGTGGCGCGCGCCACTAGCGTCGTCCACGTGACTGTGATCGCAACCGAAAGCCTGAGCAAGCGGTTCCCCCGGGTGACCGCGCTTGACCGGCTCTCCTTGGACATCGGACCGGGCGTCACCGGCCTGGTGGGTTCCAACGGGGCCGGCAAGTCCACCTTGATCAAGATCCTGCTGGGTCTGTCCCCCGCCACCGAGGGCCGGGCCGCGGTGCTCGGGCTCGACGTCGCCACGGAGGGCGCCGCGATCCGGGAGCGGGTCGGGTACATGCCCGAGCACGACTGCCTGCCGCCGGACGTGTCGGCGACCGAGTTCGTCGTCCACATGGCTCGGATGTCCGGGCTGCCGCCGACGGCCGCGCGCGAGCGCACCGCCGACACCCTGCGCCATGTGGGGCTGTACGAGGAGCGCTACCGCCCCATCGGTGGCTACTCGACCGGCATGAAACAACGGGTGAAGCTGGCTCAGGCGCTGGTCCACGACCCCCAGCTGGTTCTGCTGGACGAGCCGACCAACGGGCTCGACCCCGTCGGCCGCGACGAGATGCTCAGCCTGATCCGCCGCGTCCACACCGACTTCGGGATCTCCGTCCTCGTCACCTCCCACCTGCTGGGGGAACTGGAGCGGACGTGCGACCACGTCGTCGTCATCGACGGCGGAACGCTGCTGCGGTCCAGCTCCACCAGCGACTTCACGCAGACCACCACGACGCTGGCGGTCGAGGTCACCGACAGCGACACCCACCCGGACGGCACGGACGCGCTGCGCCGCATCCTCACGGGCGCCGGTATCAAGCTGGTCGGACACGACGGTGTCGACGCCGAGGGGCTGCCCGGTGCGGGACACATCCTCCTCGTGGAGGCGACGGGTGACGAGACGTACGACCTGGTACGGGACAGTGTCGCCGAGCTCGGACTCGGTCTCGTCCGGATGGAACAGCGGCGCCACCACATCGCCGAAGTCTTCCGCACCACGGGGACAGCAGAGGCGGCCATGACCGTGGCAGCCGGCGCCGGACAGCAGAAGGGGAGCGGTCGGGATGAGCACTGAGACCGGGACCGCGACCGGGAGCGACACCTCCCGGATCCACAACATCGGCTACCGCTCCTACGACGGCGTACGCCTGGGCCGGGCCTACGCCCGCCGCTCGCTGTACTCGCAGTCCCTGCGAGGCTCCTTCGGACTGGGCCGATCCGCCAAGTCCAAGGTGCTGCCGATGCTCCTGTGCGGGGTGATGTGCCTGGTGGCGCTGATCCTCGTCGCGGTGGCCATGGCCACGCCCGGCATGACGAAGCTCCCCATCAAGTACACGGACTTCGCGATCTACCTGCAGGCCGTGATCGGGCTCTTCGTCGCCTCCCAGGCTCCGCAGTCCGTCTCCAGGGACCTGCGTTTCAAGAGCGTCCCCCTGTACTTCTCCCGGCCGATCGAGCGGGTCGACTACGTCCTCGCGAAGTTCGCCGCCATGGCGTCGGCCCTGCTGCTCCTCACCGGGCTGCCTCTCGTCATCCTCTACGTGGGCGCGCTGCTCGCGAAGTTCGACTTCGGTGTCCAGACCAAGGGCTTCGGGCAGGGGATGGTCTCGGTGGCACTGCTCTCCGTACTGTTCGCCGGACTCGGGCTGGTCGTCGCCGCGCTGACACCGCGCCGGGGCTTCGGCGTCGCCGCGGTCATCGCCGTACTGACCATCACCTACGGCGCGGTCTCCACGGTCCAGGCCATCGCCTGGGAGACGGACTCCGCCGGTGCCATCACCTGGCTGGGACTGTTCTCGCCCATCACACTGATCGACGGGGTGCAGACGGCGTTCCTCGGCGCGTCCTCCGCCTTCCCCGGCGGCGAGGGTCCCGGAGCCGCCGCCGGTGTCGTCTATCTGATCGTTGTCCTCGCGCTCGTCGCCGGCTCGTACGCCGTCCTGATGCGCCGCTACCGGAGGGTCGGGCTGTGACCACCATCGAGATCGACCACACCTCCCGCTGGTTCGGCAACGTGGTCGCCGTCAACGACGTGAGCATGACCGTGGGCCCGGGAGTCACCGGGCTGCTCGGGCCCAACGGTGCCGGCAAGTCCACGCTGATCAACATGATGGCCGGCTTCCTCGCCCCCTCGACCGGCAAGGTCACGCTCGACGGTACCCAGATCTGGCGCAACGAGGCGGTCTACAAGTCGATCGGGATCGTCCCGGAGCGGGAGGGGATGTACGACTTCCTGACCGGTCGCGAGTTCGTCGTCGCCAACGCGGAACTGCACGGGCTGGGTGACGCGGCAGCGCACAAGGCACTGGCCACCGTCGAGATGCAGTACGCGCAGGACCGCAAGATCTCCACGTACAGCAAGGGCATGCGCCAGCGGGTGAAGATGGCCTCCGCCCTGGTCCACGACCCCTCGGTGCTGCTCCTCGACGAGCCGTTCAACGGCATGGACCCGCGTCAGCGGATGCAGCTGATGGAACTGCTGCGGCGGATGGGCGCGGAGGGCCGCACGGTCCTCTTCTCCTCGCACATCCTGGAGGAGGTCGAGCAGCTCGCCTCGCACATCGAGGTGATCGTGGCAGGCCGCCACGCCGCGTCCGGCGACTTCCGGAAGATCCGCCGGCTGATGACGGACCGGCCGCACCGCTACCTCGTACGGTCCAGCGACGACCGGGCGCTCGCCGCGGCGCTCATCGCGGACCCCTCGACCGCGGGGATCGAGGTCGACGTGGCCGAAGGGGCCCTGCGCATCCAGGCCGTCGACTTCGGGCGCTTCACGACGCTGCTCCCGCGGGTGGCACGCGAGAACGGCATTCGGCTGCTGACCGTTTCGCCTTCCGACGAATCCCTCGAATCGGTCTTTTCCTATCTCGTAGCGGCCTGAGTAGTGGCCTGAAAGGAGCTGTGACGTCATGTACGACCCCACAGTCGCCCGGCTCACCTACCGGGCCCTGCTCGGCCGGCGCCGGGCCGCCATCCTGTTCGTCCTGCCCGTCCTCCTGGTGGCCATCGCCGTCGCCGTACGCGCGTTCGCCGGAGCCGATGACGGTGTGGCCTCCGGTGTGCTCGGCGGATTCGCCATCGCCACGATGGTGCCGCTCATCGGCGTCATCGCGGGAACGGGGGCCATCGGTCCGGAGATCGACGACGGCTCCATCGTCTATCTGCTGGCCAAACCGGTGAAGCGGCCGACGATCATCTTCACCAAGCTGATCGTGGCCGTGTCGGTGACGATGCTCTTCTCGGCGCTGCCGACGTTCGTCGCGGGACTGATCCTCAACGGCAACGGCGGGCAGATCGCCGTGGCCTACACGATCGCGGCGCTGGTCGCCTCGATCGCGTACAGCGCGCTGTTCCTCCTGCTCGGTACGGTCAGCCGGCACGCCGTGGTCTTCGGTCTGGTCTACGCGCTGGTCTGGGAAGCGCTCTTCGGCAGCCTGGTGCCGGGCGCCAGGACGCTCAGTGTGCAGCAGTGGTCCCTCTCGGTCGCCGAGAAGGTCGCCGGGGAGGGCCAGGTCACCTCGGACGTCGGTCTGCCGCTGGCCACCGTGCTCCTGATCGGCGTCACGATCGCGGCCACGTGGTACGCCGGTCAGAAGCTACGGGGGCTGAAGCTCGCCGGTGAGGAGTGAGACCGGACCCACTCGCAGCCCCTGCCCGTTCGGGTGGGGGCTGTTCCATGAGCCGGCCCTGAAACGCGTAACGGTAGGGTTATCGGCTCGTTGGGTGAAGTGCGTGGAGGCAACTGGAATCTGTGGCGTCGAGCTTTCGTGAACGAGGGGAATGCCGGCAGCGGTGAGGCGGTGCCCGCCGGGCCGGTCATCGAGTGAGTGGCAACCGTGAGCGTCCTCCGCCCTCGCAGCCCGGGGTCAGGGCGGTCCCTTGCCGTACCCGCGCACGAAAGGCATGCCCATGCCCACTGAAGTCGCCCTGCTCGAATCCCACGCCCTGCGTGTCGAGCAGATGGAGCGCGTCGAAGCACTGGACAAGGTCAAGAGCCTTGTCATGCTCCCCGATGGCATTCACCTACGCACAGAAGACGTGGCTAGGTACTTCGAAGTATCCACCGAGGTCATCAAGAAGGTGACCCAGCGTCATCGTACGGAGGTGGAGGAGAACGGTCTCAGGCTGCTGCGGGGCTCTGAGCTGCGACTCTTCCATGGGGACATGATGTCCCTATGGGGCCCGGAAGGGAGGGAAAGTTATCCACAGGCGGTCACGCAGCTCACGCTCTACACCCGCAGAACCGTGCTCAACGTCGCCATGCTTCTTCGCGACAGCGACATCGCGCGCAGCGTCCGGACCCACCTGCTCGACGCCGAGGAGGACCTCCGGGCGTCCTACGTGTCGCTCGACAAACGGGTCACCCGCATCGAAGGCTGCCTCGCCGGAGTGGGAAGCGCGCTCCAGGAGCTCGGCCCCGTGCTCGGCCGGATGTCGCATCGCCTCGACTCCCTCGACCGGAAGCTGGAGGTCACCCACCAGATCGTCGGCGCCATCAGCCTCCGGCTCACCGACGTCTCGCAGGACATCGTCCGGCTCGACACACGCATGGACGAACTCGCCCGGCGGCTCAAGGAACTGAGCCGCCGCACGCACGGCTGACCGTTCGGCCGGCCGCAGAGGAACGCCGTTCCGGGGCCATCGGAAAACCGGTGGCTCCCGGGCTGCGTCCTGGGGCACAGTGTGCGTCGGCGCAGGGGACCGGCGTAAGGAGCCGGCTCGGAGACCCAGCGTTCACGAGAACCGGGAGAGGAGCGCGGCGATGACCGGTAGGAGTCCGTCGAGTTCCCTGCAAGGTGGTCCGCAGCAGGCACCGCGGTAGCTACATCAGCCACGCGGAACTGCCCGCAGCAGGACCCCGGGTGGCCTTCGGCGCGCATCGCGCGGCCACCTCCCGGAGGATTGGCCGAGTGGTAAGGCAGCGGCTTGCTAAGCCGTCGTCGGGGCGCACCCCCGCGCGCGTTCGATCCGCGCATCCTCCGCAGACCGCAGACCGCAGACCGCAGACCGCAGACCGCAGACCGCAGACCGCAGACCGCAGACCGCAGACCGCAGACCGCAGAACCCTGGAACGCACTCGGCACACCGCACGTGGAGCAACCGCGTGCTGGGACCCGCTGCCGTCCTACGCCCCGCTCGTCGGCGCCAGGACCGGCAGCGGGTCGGGCGCGGCCCTCCGCCTTACGCCCGCAGAGGCGACCGGAGCAGTTCCTCCAGAACCACCGCGATGCCGTCCTGATCGTTCGACGCGGTGATCTCGTGCGCTACGGCCTTCAGGTCGTCGTGCGCGTTGGCCATGGCCACGCCGTGCTGAGCCCAGCCGAACATGGGAATGTCGTTGGGCATGTCGCCGAAAGCCAGCGTGTCCGCCGCCTTCAGCCCGAGACGGCGGGCGGCCAGGGACAGGCCGGTCGCCTTGCTCAGTCCGAGGGGGAGGATCTCCACGATGCCCGGGCCCGCCATCACGATGTCGACCAGGCTGCCGACGGCCTGCCGTGCGGCCTTCGCCAGCGCGTCGTCGCCGAGCTCGGGATGCTGGATGTAGACCTTGTTCAGGGGAGCGGCCCACATCTCGGCGGGGTCGTCGACCAGGAGGGCGGGCAGCGGCCCTTCCTGCACCCTGTAGCCGGGCCCGACGAGCACCTCGCCGTCGAGCCCGTCACGGCTCGCGGCCAGCGCGAGCGGACCGATCTCCGCCTCGATCTTGGACAGGGCGAGGCCCGCGAGCTGCCGGTCCAGGGTCAGAGAGGTCAGCAGCCTGTGCTCGCCGGCGTGGTACACCTGCGCGCCCTGGCCGCACACCGCCAGGCCGTCGTAGCCCAGATCGTCCAGTATGTGCCGGGTCCACGGCACAGCGCGCCCGGTGACGACGATGTGGGCCGCGCCGGCCGCGGTGACCGCGGCCAGCGCCTCACGCGTGCGAGCGGAGACCGTGTCGTCCCCGCGCAGCAGCGTGCCGTCGAGGTCGGTCGCGACGAGCTTGTAGGGGAAGGTCACGTGGCGACCGGCTCCAGGACCTCGCGCCCGCCGAGATACGGACGCAGTACTTCCGGCACCCGTACGGAGCCGTCGGCGAGCTGGTGGTTCTCCAGGATGGCCACGATGGTGCGGGGTACGGCGCAGAGCGTGCCGTTCAGCGTGGCCAGCGGCTGCACCTTCTTACCGTCCCGCATGCGCACGGAGAGCCGGCGGGCCTGGAAGCCGTCGCAGTTGGACGCGGACGTCAGTTCGCGGTACTTGCCCTGAGTGGGGATCCACGCCTCGCAGTCGAACTTCCGGGAGGCGGACGCACCGAGGTCGCCCGTGGCGACATCGATCACCTGGAACGGCAGCTCCAGGGCGGTGAGCCACTGCTTCTCCCAGTCCAGCAGCCGGCGGTGCTCGGCCTCCGCGTCGGCCGGGTCGACGTACGAGAACATCTCCACCTTGTCGAACTGGTGGACGCGGAAGATGCCGCGGGTGTCCTTGCCGTACGTGCCTGCCTCGCGGCGGAAGCACGGCGAGAACCCGGCGTAGCGCAGCGGCAGCTTCTCGGCGTCGATGATCTCGTCCATGTGGTACGCCGCGAGCGGCACCTCGGAGGTGCCGACCAGGTAGTAGTCGTCCTTCTCCAGGTGGTAGACGTTCTCCGCGGCCTGGCCGAGGAAGCCCGTCCCCTCCATGGCGCGCGGGCGTACCAGTGCTGGGGTGAGCATCGGGACGAACCCGGCCTCCGTGGCTTGCGCGATCGCCGCGTTGACGAGGGCCAGTTCGAGGAGCGCGCCGACGCCCGTGAGGTAGTAGAAGCGCGATCCGGAGACCTTGGCGCCCCGCTCCATGTCGATGGCGCCCAGCGCCTCGCCGAGCTCCAGGTGGTCCTTGGGCTCGAAGCCCTCCGCGCCGAAGTCGCGGATGGTGCCGTGCGTCTCGAGGACGACGAAGTCCTCCTCACCGCCGACAGGAACGTCCTCGTGGACGATGTTGCCGAGGAGCAGGAGCAGCCGCTTGGCCTCGGCGTCGGCCGCGTCCTGAGCGGCATCCGCCGCCCTGACCTCGGTCTTCAGCTGATCGGCCTTCCTGAGGAGCTCGGCGCGCTCTTCGGGGCCGGCCTTGGGGATCAGCTTTCCGAGCGCTTTCTGCTCGGAACGGAGTTCGTCGAAACGGACGCCGGACGACCTGCGCAGCTCGTCGGCGGAGAGCAGGGCGTCGACGAGGGCGACGTCCTCTCCACGGGCGCGCTGGGAGGCGCGAACACGGTCGGGGTCCTCACGGAGCAGGCGAAGGTCAATCACCCCCCAAGGCTACCGGTGCGGCGATCCACCACTCGAACCGATATCGCCAAGCGCAGCATTTTGCCCTAATTGCCGGAATCGGGAATCGTGTAGCGAATCGGTCGGGCCCGGGGGTGGAGGCGGTCGATAAAGGCTGCCCATTACCTCGAAAAGGGGGCAAGTGCCCCTCCGGGTGACGCATCAGCAGTGCGGGGCAGGGGAGTTGGGGGCGCAGGGCCGGTCATCTTGTCCACAGGGGCCCTCGGGTCGATTCAGTTATCCACAGGCTGTGTGGAAGATCTGTGGACATCGGAAGTGATCGTTCCACGAGACTGCACGAGGCGCGGATTCACGCCTCAAACCTGGCCCATGCACTCATTCGAGTGGGAATTCTGCGCCCTGGGGAGTTGATCAGCGGAATTCGAGTGGCACCGACCCGCCCTCACTCCTTTCGAGGGGCCGCCGCCACGAGGTCATGCGTCGACCGTGCTGCCCGGAGGTGTCGACTTGTCCCCAGGTGAAGACGCGCGCCTGTGGATAACTCTGGGGGTGAGGAGACATCCGCAGGTAGGACCGGTCGTAGGCTGCCGAGCCTGCCCGGGAAGACCGGCTTCGTCCGGGAAGCCCGGAACCGCCCGTCCCGATCAGTCCCCTCGAGAGCGGCCCGGCCGGGTCCACCGCAGCAGGCGTCAGCTTCCGCAGCGGCCGGCCGTTCCCCGATGCCGTCACCGCCTCCGGCGCCGTCACCCATCCGGACAACGTCACCGACTCCGACGCCCTCACCACCCCGCGACACTCCCGTCCCCGAAAGGCCCCGCGACCGTCAGACCCGTCCGTCCTGGCTCCGCGCCAGCCAGTCGGACGCCTCCGTGAAGTCCTGGTCCGACGTCCCGGGCCGCAGGGCGCCCACCTCTTCCGGAGACACCCCGGCCCGCGGATAGGAACCCAGGAAGCGCACCTTCGGGCAGATCCGCTTCAGACCCATCAGTGCCTCGCCCACCCGGCGGTCGGCGATGTGCCCCTCCGCGTCCACGGCGAAGCAGTAGTTGCCGATGCCTTCGCCGGTGGGCCGCGACTGGATGAGCATCAGGTTCACCCCACGAACGGCGAACTCCTGCAGCAGTTCGAGCAGGGCACCCGGGTGGTCGTCGCCGAGCCAGATGACCACGGACGTCTTGTCGGCCCCGGTCGGCGCGGACGGCCTGGCGGGACGACCCACCAGTACGAAGCGGGTCTGCGCGTTCTCCGCGTCGTGGATCTCCGTCACCAGGGGCTCGAGTCCGTAGGTCGCCGCGGCGAACTCACCGGCGAAGGCGGCGTCGTACCGTCCCTCCTGCACCAGCCGTGCGCCGTCGGCGTTCGACGCGGCGGACTCCCATACCGCGTTGGGGAGATTGGCCGCCATCCAGTTGCGTACCTGCGGTTGTGCGGCCGGGTGCGCGGTGACGGTCTTGACGTCCGACAGCTTCGTACCCGGGCGCACCAGCAACGCGAACGTGATGGAGAGCAGCACCTCGCGGTAGATCATCAGCGGTGCGCCGGTGGCCAGCTCGTCCAGCGTCGCCGTGATCCCGCCCTCGACGGAGTTCTCGATCGGGACGAGCGCTGCTGCCGCCTCCCCGTTGCGCACCGCGTCCAGAGCCGCCGGCACCGAGAGCATCGGAGCGAGCTCGCGTGTGGCGGCTTCCGGGAGAGTACGGAGGGCAACCTCGGTGAAGGTGCCTTCGGGGCCGAGATAGGCGTAGCGCGTGGCTGACATACGGTCACCCTAATGGGCTGCCGGAGGCGACCGTGCGGTCTCACGCCTCCAGCAGCCGCTGCCCCACGTACTCCCCGGCAGCGGCACCGCCCGGAACAGCGAAGAGAGCGCTCGCCTCGTGCCGGACGAACCGCGACAGTGCGTCCCCGCGGTCGAGCTTGCGCTGCACCGGGATGAAGCCCTTGAACGGATCGGCCTGCCAGCAGACGAAGAGCAGCCCGGCATCCGGCGTGCCGTCCTCGGAGATGCCGTCGTGGTACGAGAACGGGCGACGCAGCATCGCGGCGCCACCGTTCTTCCCTGGGGAGGCGACCCGGGAGTGGGCGTTCTCCGGGATCAGCAGCTTCCCGTCCGGACCTGCCTTGTCCAGGTCCATGGGGGTGCTCTCGGAGCCGCCGCTCAGCGGGGCGCCGTCCGCCTTGCGCCGTCCGATGACCTGTTCCTGACGCTCGACCGTGAGCGCCTCCCAGTCGTCCATGAGCATCCGGATCCGACGGACGACGGCGTACGAGCCGTTCGCCATCCAGGCGTGCGCCGCATGCCCCCCGGACGGTACGAAGATCCGCCCGTCGAAGTCGTCCTCGGTCGGCTTCGGATTGTTGGTGCCGTCTACCTGGCCCATCAGGTTGCGTGCGGTCATCGGGCGGTCCGTGGCACCCGGGGTGCGGTTGAAGCCGTTCATCTGCCACCGCACCCGGGCCGTCGGACCGGCCTCCTTCTGCAGGGCGCGCAGCGCGTGGAAGGCGACGAGTGCGTCGTCGGCACCGACCTGGACCCAGAGGTCGCCGCCGGACCGCTTGGGGTCGAGGTGGTCGGAGGAGAACGGCGGCAGCGGATCCAGCGCGGGCGGCCGGTGCGGGATCAGACCCGTACGGTCGAAGAAGGTGCGCCCGAATCCGAAGGTGACGGTCAGGGAGGACGGCCCGGCGTCGAGGGCCACTCCCGTGTCGTGTTCCCGGCCGCCTTCCGCCGGTTCTCCGGCCATCAACCGTTGCGCCACGGCCGACCATCTGCGCATCAGCGCGGCGGCTTCCCTGCGGCCCGCCCCGGCCGCCAGGTCGAAAGCGACCAGGTGCCCGCGTGCCTGAAGCGGGGTGGTGATCCCCGGTTGATGTTTCCCGTGAAACATCACCTCGGTCGCGCCGATCGTGGTCAGCGCGGTCGGAGTGTCGTCGCGCGCCACGGCGTACCCGCCCGCGCCCCCCGCCGCACCGAGCACCAGGCCGGCTGCCCCGGCGGCTCCCGCGCCGCCGATCAGCCGCCGTCGGGAGACGCCCGGCCCACGGGACCCGTCGGCGGTGGGCGCGCTGTGATCGTCCATCTTTTTGCTCAACCTGCTCAACCTGCTCAGCCGATCTTCACGTTCTTGTCGATGGTCGTCTGGTCGATGTCCGAGGTCCGTACGGTCACCGTGATCTTCCAGTCGCCCGCCAGGGGGATCCGTACGGACCTCGCCGTCCAGTGTCCGGTGGTGAGACGCTCGGGGACGACCGGCAGCGGACCGATGTCCTTGGACTCCAGGGTGAAGGCCAGTTTCACTTCGGGGACGTCCATCGGGCGGTCGTCGGCGCCGTCCACCCAGAGATGCACATCGTTCGAGCCGGTCAGGCCCGGGCTGATGTCCAGCCGTACGGTGCCCTTGCCGTTCGTGCCGCCGGTGTCGAAGGGCACGCTCAGGTTCACCTGCCCACCGCTCACCGGCGCGGCGGCGGCCGTCGTGCCGCGGGTGGCCTCTTCCTCGGTACGTCCGGGCTCGGTGGACGTCAGGACCGTCGTGACCGCGAGAAGCACGACGGCGACGCACGCTTCGACCAGCACGGACCGGCGCAGCCCGGAGCGGTCAGGATCGGCGTCGCGCGCCCGCTTCTTCTCGGTTGCCGTCAGGGCGGCGCGTTGCCGGGCGAGTTGGGCAGCCCGCTCCGGGCCCACCCGGCTCTCGTCGGCCGCTTCCGCCGGCGCCTGCCCGCTGTCGGCGACCGGCGCTTCCGAAGCCGAAGCCGAAGCCGAGCCCGTATCGGCCCCCGTCCCGGCATCCCCCTGCTCCGTATCGTCCCCGCCCCCCGCCAGCCGTGCCGTCCACTGCCGTGAGATCCACGCGACGCCGACGAGCACGGCGATCAGCGCCACCTTGACGATCAGCAACTGCCCGTAACGGGTACCGGTCAGGGCGGACCAGGATCCGACCTGCCGCCAGGACTGGTAGAGGCCGGTCGCGGTGAGTACGAGCACGCTGCCGAACGCCAGCCGGGAGAACCGCCGTACGGCACCCGCCGTGATGTCCGGGGTGCGGTACAGAGCGACCAGCAACGCGGCCAGTCCGCCCAGCCACGTGGCCACGGCGAGCAGGTGCAGGATGTCGACCGGCATGGCGATGCCCGGCTGGATGCCGGTGGAGGCGTGCTCGGCCAGGGCCCATGTGCCGGCGATGCCGATCGCGATGACCGCACCGCCGACCGCCAGCCCGAAGGTGAGGTCCTGTTTCTCCTTCTCGTCCTCGCGCCGGGCGTACGTCCCGAAGAGCACGGCGATGAAGAGGGCGGAGGCACCCAGCAGGAGGAGCCGGGAGACCAGCGCGGCCCCCGGCCTGGTGTCCAGGACGGCCTGGAGCCCGTCGAGGTCGAAGGCGTCGGCGAGTTTCCCGGACCCGGTGTACGGGGTGCGCAGGAGCAGCATGGCCAGGGTGGCCGCGGTGAGCGTGACCCACCCACGCACGACCAGACGCTGCAGTGCCCGCGCGCCCGCCCCGCGCCGCCAGCAGGCGAGTACGAACGCCGACCCGCCGGCGAGCAGGATGAAGCCGGCGTACGCGGCGTAGCGCGCGACGCCGTAGAGGCCCCCCACGAGGCCGCCGCCCGCCTCCTGCGAGGGCAGCGTGACCGTCGTTTCCGAGGGGGCGCCGACGGAGAAGGTGAAGGCTCCGGACACCGGGTGGGAGTCCGCGGAGACGGCCTGCCAGGCGACGGTGTAGGTACCGTCGGGCAGACCGCTGTGGAGCGCGACTCCGTACCGGACGGTGCCCCCGCTCGTCAGGTCGCGAGGGGCCCCGTCGTCGGCCCGTTCACCGCTCGGGTCGAGGATCCGGATCGAGCCGTCCCCCATGGCGACCTGTTCCGAGAAGGTGAGCGTGACCTCCTCGGGAGCCGTGGCGATCACCGCCCCGTCCTGCGGGTCGCTCCCGGTGAGCGCGGCATGCGCGGACGCGGGGCCCGCGCCGGCCAGCACCAGGCCGAACAGCAGGCTGAACAGCGTGGTGAGGAGCGCGGCCGCCGCGAGCGGCCGTCGTGCCGGAGAGTGCCCGAGGTGCGGGGCGGTGACCGTCATGGGGTGTCAGTACCTCACTGCTTCTTCGGGTTGTAGGTGGTCTCCTTCACGGGCACGTCGACCGTGATGGGGTCGGCCTTCTCGAAGTGCAACTGCAGGGCGACCGTCTCCCCCTGCTTGGGCCGCTCCTTGAGGTCCATGAACATGATGTGGTTCCCACCGCGCTCGAGGTCGAGCTCACCGCCGGCAGGGATCTCGAACGAGGTGACCATGCGCATCGCCTGGTTCTTCGTCTCGTGGATGGTGACGCTGTCCGAGAGGGAGGAGGTCACCGAGGTGAGCCGGTCGGTGTCGCCCCCGCTGTTCCTCACGACGAGGAACCCGGCAGCCATGTCGCTGACGGGCTGCGGCATGAAGGCGCCGGTCACCTCGAGCTCGGGGCCGTCGGCCGAGGAGCAGCCCGTGAGTGCCAGCCCGGCGGTGAGGACAGCCGCACCGGCGAGGGCGGTACCGCGGTTCACGGGTTCTTCCCCTCGACGAGCGCGGGGAGGTCCTTGGTGTAGTCCTCGGCCGTGGTGTCCTCGCTGTAGAGCACGTACCCCTTGTCGGTCTTCGGGGAGAACGCGATGACCTGGGCCCCGTGCATCGAGACGATCGTGCCGTCCTTCTCCTTCTTCGGCGCGTCGATGCCGATGCCGATCTGCCGGGCGCCCGCCTGGATGGCCGCGAAGTCGCCGGTGAGGCCGGTGAAGTCGGGATCCTGGGCCTTGAGCCAGCTGCCCAGGGACGCAGGGGTGTCCCGCTCCGGGTCGGTCGTGACGAAGACGACCTGGAGCTTGTCCTTGTCGGCCTGGGGCAGGGCCCGCTTGGCGAGCGCGATGTTGCTCATGGTCAGCGGGCAGACGTCGGGGCAGTTGGTGTAGCCGAAGTAGATGAGCGTCGGCTTGCCCTTGGTCCGCTCGCGCAGGTCGTACGCCTTGCCGTGCGTGTCGGTGAGGACGAGATCGGGCTTGGTGAAGGGCTGGTCGAGTACGGTCGCCGGCCTCGACGGCGTGCCGCCGGAGACATCCGCGACGGACGTGTCCTTCGGGGTGTCGCTGCCGCAGGCGGACAGGGTCAGTGCGGCCACGGCGGCGAACGCCGCGGCCAGCACCTTCTTCTTGCTGTGCATGGAGAGCTGGTTCCTGGTCTGTGGTGCGGGTGGTGGAGTCGTGCGGTCAGGCGGAGCGGCGACGGCCCGCGAGGACGCCGAAGGCGACCCCCGCGATCCCGACGGCGATGCCGACGATGCCCAGGACCCGGGCGGTGGTGTCGTCGGCCGACGACGAGGACGCCTCCTCGGTGGAAGCCGTCGTCTCCTTCGCGTGGTCGTCCTCGCCGTCCTTGTCGGCCGCGGCACCGCCGTGGGCGTCGGCCGCCGCGGCGGTCAGCGCCAGGACGGGCGCGGGGCTCTCGGGCTCCTCACCGCCGGCGGTGGGCTCCTCGATCCATCGGACGACTTCCTTGGTGTTGTAGGTCTGCAGCGTCTTGAAGACCAACTGGTCGGCGTCCTCGGGAAGCTGGCCGACGGAGAGCGGGAACTGCTGGAAGTAGCCCGGCCGGATGCCGCTGCCGTCAGCGGTCCAGGTGACCTTGGAGACGGCCTCGCCGATCTTCTTGCCGTGTACATCGATGGGCTCGGCGAGCTTGCTCTTCGTGACGACGACCTTCCAGCCGGGCACCGCCTGCGGGCTGACGGAGGCCAGCGGGTGGTCGGACGGGAAGTTCACCTCGACCTTCACCGTCGAGGCGTCGTCACGCTCGTTGGGAACCTTGAAGTTGACGGTGGCGTAACCGCCCTTGGCGGCCTCGCCCTGCGGCTGCACGCTGACGTGCGCGAAGGCCGGGCCGGAGAGCAGCAGGACGGTGGAAGCGGCGATGCCGCCCGCGAGGGCGATACGTGAAACGTTCATGGCAGGGGTCACTCCACGGGGCACGAGGGAAGGTGGTCCAGCGCGCGGGTGCGCGACGGCATCACGGCCACCTCGTCCCGGTTTCCGGCGGAGGGGCCGCGTCAGGCTGCGCGTACGAATACGGGCGGTGGGCCCCGCCTGATCACCATGTGCTGGAGGAGTTCCCCGGCGGCGGGCGCCGGTACATCGGCGGCGCTGCGGGGACGGCGCGGCCCGGTGGCGGGCAGCCCGGGAAGGCCGGCACGCAGGGCGCGTACGAGGGCCATGGCGGCGCGCAGTGCCCGGAGCCTGGCCCCGGCCGCGAGCTCCCGGGCGCCGTGCACCGAGAGCCGCACCAGCCGGAACAGCGCGATCTCGCCGCGGCGCAGCAGCCAGCCGGTGGCGAGGGCTGCGATGAGGTGCCCGAGGAACATGGGCAGGCTCGGCATCAGTCCGGACAGCAGCGCGGCCAGCGTGCCGGGGTCGGCCGCGGAAGCTGTGTCCGGCGTCACCGCGGTCGTGAGGTGCGTGTGCGCCCCCGCCACGGTCGCGGGGTCGATGCCCGCGGCCGAGACGATGCGGTGGGCCTGCCCGGCACTGATCTGCGAAGGCCCCTCGCCGCACACCAGCCCGGAGGCGAACCTGATCAGCGAGTCGTCCGCGGACGGCATCGCCGGGTGCGGTGCGTGACGTCCCAGCCCGAAAACGGTGTGCAGGGCGAGCTGCCCGGTGGCCAGCGCGGCGGCGATCGCGGGGAGGGACCGTTCGCGTCCGGCGAGCGCCGCCGTGACGACGAAGACTCCGAGGAACGCGGCGAGCAGGGTCCGTCCGGGTACGGCCGCGCCTGCGGCCAGCCCGTGTCCTGCCGCGGCCAGCACGACACAGACCGCGGTGAACACCGCGGTCCTCAGGAGCCGCAGACCGGCTCCGGCGCGTGCGACAGGCATAGACATGGCGGGGTCATCATCGCACTGTGCCCAGGGTCTCCGTACGGCAGGTCCGGAAGGTCGGTATCCATCCCCATCGGGTCGATCGTGGAGGCTTGTACCTGTTCACGGAGGCTCGGCGGGAGAACGCGGACCGGGCATACACCGGTATACGGAACATTCGCATCCGCCGAATGAGCGCTGTCACGGACGATTCGTGCTTACGGTGCGCCCCCTGCGGCAATACGTAACCGTAGTCGAGCCGCAGCCAGGAGGCTGGAGCATGAGCATGTGGTGGTCACTCCATTTGCGGCGCGAAGCTGCGAGCGTTCCGCTCGCCCGTCGTTTTCTGATCGGCACCATGGAGACCGCGGGGGTGGACCCGGACATCTCCTACGACCTGTCGGTCGCGCTCGGCGAAGCCTGCGCGAACGCCGTGGAACACGGCGGCCGCCGGGACGGCAACGGGGCCGCAGGTACCGACGACGCCGGTCCCCGGGAGGACGGGCAGCCCGGACACGGTGGCGAGCAGTACCGGGTCACCGCCTATCTGGACGGCGAGAAGTGCCGTATCGAAGTCGCCGACTCGGGACCCGGTTTCCCCGCCCGGCGCACGCTTCGCACCGCAGCACATCCGTCCGCGGGACTTACCCCGGACCCGCAGCCGACGGCGGAGCACCCGCCGTCCTTCCATGGGTACGCCGGCCGGCCGGTGGAACACCCCCCTGCCATGGCCGAGAGCGGCCGGGGGCTCTGCCTGATCGAGGAGCTCGCCGATCACGTCCACTTCGCGAACCGTCCGGGCCACGGCGCGGTCGTCAGCTTCGACAAGGTCCTGAAGTGGCGCGAGGGCGCGCTGCTCATGGTGTCCTGAGCAGCGCGCCCCCGGGTGCGCCGGGCAGCGCCGGTGGCGTCAGCCCTTGAGCCCGGCCATCCACGCCTCGACGTCCTCGGCCCGGCGCGGCAGCGCGTCGGAGAGGTTCCGGTTGCCGTCCTCGGTGACCAGGATGTCGTCCTCGATCCGGACACCGATACCGCGGTACTCCTCCGGCACGGTCAGGTCGTCGGCCTGGAAGTACAGTCCGGGCTCGACCGTGAGGCAGACACCCGGCTCCAGGATGCCGTTGACGTAGGACTCGGTGCGGGCGGCCGCGCAGTCGTGGACGTCCATGCCGAGCATGTGGCCGGTGCCGTGCAGGGTCCAGCGGCGCTGGAGTCCCAGCTCCAGGACCTTCTCCACGGACAGGTCGCCCAGCAGGCCCCACTCGACGAGCTTCTCGGCGAGGACGCGCTGTGCGGCGTCGTGGAAGTCGCGGAAGGCGGCGCCGGGCTTGACGGCCGCGATGCCGGCTTCCTGCGCCTCGTAGACCGCGTCGTAGATCTTGCGCTGCAGCGGGCTGAAGTGGCCGTTGATCGGCAGCGTGCGGGTCACGTCCGCGGTGTAGAGCTCGTCCGTCTCCACGCCCGCGTCGAGCAGCAGGAGTTCGCCGGGACGGACGGCGCCGTCGTTGCGGACCCAGTGGAGGGTGGTGGCGTGCGGGCCGGCGGCGCAGATCGATCCGTAGCCGATGTCGTTGCCCTCGACGCGGGCGCGGAGGAAGAACGTGCCCTCGATGTAGCGCTCGCTCGTCGCCTCGGCCTTGTCGAGCACCTTCACGACGTCCTCGAAGCCGCGCGCCGTGGCGTCGCAGGCCTTCTGGAGCTCGGCCACCTCGAAGGCGTCCTTGACCAGCCGGGCCTCGGAGAGGAAGACGCGCAGTTCCTCGTCGCGCTCCGCCGTGACCTTGTCGGTCAGGGCGCTCTCGATCCCCGCGTCGTGACCGCGGACGACGCGCACCGGACCCGTGGCCTCGGCGAGCGCGGCCGGGAGCTCGCGGACGTCCTTCGCCGGGATGCCCAGCAACTGGCCGGCCTCGGACAGGGAGTTGCGGCGGCCGACCCAGAGCTCGCCCTGCCCGTCGAGCCAGAACTCGCCGTTCTCGCGGTCGGAGCGGGGCAGCAGGTAGAGCGTCGCCTCGTGACCGGCCCGGCCCCCGGATCCGGCCGGCTCGAGCACCAGGACGCTGTCCTGGGTGCGGTCGCCGGTGAGGTAGGCGTACTCGGTGGAGGCGCGGAAGGCGTACTCGGTGTCGTTGGAGCGGGTCTTCAGGTTGCCCGCGGGAACGACGAGCCGCTCGCCGGGAAAGCGGGCGGAGAGTGCGGCGCGGCGCGCGGCGGTGTACGCGGCCTGAGGGATCGGCTCCAGACCGTGCAGTTCGGTGTCGGCCCAGCCGGACTTCATGTTCTCGGCGAGCTCATCGGAAATGCCCGGGTACAGGCCGTTCTTCCGCTGCTTGATCGGCTCTGCTTCTGCGGCTTCCGGGGTCTCCGGGGTGAGCTCCTCAGACACGATTTGTCTCTCCTTATACGACACTGGGCCCCGTCCATCGTACGGGCGTACGGAAGGGGGCACAGGGCCGGAAGACCTCTTACCTGCCGGGAGCGGCCGTCAGTCGAAGCGTGCTGCCAGGACGACGACGTCCTCGCCCTCGCCGCCCCGGTCGAGGCCGTCCGGCAGGACGGTCCGCAGCACGTGGTCCGCGACGGCCCCCGGATCCTGCCGCAACCCCTGCGGCACACCGGCCGCCGCCGCGTGCAGCCGTGCGAACGCGCGGTCCATGGAGTCCGCGGTGCGGCGCAGCAGCCCGTCGGTGTACAGCAGCACCGTTTCTCCCGGGCCGGGGGAGAACTCGACGCTCGGCGCCTCCCAGCAGGAGAGCATGCCGAGCGGCGCGGAGAGGGAGGTCTCCACGAACGCGGTCCGCCGGTCCCCCGTCACCAGCGGTGGGGTGTGCCCCGCTCCCGCGAGCAGGACCGTGCGCCGGTCGGGTTCGCAGTACGCGTAGAGGGCCGTGGCGGCGGTCGCCGGTTCGGTCATCCGCAGCAGGAGTTCGAGATCGGAGAGTACGGCGACGGGGTCCTCGCCCTCCATGACGGCGTAGGCCCGCAGACCGGCGCGGAGCCGGCCCATGGAGGCCAGGGCGGCCGGTCCGGATCCGCCGACGGAGCCGACGGCCAGGCCGAGGGTGTTGCCCGGCAGGGGCAGCGCGTCGTACCAGTCGCCACCGCCCCGGGGCGAGTCCCGGTGGCGTACCGCCAGCCGCACTCCGGGCAGGCGGGGCAGCCTGCTGGGGAGGAGTTCCTCGGCGATGACGGCGGCATCCGCCCTGGCGTGCTCGAGTTCCACCAGACGGGCCAGGTGTGCCGCGGCGTACCGGGTGTACAGCCCGGTCACGTGGCACTGGCGTTCCAGGGGTTCGGCGGGCTCGTCGTAGAGCCATACGGCGGCGCCGAGCCGCCCGGTGGCCTCGGTGAACAGGGGGACGGTGTAACTGGCGGCGTATCCGAGCCGTGCGGCGACCTCGCGGCAGCGGGGGTCGAGGCTCGTGTCGCCGAGGATGTCGGGGGTGGCCAGCGGGTCGTCCGTGTCCGGAAGGCCTTCGAGGAACCGGCCGTAGGGGGTGGTGCCGCGGGGGAGCGTCTCGATGTGTCCGAGTTCCGCGTGGGCGAGGCCGAGTCCGACGGTCCGGGACGGCACGGCCCCGTCCGCCGGTTCGAGCACGAGGAGGCCGCGGCGGGCTCCTACCAGGGCGGCTCCGGCGCCGAGCAGTTCGTCCAGGGCGCTGTCGAGGGTGCTGGTACCGGCCAGCCGCTCGGTGAGTTCGTGCAGCGTCGTGAGATCGGAGATCCAGCTCGCCAGCCGGTCCTGGAGGAAGGCTGCGGGCGCGGGCGGTAGGCCCTTCGGCGGAGCGGCAGTGTGCGTTGAAACAGGAACCGTGGGATCGATTCCAGCCACTTTTGGCAGGTGTGGGGCGCTCATGGCAGTCGGCTTTCCGAGCGGTGCGTTTCGGTGAGTAGCATCGCAAACCCCCATGTCGATCTGCGCCGCTATCAGTGCGTCCACAGGTACACGCACCCACATGTACACGCACAAGGAAGGGGATGTCCAGCATTGTCCTCGGGGTATTCGGGCGGTCCGCAAGTCAGGTAACTTGGCCAGAAAATGCACCCCCGCGCGCCTATTTGCGATCGACTGGGCGTGCCCGACAAGGGGCGCTCCCGGGGTGAAGTGCCGGGGAGCGCGTCATCCCGGTCATGCTGGGTACGTAATCGTTGATGGCCAGGGGCGGTTGCCAACGCCCCGGAACCCGACAGTGTGCCCGGACGTCCCCACCCGTGACGACCGCACCCCGACCCGCGAGCGGCGGGGTCCGCACCAGGGGCGGCACGCGCGAAGCGCACGCCGTCCGCGCGATGTCCTGACCGGGCACGGCTCAATTCAACTCGGTTCAGCTCCATCAGTTCGGTTCCACTCTGTTCGGCTCGGCTCACGCTCGGCACCGACTGACGTCCGTACCGCAGACCCGATGAGCACGTACGCACAGTGAACAGTCCCACGCGTGAAGTGACGGTCGCGTGGAGTGATGTGAACCTCGGCGTTCAACGGAAAGGAACGAGCGCTCATGCGCGAGATCCTCGGAAGGCGACGCAGGCACCGGCCCCGGCGCAAGCGGAGTTCCGCCCAGCTCGACGCGGCGCTCACCTGTGCCACCGCCTGGAAATGGCCCGTACTCCCCGGAGCGGGGCTTGGGGCGTCCGGTGTGCACGGCGGCCGCGGCTGTGCCTGTCCCGACCCCGAGTGCGCCGTACCCGGCGCGCATCCCCTCGACCCCGGTCTCCTCGCGGCGACCACCGATGTCCGCATGGTGCGCTGGTGGTGGACGAGCCGGCCCGCGGCCCCCGTCGTCCTGGCCACCGGTGGCAGGGCGCCCTGCGCACTGAGCCTGCCGGCCGTGGCGGGTGTCCGGGCGCTGACCGCGCTCGACGGCATGGGACTGCGGCTCGGTCCTGTGGTGGCCACCCCCACCCGGTGGTCGGTGCTGGTGGCTCCGTACACACTGGAGCGGCTCGGCGAACTGCTGCACGCCCAGGACCGGGTGCCCAGCTCGCTGCGGTTCCACGGCGAGGGCGGCTACCTGGTCCTGCCCCCTTCGGAGATCGGTACGGGGCAGGTGCGCTGGGTGCGACCGCCGTCGTCCGACACCGTGGCGCCGTGGCTCCCGGATGTGGGAACGGTCCTGGACGCACTGGTGGAAGCGAGCAACAGCGCTCCGGACGGCGGTAGTCGGCTCGCGTTCTGAGCGCCGGCGGGGCGCCTGCGGGGGCCGCCTCGCGTGCTGGACGCGCGGGGCCGTCCCGCGTACGGAACGCGGGGGACAGGGCGGGATCCGTGATGCCGGTCAGGGAGAGCGCCGGAGGGCCGGGCGACGGGGGCGTCGAGCCGCCGGTGCTCCGGCGTGCGCCCAGCCGGCCGGGCTCGGCTGGTCATGCCGGCCGTTCATGTCCAGCTGGCCGTGCCCGGCTGCTCGTGCCCGGCTGCTCATGCCCGGAAATGAGGACGCCCGATCGCTGGCGACGGGGGATGCACCAGCGACCGGGCTTCCAGAACGGTAACAAGAGATCTGCCCTGAGCAAATTCGATCTCGCCTGTCAGGGCAGCGATTTACCGGTGAGTACAGGCTGTTGTGACAGGAGTCACGGGACCGCCCCGGCTCTTGTCACTGTCAGCTGAGCGTCACCTGGCGGTTGGTGAGCCCGCCCCGTGCCCGACGCTCCTCGCCCGAGAGCGGGGCGTCCGACGCGAGCGCCCCGGCGAGCCGCTCCGCGAACTGCGCCGCCGGCTTCTCGCACTCCTCGGCGCCCATCGCGCTCGGCAGGTCCCAGACCGGGACCATGAGTCCGTGCGCCCGGAACGAACCGACGAGACGGGTTCCCTCGCCGAGCGAGGACGTGCCTGCCGCGTGCAGCCGGGCGAGGGCGTCCAGAAGCTGTTCCTCGGGGTGCGGCATGACCCAGCGGAGGTGGTTCTTCTCCGGGGTCTCGCACCAGTAGGCGGCGTCCACACCGGAGAGCAGCGTGGTCGGGATGGCCGCCGCGTTGGCACGCTCGAGGGAGGCGGACACCTCGGTGGATGCGTTCTCCGCATCCGGGACCCAGAACTCGAATCCCGAGTGCACGACCGGTTCGAAGGCGGCGTCGGGGTCGAGGAGGTCCTGCAGGCGCGGGCCGTCGCCGGCTACTCGGCGTGCGGCGACCGGCGAGCCGGGCTCCGCCTCGAGCGCGCGCTGCAGGGTGTCCGCGAGGTCGCGGCTGAGGTCGCCGGACGAGGTGTCGTTCTGCAGGGCCAGCAGGACGGAGCCGTCGTCACGGCGCAGCGCGGGCCAGGCCATCGGCAGGACGGTCGCGAGCGACACCGAAGGTACGCCCTCGGGCAGGCCGCCCTTCAGGGTCAGTTCGACCGTGGCCGCGGGGACGAGCTCGCGCAGCGCGACCCAGTCGCACTCCCCGGCCAGTCCCTCGAACGGGCGCTGGACCAGCTCGGTCACCGCATGGGCGGCGGCGCGCCCGTGACAGGCCTTGTAGCGGCGGCCCGATCCGCACGGGCAGGTTTCGCGGGCCCCGACGACCGGAATCTCACCGTCCTTGAGCTGCGGCTTCCCGGCCTTGGACTGAGGGCGCTTCTTGGCCATGGTGGGCGTTCTCCCGATTGCGACAGTGGCGTCTCGCCGCGAGCCTAGCCGTCCCCGTCTCCGCCCGAAGACACCGTTCCAGGCCCGGCCGCGAGGGTGTCACCGTGCCGCCCCGCCCCACCGGCGTCGCGTGCCGCGTACGAAGGCCCCGCACCCCCCGGTCCTGGGCGCCGGGTACGCCCGTTCCGCAGGCGGTTCCCAGCGGTCCCGGGCCCCGCGCCTGCCGTCCGCGTGCCCGGCGTCGCCGGTCCCGCGGACGGTGCCCACCGGTCCCAGGCGCCGCGCTTGGCCACCGCGTGCCCCTGTCGCCGGCCCTGTGCTCAGCCCACGTCGTCGAAGGCGTCGAGGATCTCGGAGAGGTCCAGTCCGTCCAGGGAGCCGAGCCCGCTGTGCCCGCCCTTTCCGTGCAGCCTGCCCGCCTCCCGCCGACCGGGGGCCGCGCGGCCGGAAGCCGTACGGCCGAGGGCTGCGGCGCGTGGCCCGTGGGCCTTCTTCGCGTGGTGCCCGGAGACCAGCGCCCAGACGGTGACCTCGCCCGAGGTGCCGTCCCGTACACCCCATTCCCGGGCGAGGGAACTGATGATGTTGAGCCCGCGTCCGCCGCGCGCGGTGACCGACGGTGTGGCCGGGACCGGCCGGGTCGGGCCGCCGCCGTCCGTGACCTCGACGGTCAGGTCGCCCGCTCCGTCCACGCGCCACGCGGCGCGGATGTCGCCGTCACCGACCTCCGTGTGCCGGCCCAGCGGCCTGCCGTGACGGCAGGCGTTGCTGAGAAGTTCGGAAAGGATCAGGACTGCGTCGTCGACCACTGCGTCCGATACCCCGTTGCCGCGCAGCTGCTCCCGCATGCGGTGCCGCGCCTGTCCCACACCCGCGGGACCATGGGGTACGGCCATGCTCGACGACGCGGGCGCTTCCTGTGCCACCACAAACGCCACCCCCGAGACCTCCTTTGCCCCATGCCACGATGGGGATGCCCCCCTGGACTCTGCCGGAAACCGGCCAAAGCCTTGTCGGTGATGCACTCGTAACGATCGGATACGCAGTGAGTGCGCCGGTGCACTCCGGGTAACTGATGCTAAAAGCGTCCTAGTTGCGAAAGAACCTGTTTGGGGCGGTTCGTGATGATCGCCTCCACGCCCAGGCGCACGCAGAGCTCCACGTCCGCCGGTTCGTTCACGGTCCAGACGTGCACGCGGTGGCCCGCACGGTGCAGGCGTTCGATGTAACCGGGGTGATTGCGTACGACCCGCATCCCCGGCCCGGCGATCCGCGCACCGGCGGGCAGCCGTCCGTCGCGCAGCCGCGGTGAGACGAACTGCAGCAGGAAGACGGTGGGCAGGGTGGGCGCGGCGGACCTGACGCGGTACAGGGACCGTGCGGAGAAGCTCATGACGCGCACCGGGGACGGTCCGTCGGCCGGCGGTTCGTCCAGGCCGTAGCGCCTGAGCAGGTCGAGCAGCCGTTCCTCGACCTGTCCGGCCCAGCGGGTGGGGTGTTTGGTCTCGATGGCGAGCTGCAGAGGCCGCCCGGCCGCCCGCACCTCGGTGAACAGGTCGAGGAGCCGTTCCAGGGTGAGTACGGAGGTGAGCTCACCCGGCACCGGGTCCCAGTCCGGGGACTCCTCGCGGTCCTTCCAGGAGCCGAAGTCGAGGGTGGCCAGATCGGCGAGTTCCAGTGCGGAGACGGCGCCCCTGCCGTTGGACGTGCGGTTCACCCTGCGGTCGTGCACGCAGACGAGCTGACCGTCCGCGGTGAGACGGACGTCGCACTCCAGGGCGTCGGCACCGTCCTCGATCGCCTTCCGGTACGCGGCCAGGGTGTGCTCGGGGGCGTCGTCCGAGGCTCCACGGTGCGCGATGACCTGGATGGGGCGGTCCGGGGCGGGTAGACGTGCGTGAGTCACGGCCACATGGTGTCACCGTGACGCGAGGGAGGTCGCCCCCGTGTCAGGGCGGACCGTTTTGTCTGATGTAAAGATTGGTGTGCGGATGCACAGGTCCTGCTTACAGTGGCCTGACGTGCTGTGGGAAAAGCTGACCGCAGACACGTGCACAGCGGATCTCTTGCCGAATGCCGAGTGGAACCGAGGAGTAAAGAGCTGTGAGCACCGAGAACGAGGGCAACGAGGACAACACGGTTCGGCCCGTACCGTCTGTTCCGTCCGTACCTCCCGTGCCGGCTGCCGCTCCTGAGGGCACCCCGCCGGGGGCCCCGCCCGTGTCCGGCGCCGACGGGGTCCCCGCGGCCCCGGCGGCCCCGGCGGCCCACGGGGACGCGCCGACTTCGCAGGTTCCGGGCGCGGCACACCGGCACGGAGCCGAGTCGCCCTTCGATCGGCACCAGCAGCCGCCCCACCAGCCCCCGGCCCCGCCGCAGCCTCCCGCAGGCTCGGCCGGCTGGCCCCCGCCGCCCCCGGCGGTCCCGGCCTACGCGGACGGCGGTGGTACCACGGAGTGGGGTGCCCCGGCACCGTCGGCCCACGAACCGCCCCGTAAGCGCCGTGCCAACGGTCTGGTCGCCGCCGTGGCGGTGGCCGCACTCGTGGCGGGCGGCATCGGCGGCGCCCTCGGCTTCTGGGCCGCCGACAGCAGGGACAACGGCTCCTCGGCGGGCTCGACCACGGTCGCCGCCTCGAACAGCCCCAAGGACTTCAAGCGCGCCGCGGGCACGGTCGCGGGCGTCGCGGCGCAGGCACTGCCCAGCGTCGTCACCATCGACGCGCAGTCCGGTGACGGCGAGGGTGGGACGGGCACCGGCTTCGTGTACGACAAGGAAGGCCACATCCTCACGAACAACCACGTGGTGGCCTCCGCGGCGGACAGTGGTCAGCTGACAGCGACGTTCTCGGACGGCAAGAAGTACGACGCCGAAGTCATCGGCCGGGCACAGGGCTACGACGTGGCCGTGCTGAAGCTGAAGAAGGCTCCTGACGGACTGACCCCGCTGCCCCTGGGTGACTCGGACAAGGTCGCGGTGGGCGATTCCACCATCGCGATCGGCGCCCCGTTCGGCCTCTCCAACACGGTCACCACCGGCATCATCAGCGCGAAGAACCGTCCGGTCGCCTCCGGGGACGGTTCCAGCAACAAGAACTCGTACATGAGCGCCCTGCAGACGGACGCCTCGATCAACCCGGGCAACTCCGGCGGCCCGCTGCTGGACGCGGGCGGCGCGGTCATCGGAATCAACTCGGCCATCCAGTCGACCAGCGGAGGCGGTGTGGGCCAGTCGCAGGCGGGCTCCATCGGCCTCGGCTTCGCCATCCCGGTCAACCAGGCGAAGAACGTCGCCGAGCAGCTGATCAGGACGGGCCAGCCCGTCTATCCCGTGATCGGCGCCACGGTGACGATGGAGGAGAAGACGGGCGGCGCCGTCATCTCCGACCAGGGCGCGGGCGGCACCCCGGCCGTCACCCCCGGCGGCCCCGCGGCCAAGGCGGGGCTGAAGGCAGGCGACGTGATCACCAAGTTCAACGACACGGTGGTCGAGAGCGGACCGACCCTGATCGGCGAGATCTGGACCCACAAGCCGGGCGACAAGGTCACCCTCACCTACAAGCGCGACGGCAGGACGGCGACGGCAGAACTCACCCTGGGCGAGCGCAAGGGCGACAGCTGACCGGCTAGGCTGTCCCTCGCGTCGAGCCGGACCCCGCTGCCGGGGCCGACGACGCGGGGTGGGTTGCCCGAGCGGCCTAAGGGAACGGTCTTGAAAACCGTCGTCGCAGCGATGTGACCGTGGGTTCAAATCCCACACCCACCGCAGGTGAACGGCTCCTGACCAGGCGAATCGGTCGGGGGCCGTTCCCTTTCGCGCAGTCGTCGGGAACCACGGTTCTGACGCCGTCCCTCCGCTGAGCGGGCACGTCAGGGGCACGTCCCGCCCCCCGGGACACCCGTCTCCCGGACACTGCGCTTCTCGTCGGCCAGGGCTTTTCGGCGCGTTGACGCTTCGTCAGCCAACGGGCGACCAGAGGTACGAACAGCGTACCGAGGACTCCGGCGACTGCGGTGAGCATGGCCGCTGTGGCGGCACTCATGGCCGTGGCGCTACCTGCGTCGCGCCTGGGTGGACGGCGGCCCAGGCGCGGTCGTGACAACGTGCCTGCGTGACACCGAGGTTGGCGATCAGCACGGGGTCAGGGGTGGTCCGGGGGCCGTACGGTCAGGCGGGCGGCCGAGGCTATCGCGGCTCGGGCCTCGTGTGCGGACAGGCCCGTACGGACCGCCGCGTCGGTGAGGGCGTCCGCGAGGGCGTCGCCGAAGCCGTGTTCGTACGCGCGGCAGGCCGCCCAGAACAGGCGGGTGTTGCGCTGGCCCTCATGGGCGGCGAGCACGAACTGCACCAGGCCCTGACCCTGCCGTACGGCGGAGGGTCGGCTCTGCGCCGCCGGTCGGCGCGGGCGGGCCGGGGGCGTGAGCAGGCGCAGGAGGGCGCGGGGGCAGGAAGCCGGGGAGAGGTGGGCTGTCCCTGGGGCGAGCCGGTACCTGCCGTGGATGGTGACCGAACCGGGCCCGACCAGATATCCCCCGGCCCCGCGGACGTCGATGCCGGGGGCTAGCCGGCCGGCCGAGTTGGGTACGGAGACGCCGGAGGGGCCCGTGAGCCAGAGGTGCCGGCCGCCGCTGGGTGTGAGCACCGTGACGGTGTCCGGGAGGGTGAACAGGTGCTGGAAGGCCAGCTGCTGGAGCGCGGTGGCGGAGTCGGTGCCGTAGGCGGGGCCGATGTCGAGGTCGATGCCGATCAGGCGGTGGGGCGGCCGTCCGCAGGCGATCCCGTAGCCGGTCGCCCTGGGCGCTGCGGCGAACAGGGCCCGCACGGCGGCCGGCTCGGTGGTGGCGTCGTGGACTCCGTGGCCGGGCAGCCCGCAGGCGCCCCGGCAGCGGACGGGAGGGTGCTCGCCGCGATGGGGGGAGCGCAGGGCGGGCAGTTTGGTGGCGGACAGCGGGAAGACGGGGAGCCCGTGCTCGGCGGCGGAGAGTGCATGGGCCAGGGCCAGGGTGGCGGTCTGCCGATCGGTGGTGGCCATGGTGCTAGTTTCGTACGTGCGTTCGAAGAAGGGAAGGGGGCGTCGGGGCGCTCAGGAGCGTGCGCGCGGCTTGCGGGAGCACGGCGGGTTCGGCGGTGATTCCTCCCGCCTGCGGGGGCCGGTGCGGCGCGGGTGATTCGCCGGTGACGTGGTGCGCGGCTTCGGTCTCGCGACGTCGCAACCCGGTGAACCGGCCGGCCGAATGAGGCGGCGGCCCACCCGGCAGCGTCGCGCCACTGCCGTGCCGCCCGCCCTCCGCGGGGGGCGGGCGTCCTCGGGGTGCGGACCCCGAGGTGCCCGGGCAGGCCCTCCACCTTCAGGAGGTGGGGCCTGCCCCACCTCTCCGACCTGAGGCGGACGCCGCTTCGCGACCTGGGGCCGATCCCCCCGACGGCACCCGCTCCTAGCGTGGAGCCATGACCACGCCAGTGTGCACCGGCGCCTCCACGGCGCTCGCTGCCTCCGCCGGAAACCGCCGCTACCCGTCGTTCTCGTCCTACGTACGGGCGCGAGGGCCCGTACTCCTGCGTACCGCCCGCTCGCTCACCGCCAACCCGAGCGATGCCGAGGACCTGCTGCAGACCGCGCTCACCAAGACGTACGTGGCCTGGGAGCGGATCGAGGACCACCGCGCCCTGGACGGGTACGTCCGCCGCGCTCTGGTGAACACCCGCACCTCGCAGTGGCGCAAGCGCAAGGTCGACGAGTTCGCCTGCGAGGAACTCCCCGAGAAGGAGGCCGCGCCCGCTCCCGACCCGGCGGAGCACCAGACCCTGCATGACGCGATGTGGCGTGCCGTCCTCAAGCTCCCCGACCGGCAGCGGGCCATGGTCGTCCTGCGGTACTACGAGGACCTCAGCGAGGCCCAGACGGCCGAGCTCCTCGGGGTGTCCGTCGGCACGGTCAAGAGCGCCGTCTCCCGGGCCCTCGGGAAGCTCCGTGCGGACCCGGAACTCACTCCGGTCCGCTGATCCGGCCGCCCGCCCGCCGCCCCGTGAGATGGCCTGCGTGGCGCCTGTGGGACCGGACACGCTCCCCCTGTCACGGCCGTCGGCCGTGCTCCTGTCACGGTTGGCGCAGCCGTCGCGGTCCGGTCTCCGGCCCGCCGGTCTGCCCGCCGTCATCGATTGGTACTCCCGGGAGTAGTGACATACCGCTCGGTATGTGAGCAGAATCAGCGGAACCCCACTGCCACGTAGCGCCCACCGGGAGGACGCCGTGCTGAGCACCATGCAGGACGTACCGCTGACTGTCACCCGCATCCTGAACCATGGGATGACCATCCACGGGAAGTCGCAGGTGACGACCTGGACCGGCGATCCGGAGCCGCAGCGGCGCAGCTTCGCGGAGATCGGCGAGCGCGCCACGCAACTGGCGCACGCCCTCCGCGAGGAGATGGGCATCGACGGCGATCAGCGCGTCGCGACCCTCATGTGGAACAACGCGGAGCACGTCGAGGCCTATCTCGCGATCCCGTCCATGGGCGCCGTGCTCCACACGCTCAATCTCCGGCTCCCCGCCGAGCAGCTGATCTGGATCGTCAACCACGCCGACGACAAGGTCGTCCTTGTCAACGGCTCCGTGCTGCCGCTGCTCGTACCGCTCCTCCCTCACCTGCCCTCCGTCGAGCACGTGGTCGTCGTCGGACCGGGTGACCGGTCGGTACTCGAGGGCGCCGCACCGCGGGTGCACGAGTACGAGGAACTGCTCGCCGGCCGTCCCACCACGTACGACTGGCCCGAGCTGGACGAACGCCAGGCCGCCGCCATGTGCTACACCTCCGGGACCACCGGCGACCCCAAGGGCGTCGTCTACTCCCACCGCTCCATCTACCTCCACTCCATGCAGGTCAACATGGCCGAGTCGATGGGGCTGACGGACAAGGACACGACCCTCGTGGTCGTCCCGCAGTTCCACGTGAACGCGTGGGGGCTCCCGCACGCGACGTTCATGACGGGCGTCAACATGCTCATGCCCGACCGTTTCCTCCAGCCGGCCCCGCTCGCCGACATGATCGAGCGCGAGAGGCCGACGCACGCCGCCGCGGTCCCCACCATCTGGCAGGGGCTGCTGGCCGAGGTCACCGCCCGCCCGCGCGACCTCACCTCCATGGCCAGCGTCACGATCGGCGGCGCGGCCTGTCCGCCCTCCCTGATGGAGGCCTACGACAAGCTGGGCGTCCGGCTCCACCACGCCTGGGGCATGACGGAGACGTCACCGCTCGGCACGATGGCCAACCCGCCCGCCGGACTGACGGACGAGGAGGAGTGGCCCTACCGCATCACGCAGGGCCGCTTCCCGGCAGGCGTCGAGGCGCGCCTGGCCGGCCCCGGCGGCGAGCGCCTGCCGTGGGACGGCGAGTCCGCAGGTGAACTGGAGGTACGCGGAGCCTGGATCGCCGGCGCGTATTACGGCGGTGCCAACGGCGAGCATCTGAGGCCCGAGGACAAGTTCAGCGAGGACGGCTGGCTGAAGACCGGCGACGTCGGGGTGATCAGCGCGGACGGCTTCCTCACGCTCACCGACCGGGCGAAGGACGTCATCAAGTCCGGCGGCGAGTGGATCTCCAGCGTGGAGCTGGAGAACGCGATCATGGCGCACCCGGATGTGGCCGAGGCCGCCGTCGTCGCCGTTCCCGACGACAAGTGGGGCGAGCGCCCGCTGGCGACCGTCGTCCTCAAGGAGGGGGCCACGGCCGACTACGCCTCCCTGAAGACGTTCCTTGCCCAGTCCGTCGCCAAGTGGCAACTGCCGGAGCGGTGGACGATCGTCCCGGCGGTACCGAAGACGAGTGTCGGCAAGTTCGACAAGAAGGTGATCCGCAGGCAGTACGCGGAGGGCGAGCTGGACGTCACCCGGCTCTGACGGTCCCGGACGGTTCCGGGGGCGAGGGCCGTGCGGGACCGGTTCGCCTCGAGGGCGGTACGGGTGTTCCCGTACCGCCCTCGACGTAGGCGTGCTGCGTCCCGCGCCCGGTGCTCAGTTGGTTCCTATCTTCGCCAGCAGATCCACGATCCGGGACTGCACCTCGTCGCTCGTGGAGCGTTCGGCCAGGAAGAGCACGGTCTCCCCCGAACCGAGCCGCGCCAGATCCGACTCGTCCATGGCGGCCGAGGTGTAGACGACCAGCGGCGTGCGGTTCAGGTGCCCGTTCGCCCGCAGCCAGTCGATGATCCCGGCGCGCCGGCGGCGTACCTGCATCAGGTCCATGACCACCAGGTTCGGCCGCATCCGGGTGGCGAGGTCGACCGCCTCGCTGTCACCGGACGCCCGGACGACCTGCATGCCGCGGCGCTCCAGCGTCTCGGTGAGCGCCAGCGCGATCTCCTCGTGCTCCTCGATCACCAGCACCCGCGGCGGGTGCTGGCCGCTGTCGCGCGGAGCGAGTGCCTTGAGGAGCACGGCGGGGTCGGCGCCGTACGCCGCTTCCCGGGTCGCCTGCCCCAGGCCGGCCGTCACCAGCACCGGTACCTCCGCGGCGACGGCGGCCTGGCGCAGCGACTGCAGTGCCGTGCGGGTGATCGGCCCCGTCAGGGGGTCGACGAACAGCGCGGCGGGGAAGGCCGCGATCTGGGCGTCGACCTCCTCGCGGGAGTGCACGATCACCGGACGGTAGCCGCGGTCGCTGAGGGCCTGCTGGGTGGAGGCGTCCGGGGCGGGCCAGACGAGCAGCCGGCGAGGGTTGTCCAGCGGCTCCGGGGGCAGTTCGTCGTCGACGGGCAGCGGCTGCGGGCGGTTGGCCACCTCCACCGCGCCTCCGGGGCCGTCCAGCGGCTCCGGACCCTCGGCGCCCTCGTCGGGCGCCCCTATGGCGTAGGAGCGCCCCTCCGCCGGGGGCGGGGACAGCAACTGCCCCGAGCCCTGTGTCGTACTGCCCTGCGCGGCACCGGGCGCTCCCGTCACGCCGGGCTGCGGCGGAACGGGGGCCGTGCCGGGCTGCGACGGGACGGGACCCGTGGTGGGTGCGGCCGCGTGCTCCGCCTCGGGTGGGGCCGCCAGCTTGCGTCGGCGTCCGGCACCGCTGGACGTCTGGTTCTGCTGATGGGCGAGGTGCTGCGCGAACGGCACTCCCTGACCCAGCGTCCGCACGCTGAACGCCCGTCCCTGCGTCGAGTCCGACGAGGCGCCCCCGGGCGGTTGCGTCTCCGCGGGCAGCGGCTGCCGCCGGGCGTCCCGCACGGGGAGGGCCTGCGCGTCGGCGTCGGCGGGATGATGCGCCGCCGCGGGGGACGGGGCCGGGACGGGCGCGCCCGGCACACGCATGGTGCCCGAGGTGTGCGTGGTGCTGCCGGGGCCGGCCCAGGACTCGTCGTCGGCTTGACCAGGTGCGGCAAAAGCGGACTCGTCCGCCATCGGTACGGCCGACTCCTGCCCCGGGGCGCCCGGCTGTGCCCAGTCGGGCTGCGGGGGAACGGCCGGCAGCGGCTGCCCGGGGACGGGGTGGCCGGGCCGGGGCTGCTCCGGCACGTCCGCGTGGCGCGCCCTGCGGCGGCCGGACGGTACGGGACGGGCCTGCGGAGGGAGGTGGTCCGCGTCCGGTGCGGCACGGGTGCTGTCGTGCCGCTCCACCGGCGCGCCGGCCGCGTCGAACTCGTCCGGAGCGACCGGCATACCCGGAGCCCCCGGGCCCACCGGGCCGGGGTACGCGGGCACCCCGGAGGGGGCCGACGGGACCGGTGCGGCGGGCGGGTCCGGAGCAACCGGCGGGGCGACGGAGGGTGCCGGGGCGGCGGAGGGTGACGGAACCGGTGCGGCGGGCGGGACCGGAGCACCGGAGGCGTCGGGTGCGATCGGCGGTACGCGGTCGGCGTCGGCGGGCGGCAGCGCGAACGCGGTACGCGGGCCCGTCGGCTGGGCAGCGGCGGAGCGTTCCTGGGCCGCGGCGAGAGCCCGCCGGGCCCGCCGCCCCCCGGGCTGCTGCGCGGACTGCTGGTGCGCCTGCTGCGACGACGTCTCGGAGGAGGCGAGGGCCGGGAGCGCCGGCTGGTGGCCGCCCTCCGGACGCCCCTGGGCACCGTGCGGCACACCCTGCGGCGGCACGGTCCGGCCGCGCTGCGGGCGCCCGTTGGCCCCCTGCGCGCCCTCCGCCGCAGTCACCACGGAACCCTCGGACGGAGCGGGAGCCGCGGAGGCGGCCGCGGGAAGGGCCAGCGCCCGGCGGGGCTCGGCCGCCGGAGCCTCCGTACCCGTCTCGGCAGGGCTGGGACGGCCGCGCCGGCGGCCGGAACCCTCACTCTGCTGCGGCAGGACCACGTCCTGCCCCTGCTGTTCGCCGGGGGCCGCCGCACGCCGGGCCCTGCGCCGCCCGGTGGGCTCCGACGCATCGGTGTCCCCGGCCGGCGGCGCCTCGACGGAACTCTCCAGGAAAGCGTCCGTCGACGACCTGCGCGCCCTGCGCCGGCCACCCTGCTGGGGCTGGGGCACGGCCTCGGGCTCCGGGACAGGAGCCTCCTCGGGCACCGGAGGCGGCGGGGGCGCGACCGTCCCGGCACCCGCACCGATGGGCACCTCCAGGACGTACGCGCTGCCGCTCATCCCCGGCATCTCGTGTGTCTGGAGCACGCCGCCGTGCGCCCGCACGATTCCGCGCACGATGGGCACATGCACCGGGTCTCCCCCGGCGAACGGCCCGCGCACCTCGATCCGTACGACGTCACCACGCTGCGCCGCGGCCACGACGACCGTCGAGTCGACGTAGCCGCCGCCCGGGACCAGCCGTGCCTTACCGGTCGAGTCGACGCCGGCCACGTCCGCGACGAGGTGGGCCAGTGCGGTGATCAGCCGGCCTGCGTCCACCTCGGCCTCGATGGGGGGCGCGTGCACCGCGAACTGGGCGCGGCCGGGGCCGATCAGCTCGACCGCCCCGTCGATGGCGGCCGTCACCACGGAGTCGAGCAGCACCCGCTGCTTGACGAGCTCCTCCGCGCCGCTGTCCAGCCGCTGGTACCCCAGGACGTTGTCGACGAGCGTCGTCATCCGGGCGTAGCCGGCGGCCAGATGGTGCAGGATCTGGTTGGCCTCGGGCCAGAGCTGGCCGGCGGGGTCGGCGGCGAGTGCGGACAGCTCGCCGCGGAGTTCCTCCAGCGGACCGCGCAGGGACTCCCCGAGCACCGCGGTCAGCTGGGTGTGCCGCTCGCCGAGATCGGCCAGGCGCTCGGCCTGCTCCTCGAGTTCGGACGCGTACCGCTCGGTCCGGTCGGCCAGCTCGGCCGCGTGCCGTTCGGTGAGTTCGGCGATCTCGGCCCGATGGGCCTCGGTGAGCTCGGCGACCTCGGCGGCGTGCCGTTCGGTCAGCCCGGTGACCTCGCCGGTGTGCTGCTGGGTCAGCTCTTCGTACGGCCTGCGGTCGGTGAACGTCATGACGGCGCCGACCAGCTGGTCCCCGTCGCGCACCGGTGCGGTCGTCAGGTCGACCGGTACCTGGGCGCCGCTCTTGGACCAGAGCACCTGCCCGCGCACCCGGTGCTTGCGGCCGGACTTGAGCGTGTCCGCGAGCGGAGACCCGTCGTACGGGAACGGCTCGCCGTCCGCCCGCGAGTGCAGGACCAGCGTGTGGAGTTCCTTGCCGCCGAGGTCGCTGGCGCGGAAGCCGAGGATCTGTGCGGCGGCGGGGTTGACCAGGACCACCCGGCCGTCCATGTCCGTACCGACGACGCCCTCGGAGGCGGCCCGCAGGATCATCTCGGTCTGACGCTGCGAACGGGCCAGCTCGGCCTCGGTGTCGACGGTGCCGGAGAGATCCCGCACGACGAGCATGAGGAGCTCGTCGCCCGTGTAGCTGGAGTGGATGTCGTTGTACCCGGCCTGGCCGCTGTCCAGGCTGGCGCTGGTGACCTCGACGGGGTACTCGCTGCCGTCGGTGCGCCGCGCGGTCATCCGCGTCGGCTTGGTCCTGCCCTGCTCGTCCGCGGCATCCGGCCTGCGCATCGACCCCGGAATCAGCCTGGAGTCGAACTCCGGGAGCAGATCGAGCAGCCCGCGCCCCACGAGGGCGGTGCCCGGGGTCTCGAACATCTCGAGGGCGATGGTGTTGGCGTTGACGACCGTGCCGTTGCAGTTGACGAGCAGCAGCCCGTCCGGGAGGGCGTCGAGTATGGCTGCGAGGCGAGCAGCGCCTCTGGATGGCCTGCTGCTCACGCGACGCTTCCTCCCTGAATACCGCACCTTGCCGACAGCGGGCCCCATCCTGCCCCTCGGGCCTCAGGCTGTCATGGGACGAGTCTAAAGGCTGGGACGGCCCATGGGGCGGCGGATGAGGGGGAGCTCTCACCAAGGTTCTGTGCACACGGTGCACGCCGGTGGTCTGACTGTGACCGCGCGCGCCCCCTACGACATGCGCGGACGTGGGGGGGGCGGGGGCGGGGGGGGGGGGCGGGGCCCGGCCGGGGGGGGGGGGGGGGGGGGCGGGCCCCCGCCCCCCCCCCCCCCGCCCGGGGGGGGGGGGCGCCGCCCCCGCGCGGGGCCCCCCCCCCCCCACGCCCGTGTGCGGGGGTTACCTCGCCGAGGGGAGGACCGGCACCAGGTTGTTCCAGCGGGAGATCTCGCAGCCGTTGGAGCGGCTGAAGCGGGCGTCGACCTCCTCGCCCTGCCACGTCCCCTGGACCCGGGCGGCCGCCGGCCCGCCGGCCTGGAGGGTGCACATGGCGTTCCGGTCCGTCGGCACGAAGGGGTTCTCGCCCGAGGCGGCGGCTTCGTCCAGCAGGTCGCAGGCCCGCTGCGCCGCGGGGTGGCTGCCGCCCGCCGGCCCGCACTCCAGCTCGAACGTGCCGTCGGCCGCCGGGTTGCCGGACTCCGAGACGGTCACCGTGAGCCGGGTCTGCGCTTCCTTCCCGTCGTGCCAGTCGCCCTGGAGCACGGGCAGTAGCGGGGGCAGCGGTACGAGAGGGGAGGCGGCCGTGGCGGCGGGCGCGGCGGCGGACAGCACGGCGAGGGAGGCGACGGCGGTGACGGTGAGACGGCGCAGCATGCGGGCTCCTGTTGTGTTCCGGCGCACGGGGGCGCGCGCCGGGCTGCTCGGCACGCGCGCGGTGGTCGTGCGCGCGCCGGTCAGATAGGCGGTGACGGACGGAGGGCGGAGCCCTCGCACTCTCTAACGCTCCGCACGCCCACACGTTGCGCAACTCATGGGGGGCCGACCGGAACAGTGTGCGGAACGGGGGTCCGGAGCGTGGTCCGGCGGGCCCGCGCCGGAGGGGTCGGCCGCGGGGGTGCCGTCGGCCCGCTCCTCGTCATCCCCGGCATCGCCCACCGGGGTGCGGCCGGCTGCCCTCCTGGCGTCCTGCACGGGGCGCCCGCACCCCTGGCGCCCCGCCCCTGATCCCCCCAGGGGTGCCGTACGGCCGGGCGTCTCCGGCGCGGCCCAGGTGCCCGTGGGTCCCGTCCTCCGCGCTGCCCCGGGACCGGCCGCCCGGGTCCCCTCGTGGCCACCCACGCCCCCTCGATCGTCTGCCGCAGGGCGCTTTGCCTCGCCGCCCACCTGCCTAGTACCGTGGGCGGCGATTGGTGACAGCGCGCTCGACTGTGTCATCATCTGCACGCACCACCCGCGCTTGCGCGGGGTGTGCTGGAGGCGTCGCCTAGTCCGGTCTATGGCGCCGCACTGCTAATGCGGTTTGGGTCTTAAAGCCCATCGAGGGTTCAAATCCCTCCGCCTCCGCAGAAACCGAAGCCCCGTGCCCCAGGCACGGGGCTTCGGCCGTTCTCCGGTCCTGTCTCCGGTTCGGTCGGCAACGCGCCCGGCTCCGGCAGCATGGGGACGTCCTGCCTGGAATTGGCCCGTGAGTGGTGTTTCCGCAGGTCAGAGCGCCTATGGGTAATGGATTTCGCGTGACGGCGCAGGTCATGTAATGTTGTTCCCGCAACGCCGACCAGGCAGAAAAAGCCGGGGAGGCAACACCGGCGGTGAAGACCGCAGGTAGGCACTCGTAGCTTAACGGATAGAGCATCTGACTACGGATCAGAAGGTTGCAGGTTCGAATCCTGCCGAGTGCACACAGTTCAGAAGCCCCGCCGGTTCGCCCGGCGGGGCTTCTGACATCAGCGGGTGACATCAACGCGGCTGCGTCGGTGGGGCACCTATCGGCGCGGACCTGTGCTGTCCGAGGACCAGGGCGATCCTCACTGGCCGCTGACACGGCGCTGCTACCTGATTAGCATCGCGATGCATGATCGCTCTGGTTGCCACCATCGGGCTTGCGTTCGCTGGCTACATCGCCACCTATCTGAACGGCCTTCGCCTGGCACAGCGCCAAGAGCGCCTCGCGCGTGTGAATCGTCAGCTCAGCGACTTCTACGGCCCACTGTTCGCTCTCACCGAGGCCAACAGCCGCAGCTTCCAGGCGTTCAAAGAGCGCAACGCCCGTCCTGGCGGCAGATCGCCGTTCGATCACGAGATACCTCCCACCGAGGAGGAGCTAGCCGAGTGGCGGCTGTGGGTGACCACAGTCTTCCTGCCCAACATCCGCGCCATGCGTGATCTCGTCATCAGGAACGCAGATCTGTTGCGGGAGCCGGTGATGCCGCCGATCCTGCTGCAACTGTGTGCTCACGTGTCGGGCTACGAGATCACGACTGCACGCTGGGAGCAGGGCAACTTCGACCAACACCTCTCGTTGGTGTCCTTTCCCGGTGAAGAGATCGCCGGGTACGCCCGCCAGGGTTTCGCTCACCTGAAGGAGCAGCAAGCCCGCCTGCTGGGCCAGCGGGGTGGGCGCTGACCAGCAGGCGAAACTCGTCATAGCGACTGCCCTAGTTGTTCTGTCCCGGGAGGTTGTGGACGGGTGAGCCAAGTCTCGGCTGAGGGATGCCGTTCGGGGGTGCCGGCGGATTCGTGGTGGGCGTGGTGGGCTCCCATCCCGACCACCTTCGACCCAGGAAGAGCCGAGCAGTCGCGGCCCAGGGCGTCAAGGTCGTTCGTACAGTGGCGCGTTCGGTGGAGGTGCCGACCGCCGGCTTCATGGACGGATGAGGGGGGCGGGGATCCACGGCCTGCAACATAGTCCCGAGGTGGCTCCCGGGGACCTTTGTGCCCACCCCCCTTGACCGCGGACCTCGAAGGTTCTCTGACCGGTCTCTACCCACCAGGCAATCTAGCAAGCGGCACTGACAACAAGAGGAGCGTCAACGGTCCGGCTCCAGGAGGAGCGACGGTGCCTCGCTCCTGTACAGCAGTGGAGTACCGCAACCTGAGCAACCGCGTCCGGCCGCTGGTCGCTCTCCGCGGTCCCGTCGCGGCAGGTACGACCGTCACTGACCGGTCCGGGCTACAGCTACGGATCAGAAGGTTGCAGGTTCGAGTCCTGCCGAGTGCACAGCAGGCCGGAGGCCCTCAGGAGGAATCCTGAGGGCCTCCGGCGTTGCGTACAGCAGCAGGGTGCAGCGACGGGCTCGGAGCAGCCCGGTCAGGGACCGGACGACTCCGGACCCATGGCCTCGGCTCGGGAAGCTCGGTTCGCCCGCGGCCCATGGTGCGAGTGTCCGCTGACGCCGCGTCCGCTGAGGGCCGGGGCGCTGCTGTGCGGGCGGGGCCATACGAGGGCCGGAGCTGGAAAAGCGGGCCTGACAGCTGTAGTGGACAGCGATTTCGCCGAGGGCATCGGCACCGCCCGGCGGATCGCCTGTGCCCCGGGTGACGTTTCTTGATCCGTTTGCGCTCTTGTACTGGGGCCGGGAACGCCGGTTCCCGGTTTCCCAGGAGGACTCAAGTGCTTTTCAGACGCGCCGTACTGGCCGTGGGGATCGTCGTCGCCTCTGCTCTGCCGATGGCGGGGACAGCAGCGGCGGAGCAGGGGACGACGGCCGGTTGGATCACCGCCACCGACTACTCCTCCGGCTCTCCCGCTCTGGGCTCGCTCGACCCTGTGAGTGGCGGCATCATCATCTTCGCGCAGAACGCCGAGGACGGCGTCCTCTCCCCGAAGGGCTCAACCGTCGCGTACGTCCAGCGCGACGACACCTGTATTCCCCAGACCGAGGGCTGCATGTACGCCCGGAACCTGGTGGTCGCGGAGGCCCACGGCAGCGGCCAAAAGGTTCTGGTCCGGGGTATCGCGCCCGAGACCGGCGAGGCCCCGTACGTCGGGCACCCCGACTGGTCCCCGGACGGCAAGCGGGTCGTGTACGACAGCCCGAGGGGTATGGAGTGGATCAACAGCGACGGAACCGGGCAGGAGGTGCTCACGGCGGCCGGTGGCGCAGGCACCTTCTCGCCTGACGGCCGGAGCATCGCCTTCGTGCGGACGACCGCGTACGAGACCGCCGACGGCTGGGAGTACGGCAGGGACGTCTGGGTCATGAACACCGGCACCCGGCAGGCACGGCAGATCAGCACCGTCCGCAACGCGCTGTCCGCGCCCGTCGACTGGTCTCCCGACGGGCAGCGCATCGTCTACGTCACCGTGAACGGCCTGAGTGCCGTCGATGTGGCAACCGGCGCCGTCACCGAGCTGCAGAGCAACTGGACGACCACGCTCGGCAGCATCCGCGGCCCCGTCTTCTCGCCCGACGGCACCCGGATCGCCTTCTCCGCCACGGACGAATTCGACTACACCCCCCGCACCTATGCCGTGGACGCAGTCGACGGAAGGAACCTGCAGGTCCTCACCGACCAGGCCGTGACGCCCACCGACTGGCTGGACACGTAGCCGGAGCGTCGGCCGCGGGCCCGAACGGAGCCCGCGGCCCGGTGGGCGCGCGGGGGCGCGGCGGAGTCGTAGTGCGGTACAGCGGCGACGTACCAGGACTCCGGCATCCGTCCCCTTTTGCCGGAGTCCTCGTCGGGCCGGTCCGCGACCGGTGTGACCGCCGGACCGTTCCGGACGCACCTACGGATCAATAGGTCGTACGTTCGAATCTCTGCCGGACGCACAGCAGGCCGGAGGCCCTCAGGAAAAAGCCTGAGGGCCTCCGGCGTTGACAGGCTGTCGGCTGTGACGGCGCCGTGGGCGGTGCTCGCGCGGATCACGGGCGGCGGGCGTGACGCGCGGTCTTCCCCGCTGGCAGGAACGCGGCGACCACGTCGGTGAACGCCTCCGGCGCTGCCCGGTGGATCAGGTGTCCGACCGGGATGGTGACCAGATGCCCGCCGGGGACGCGGCGGGCCAGCTCGGCGACGCCCTCCTGGGGCACGTGGCTGCGCGGGCCGCCGGCCAGCACGAGGGTCTCGGCGGTGATGCCGCTGAGCCGCTCCAGCCACGTGGGATGCGGCCGGTCGAGCTGCGGCTTGACGGCCAGGACCATCTCCCAGTCGAAGGTCAGCTCGCCGTCCGGCCTGACCGGGGTGCTCGGCTCCCGGGGACGGGGGGCCGGTACGTCCTCCAGGACCAGTCGGCCCACCCGCTGCGGATGGTCCTGTGCGAGCAGGTAGGCCACGATCCCGCCCAGGGAATGCCCGATCAGGTCCACGGGGCCGGGTCCCAGCGCGTCCAGGAACCGCAGCACATCGGCCCGCATGAGTTCGAGCGAGTAGTTCCCCGGCCAGTCGCTCCGACCGTGTCCGCGCAGGTCGAGGGCGTACACACGTCGGCTGCGGGCCAGGGCGGGCACCACCTGCTCCCAGTCGATGGCGTTCTCGCCCAGCGCGTGGAGCAGGACGAGCGGCGGATCGTCCGGCGGCCCCGACACCTCGTAGGCGAGCCGGATCCCTCCCACGTCGACCGAGCGGTGATCAGCCATGTGCGGAGGCTAGGCGGTGACGCTTCGGTGGCGGGTCGAGGTTCACCAGCGGCGGAACCGTCACCAAAATCGGTGTCACGAGTCCTCGGCCCACGCGGCACGGCCCGGATCTCGCACGTCGTCCTCGCGGTGCTGTGATGCTGTGGTGCCGAAACGACGACGAGCCAGGAGTGGGCGTATGGGGTGGCAGTGCGCCGGGCTGAGCTGGTCCGGGGAAGGGCCCGTGCTGATGTGGCGGCGGTCCGGCCGGGTGGGGCCGGGGAGGGTGAGTGCCCTGGCGTACGGGAAGGAGCTCGGGTTCCGGGCCGAGGGGGAGCGGCACTGTGTGGGTGCGCGTGGGAACGCGTGCCCGGTCGGGGCCGTGGTGCCGGTGCGGAGCACCGGGGCGCGGTGCACGGAGTGCGGGCGGCTGGACCGGGCGCACTCGGTGGCCGCGGACACGATGGCCGACGATCCTCGTCCGTACCGCGTCTACCTCGCCTGGTTCGGGCCGGGGCTGGTCAAGGTCGGGATCACCGGAGAGGCCCGGGACGCGGCTCGGCTGCGGGAGCAGGGCGCGGTGGTGTTCAGCTGGCTGGGCCGCGGACCGCTGATGGCCGCGCGGCGTACGGAGGAACTGCTGCGCTCGGCGTTCGGCGTGCCCGACCGGATTCCGTACGCACGTAAGCGTGCGGTGCGGGGTGTGCTGCCCGGACCGGCGGAACGGGCCGCCGAGCTCGCGGTGCTGTACGGGCGGGCCGTGGCGCTGGAGGGCGCCGGGTGGCCCGAGGCGCTGGAGCGGCTGCCGTTCGAAGCGGTGGACCATGGCCGGGTGTTCGGCCTGGAGGGTGCCGGGCCGGCAGGATCCGTGCCGGCGGAGGGCGGCCCGGGGATGCGGGCGGTGACCGGGCTCGCGGACGGCGGGGTGGTGGCCGGACGACTGGTTGCGGCCGCCGGGCCCGATCTGCATCTGGAGACCGGGGCGGACGGGATCGTGGTCCTGGACACCCGGCTGATCACCGGCTGGAATCTGGTCGGGGCCGACGCACGGGCGGGTGTGACCGTGCCGGTCGTCGGCGTGGGGGGTGGGGGTGTGCAGGACGGTCTGTTCTGACATGGTCGCCGGGAGCGCCGAGAGCGGCGAGAGCGGCGGAGACAGTGCAAGAGTGGAACGGGCAGGGAATGGGGCGGATGAGTATGGGTGACGAGCACCGCGATCCCCACCCCGACCGGGATCAGGACCGTGACCGCGATCGGGACGACGTACGGCAGTTCTGGAAGCGGCTCGGGCTGCCCGGGATCATCGACGTCCATACGCACTTCATGCCGGAGCGGGTGCTCAGCAAGGTATGGGCCTACTTCGACTCGGCGGGTCCGCTGACAGGTATGGAGTGGCCGATCACCTACCGGCACGCCGAGGACGAAAGGCTCGCGCTCCTGCGGGCGTTCGGTGTGCTGCGCTTCACCTCGATGCTCTACCCGCACAAGGCCGGGATGGCGGCCTGGCTGAACGGCTGGGCGGCGGACTTCGCCGCGCGGGTGCCGGACTGTCTGCACACGGCGACCTTCTTCCCGGAGGAGGGGGTGGACCGCTATGTGCGCGAGGCGGTCGAGGCGGGGGCACGGGTCTTCAAGTCGCATCTCCAGGTCGGCGGGTACGACCCCAACGATCCGCTGCTGGAGCCCGTCTGGGGTCTGCTGGCGGAGGCCGGTGTCCCGGTGGTGATGCACTGCGGGTCGGGTCCCGCACCGGGTGCGTACACCGGGCCCGGGCCGGTCGGCCGGCTGCTGTCCCGCCATCCGCGGCTGCGGCTGGTGGTGGCGCACATGGGGATGCCGGAGTACACGGAGTTCCTGGAGCTGGCGGCGGCGTACCCCGAGGTGCGGCTCGACACGACCATGGCTTTCACGGACTTCACGGAGAGGTTCACCCCGTTCCCCGTCGCGGAACGGGGGCGGCTCGCGGATCTGGGGGACCGGATCCTGCTCGGCACGGACTTCCCGAACATCCCGTATCCGTACGCCCACCAGTTGCACGCCCTGGAACGTCTGGAGCTGGGCGACCCGTGGCTGCGAGCCGTCTGCCACGGGAACGCGCGTGCGCTGTTCGGCCGGGCCTGAGGATTCTCAGGGAATTCACAGGTGGGGGAAAGGTCCTTCTCACGGCCGCCCCGAAGGCTGGTGGCATGACGACGATCTCGCCCCAGGGGCGTACCGAACTCCTCAGGCCGGACCGCAATCCCGTACGTGTCCTGGTCGTGGACGACGAGGCTCCGCTGGCCGAGCTGCTCTCCATGGCCCTGCGGTACGAGGGGTGGCAGGTGCGCAGCGCCGGTGACGGTGCGGGCGCCGTCCGTACGGCACGTGACTTCCGGCCCGACGCGGTGGTCCTGGACGTGATGCTCCCCGACATGGACGGGCTCGCGGTGCTGGGGCGGTTGCGGCGCGAGCTCTCCGACGTGCCGGTGCTGTTCCTGACCGCGCGGGACTCTGTGGAGGACCGGATCGCCGGGCTCACGGCGGGTGGCGACGACTACGTCACCAAGCCGTTCAGCCTGGAGGAGGTCGTGGCCCGGCTGCGCGGGCTGATCCGCCGTTCCGGCACGGCCGCGGCGGCCCGTGGTGAGTCGACGCTCGTCGTCGGTGACCTGGTGCTGGACGAGGACAGCCACGAGGTGAGCCGGGGAGACGTGTCGATCCACCTCACGGCGACCGAGTTCGAACTGCTGCGCTTCCTGATGCGCAACCCGCGCCGGGTGCTCAGCAAGGCCCAGATCCTGGACCGGGTGTGGAACTACGACTTCGGCGGCCAGGCCAACGTCGTCGAGCTGTACATCTCCTACCTCCGCAAGAAGATCGACGCGGGGCGGAGCCCGATGATCCACACCCGGCGCGGGGCGGGATACCTGATCAAGCCCGGTGAGTGAAGCGGTGGCCGGGAGGCGGACGGGAGCCCGGCGTCCGTGGACGCTGCGGACCCGGCTCGTCGTGTACGCGGTGACCCTCATCGCCGTGGTCGCGGCCGTGATCGGCTCCGTCACCGCCCTCGCCTTCCAGAGCTACCTGTACGGCAAGCTGGACGGTCAGCTGCGTGACATCACGGTGCGGGCCGCCTCCGGCGGGCCGCCCGGCGGAGTGATTCCCCCGGGCGGGCCGGACGGCGTGGAACCGCTCGGATTCGTCGGCATGGGCGGCGGCCAGCCCTTCAAGACGTTCGGGGCCGTGTCCGTGGACGGGGCCGTCACCGAGTCGAAGGTCGTGCAGGCCCGGGAAAAGTTCACGCAGCCGAACACGGAGCCACTGACCGGCGCGCAGACGGACGCCCTGGAGGCGGCCGGTGTCCCGGCGGACGGCGAGGCGCACGACGTCGACCTGCCCGGGCTCGGCGGCTACCGCGTGGAGGCCGTCCGGTCGCGCGGCGGCACGACGCTGCTCGTCGGTATCCCGACCGCCGAGGTGAGCGGCGCGCTCACCGCACTGATCGTCGTCGAGGTCTGCGTCACCGGTGCGGGGCTGATCGCCGCCGGGATCGCGGGAGCGGCCGTGGTCGGTGTCGCCCTGCGCCCGCTGCGCCGGGTGGCCGCCACGGCGCGACGGGTCTCCGAAATCCCCCTGCACAGCGGCGAGGTGGCCCTGTTCGAGCGGGTGCCCGAAGCCGAAGCCGATCCGCGGACGGAGGTCGGCCAGGTCGGGGCCGCCCTCAACCGGATGCTCGGTCACGTGGGTTCGGCCCTGGATGTGCGCCAGAAGAGTGAGACGCGGGTCCGGCAGTTCGTCGCGGACGCCAGCCACGAGCTGCGGACCCCACTCGCCTCGATCCGCGGTTACGCCGAACTCACGCGGCGCGGGCGGGAGGACGCCGGGCCCGACACCCGCCACGCCCTCAGCCGGATCGAGTCCGAGGCGGAACGGATGACGGGCATCGTCGAGGATTTGCTGCTGCTGGCCAGGCTCGACGCCGGACGGCCGCTCTCGTACGAGAGCACCGATCTCTCCACGCTCGTCATCGACGCCGTGAGCGACGCCCGCGCCGCCGACCGCACAGGGCGGCCGGGCGCGTCGGACGCGTTCGGCGGGCCTCCTGACCGGCTTGAAGGGGACGGGCGGACCCGGCACTGGCGGCTGGAACTGCCCGAGGTGCCCACGACCGTACGGGCGGACCCGACGAGGATCCACCAGGTCCTGGTCAACCTGCTGGCGAACGCCCGTACGCACACCCCGCCGGGGACGACGGTCACGGTACGGGTGCGCCAGGCACGCCGGGAGCTGCCCTGGGTGACCCTGGAGGTCCAGGACGACGGGCCCGGCATCCCCGACGAGCTGCGGCCGCATGTCTTCGAGCGCTTCGCGCGCGGAGACGCCTCGCGCTCCCGCCATGCCGGCTCGACGGGACTGGGGCTCGCCATCGTGCAGGCCGTCGTCGCCGCGCACGGCGGGCTGGCCGAGGTGCGGTCGGTGCCGGGGAACACGGTGTTCGCGATCCGTCTGCCCGCGGACCCGGTGTACGAGGGGGCCCGGCCCGGCGCTCCGGGAGCCGGGCCGGCCGGCAGTCCGGCAGACGGGACGGCGGCCGTCCCGGGGGACGCCCGTGCCGACGGGCTCGCGCCCGCGCACCCGGGGCACCGGGAGTAGCCCGTGCACCCCGTGCACCCCGAGCACCCCGTGCACCCCGAGTACCAAGGGTCCGCGCGACCGGGGTACTCACAGCCGGACCACAGGCTCAGCACACGGGCGTGACAGCGCGGTTGGCGAATGTCGGTGCCATGCGAACCGACACTCCATGGAGCTCCTTGCCTGCCCGGGAACATCTCCTGGCCGCAGCGGTCGACGCGGCCGGCGCCCCCGTACTCGACGTGGTGGTCCCCGTCTTCAACGAGGAGGAGGACCTTGAACCCTGTGTGCTGCGCCTGCACGACCACCTGGCGCGGACTTTCCCGTACCGCTTCCGGATCACCGTCGCGGACAACGCGAGCACCGACCGTACCCCCGAGGTGGCGGCCCGGCTGGCGGCCCGGATCCCGGAGGTGCGGTCGTACCGGCTGGAGGAGAAGGGCCGGGGGCGGGCCCTGCGTACCGTGTGGACGCACTCCGACTCCCCGGTCCTCGCCTACATGGACGTCGACCTCTCGACCGACCTCAACGCGCTCCTGCCCCTGGTCGCCCCGCTGATCTCCGGCCACTCGGACCTGGCCATCGGCTCGCGTCTCGCCCGCAGTTCGCGGGTGGTGCGGGGATCGAAGCGGGAGTTCGTCTCGCGGTCCTACAACCTCATCCTGCGGTCGTCGCTGGCCGCCCGGTTCACCGACGCCCAGTGCGGCTTCAAGGCGATACGGCGCGAGGTCGCCCAGCGGCTGCTGCCCATGGTCGAGGACACCGGATGGTTCTTCGACACCGAGATGCTGGTGCTCGCGGAGCGGGCCGGGCTGCGTATCCACGAGGTGCCGGTCGACTGGGTCGACGACCCCGACTCCTCGGTGCACCTCGTGAAGACCGCCACCGAGGACCTCAAGGGTGTCTGGCGCGTGGGCAGGGCCCTGGCCACCGGTGCCCTGCCGCTGGACCGGCTGGCCCGGCCCTTCGGGGACGACCCGCGCGACCGGGCCGTGCCGGGCGTACCGCGCGGCCTCGCCCGGCAACTGGTCGGCTTCTGCGTCGTCGGCGCGCTCTCCACGCTCGTCTACCTCGCCCTGTACTCCCTCTTCCGGCTGGGCACCGGGCCGCAGACCGCCAACGCGGCGGCCCTCCTGGTCTCCGCCGTCGCCAACACGGCGGCCAACCGGAGGCTCACCTTCGGCGTACGCGGCCGGGGCGGGGCCGTACGCCACCAGGCCCAGGGGCTCGTCGTGTTCGCCATCGGGCTCGCCCTCACCAGCGGCTCGCTGGCCGCGCTCGGCACGGTCACCGGCTCCTCCTCGCACGGCACGGAAGTCGCCGTGCTGGTCGCGGCCAACCTCGCGGCGACGGTGCTGCGGTTTCTGCTCTTCCGCGCCTGGGTCTTCCCCGACCCGCACGCGGACCACCGGGACACCCACAAGGGTTCTGCCCACGACGTGAGGAACGTCCGATGACCGCCGTCCACCCCGACCCGCTCCCGGCGCCGCCGCACACCCCCCGGCCGCCCGCGCACGCCGCCGTGCGGGCCGAGCCGCTCGCGCGGCGCATCCGCCGGGGCAGGCCCGAGGACCCGCGCTGGGCGCGGCCCGCGTTCCTCGGCATGCTGCTGGTCATCGCGCTCGCGTACCTGTGGAACCTCAGCGCCTCCGGCTACGCCAACTCCTTCTACTCGGCGGCCGTACAGGCCGGGAGCCAGAGCTGGAAGGCCTTCTTCTTCGGCTCGCTGGACTCGGCGAACGCCATCACCGTCGACAAGCCCCCGGCGGCCCTCTGGCCGATGGCCCTGTCGGTACGGATCTTCGGGCTGAACTCCTGGGCGATCCTCATCCCCCAGGTGGTGATGGGCGTCGCCACGGCGGGAGTGCTGTACGCCGCCGTGCGCCGCCGTTTCAGCGCCGCCGCCGGGCTGCTCACGATGACCGTGTTCGCGTTGACGCCCGTCGCCGCCCTGATGTTCCGCTTCAACAACCCGGACGCCCTGCTCGCGCTCCTGATGACCGCCACCGTCTACTGCGTGCTCCGCGCACTGGAGGGCGGCCGTACGAAGTGGCTGGTGTGGGCGGGGGCCGCGGTCGGCGCCGCGTTCCTGGCGAAGACCCTGCAGGCGTTCCTGATCCTGCCGCCGCTGGCCGTGCTGTACGCGGTGTGTGCGCCGGTGCCCGTACGGAAGAGGTTCGGCCAGCTCGGCCTGTCCGCCCTGGCGACGGTCGTCGCCGGCGGCTGGTGGGTGGCGGTCGTCGAACTGTGGCCCGCCTCCTCGCGCCCGTACATCGGGGGCTCGCAGAACAACTCCTTCCTCGAACTCACCTTCGGTTACAACGGACTCGGCCGCCTCAGTGGTGAGGAGACCGGAAGCGTCGGTGGCGGCGGTGGACAGGGGGGCGGCTGGGGCGAGACCGGCATCGGGCGGATGTTCAACGCGGAGGTCGGCGGCCAGATCTCCTGGCTGCTGCCGGCCGCGCTGCTCCTGCTGGCCGCGGGCGTGTGGCTGACCTGGCGGGCCGGGCGGAGTGACACGGCCCGCGCGGCGTTCCTGGCCTGGGGCGGTTCGCTGCTGATGACGGCGTTGGTCTTCAGCTTCATGGCCGGCATCTTCCACCAGTACTACACGGTCGCCCTGGCGCCCTCCATCGCGGCGCTGACCGGCATGGGGGCCACGGTGCTGTGGGAGGAGCGGGCCCGGTGGTGGGCGGGCACCACGCTCGCCGCGACCGTCGCGGTGACGGCCCTCTGGTCGTACGTCCTGCTGGGGCGCACTCCGGATCACCTCCCGTGGCTGCGCTGGGCCGTCCTGGCCGGCGGCCTCCTGGGCGCGGTGGGGCTGGTGTTCGCCGCACGGCTGGGGCGGGCGCTCGTCCTGGGCGTGGTGGGGCTGGGACTGGCGGCGTCGCTGGCCGGACCGGCCGCGTACACGGCCGGCACGCTGAACACCGGGCACCAGGGCTCCATCGTCACCGCCGGACCCGCGGGGGCGAGCAGGGGCGGACCGGGCGGCGGCCGGGGAGGCCCCGGCGGGGGCGACGGCGGCTTCCCAGGCGGCTTTCCCGGCGGGGGGACGCGGCCTCCCGGACAGGGGGCGGGACCGGCCGGCCAGGTACCGGGCAACGCTCCGGGCGCCACCCAGGGCGGCGGCGGTCTCCCCGGCGGCGGACAACGGGGTGGACAACAGGGCCAGGGCCAGGTACCCGGGAACGCGCCGGGCGGCGGCCTGCCCGCGGGCGCCATGGGCGAGGGCGGCATGGGCGGGGGCGGTATGGGAGGTCTCCTCAACGGCGCGTCCGTCGACGCCCGGGCCAAGGCACTCCTGACGCAGGACGCCGACGCCTACACCTGGGCCGCCGCGGCCATCGGCTCGCAGAACGCGGCGAGTTACCAGCTGGCCACCGGTGAGCCGGTGATGGCCGTCGGCGGCTTCAACGGCAGTGACCCGTCACCCACGCTCGCGCAGTTCAAGAAGTACGTGGCGGACGGCAGGATCCACTACCTGATCTCGGGCGGAACGGGCGGCGGCATGGGCGGCGGCATGGGCGGCGGCATGGGCGGCGCCGGCACCTCGTCCCGGATCTCGTCCTGGGTGGAGGAGAACTTCGCGGAGGTGACAGCGGGCAGCGCGACCTTCTACGACCTCACCCGGCCGAAGGACGCCGGCTGAGGGACGCCGGCTGAGGGCTGTCCCGCACCACCGGTGGATCGGCGCGCGGCGCCGGATGCGGTGCCTCGCACGGCGGAGGGATGTCCCCACTCCAGGTGCATGTGGACGTTCCGGCCACGCGGCGAGGTGCCGTAGGTGTCGCCGCGCGCCCGCCGGGAGGTGCGGGACAGCCCTGGGGGCCGGGGTCGCCCATCTCCTCCCCGGCCAGGGCCGTTCGCTATCGCCGGAGTTCGAGGTCGGCCACGACGGGGCGGTGGTCCGAGGCGAGCGTCTCGGTCACCGCCGCCGCGTGCACCCGGACCGACCCGGGGCCGTCCTTCGACACCGCCACGAAGTCGATCCGTTTCACCGGGTCCAGCGCCGGGAACGTCGGCGCTTCCGGGTCGGCGTCCGTCAGTTCCCGCCAGAGCGGGGCGAGTTCGGGGGCGTCCGGTTCCGCGTTGAAGTCACCCAGCAGGATCTTCCGGCCCCGGTCCTCGCCCATGATCCGCCGGGTGTCGGCCACCTGTGCCGCCCGTACGGACGGATCGGGGCGGTAGTCCAGGTGCGTGACGTACACGTGCAGCGGCAGTCCCTTCACGCGCAGCACCACCTCGGCGAAGCCCGGGGCGGGTGCCGGGACCGGGTTCTGGTCCTGGGTGGAGAGCCGGGTGATCTCGTGGTTCTCCGCGCTCACGACGGGATACCGGGACAGCAGCGCCACCCCGTACTCGCGCCTGGGCCCGCCCGGAGCCGGTGGATCGAGGCTGTATATGGGCGCGAACGAGACCCGCATGTCCAGCCGCTGGGCCAGTTCGCCCGCGAGATCCCGCCACTCGCTGCGCGTGCCCCAGTGGGCGTCGACCTCCTGGAGACCGATCACGTCGGCGTCCAGGGCCCACAACTGGTCCGTCTGGCGGTCCAGGTCGAACACGCCGTCCATGCCGGCACCCGCGTGGATGTTGTACGTGGCGACGCGGAGCGGCACCCCGTGCGCCCGGTCGGCGGCCACCGCGGGCGGCGCGAGTGCCGTCGCCGACAGACCCGCGGCGATCAGGAAGCCCACCGTACGACGACGCAGGGTCATGCCACTCCACTCATCCGCTCAACGAGGTGCCGGGCCGTCGGGAGAGCTACCCCACGGGGCACGGTGCGCAAACGAGTTGCCCGGCGTACGGGACGTGCCGGTGCCGGAACAGGAACCGACGGGCCCGGGGCGCGCGGTCCGGGCCCCCGACCACACGCGGCGGGCGCTGCCCGAGACCGGCCGCCTGCGGGAGTCCGGTGCGGCGCGGCCCGGCGAGGTCACGATCCGGTGGGCGGGCAGTCCCCGGGCCGCACGCCGTGCGGCGTCAGTAGCCGCGGGCGGTGTCCACGGCCAGGGCGGGGGTCTGCCCCCGGGCCACCGCCTCCCAGCAGGCCGTGAAGTCCGTGACGACGTCCTCGTCGGCCGTGATGCCGGCGGAGTGCGAGGTGATCACCGTGCGCGGCAGCCGCCAGACGGGGTCCTCCGGCCCCGCGGGCTCGTCGGGCAGGACGTCGAGGACGGCGCGCCGCAGGGTTCCGGCGTGCAGCGCCGACTCCAGCGCCGCCATGTCGACGGTCCCGCCGCGGCCGGCGTTGATGAAGGAGGCGCCGTCCATCGCGGTGAAGCGGGCGCCGTCGAAGAACCGTTCGGTGGCGCCGGTCAGCGGCAGGGTGGAGACCACCCACCGCGCGGCCGACAGCTCCGCCGTCTCCTCCCGGCCACCGGCCGGGACCACGCGGTCGAAGCCCGGAGCCGTGCCACCGGGTGTGCGGCGGACACCCACCGTGCGCAGGGAGAGCTTCCGCAGCAGCCCGGCGACCGCGGTTCCGACGGCTCCGGTTCCGTGGACGACGACGGTCCGGCCGCCGACGAGCCCGGAAGGCAGCCGCCGCCACTCGGCACGGGCGTGCTGCTCGGCGTGGTCCGTGACCGACTGGCTCTCGGCGAGGATCCAGGCCGCCACATACTGGGCGATCCGCTCCCCCATCCGGCCGACGGTCCGGGTCAGCAGGGCACCCTGCGGCCAGGGCCCGGCGGCGAGCAGCGCGTCCGTACCCGCGTTGACGCTGTGGAACCACACCAGCTCCGGCGCCCGCAAGGCGTCCGGCAGTGCGGCTCCCACGTACACGAAGGGGCCGTCCGGCGCGGTGCCGTGCGGACGCCCGGCCCGGCGTCCCGTGACCCCTTCGAGCGCGCGGACCACCGACGGCCCGAGGTCCGGTGCGGTCAGCAGCCGCGCCTGTGCGAGCACGCCGGGGTGGGGCGGTGTCATACGGCCGTCAGCCGCCGGTGGCCAGCCGGGCGGGGAAACCGCCGGTGGCGACCGGACTCCAGCGCTCCGGGGTGATCCGGATGATGGACTTGCCCTGCTTGAGCATCGCCGCCCGGTACTCGTCCCAGTCCGGGTGTTCCCCGGAGATGTTCCGGAAGTACTCGACGAGCGGCTCCACCGAATCCGGCGCGTCGATCACCTCGGCGGATCCGTCGACCTGCACCCACGGGCCGTTCCAGTCGTCCGACAGGACGATCACGCTCACCCGCTCGTCCCGCTTGGCGTTACGGGTCTTGGCCCGCTCCGGGTAGGTCGAGACGACGATCCGCCCGGCGTCGTCGACACCGCAGGTGAGCGGCGAGCCCTGGGGACGGCCGTCGGACCGGGTGGTCAGCAGGATCGCCCGGTGCCGGGGCCGCACGAAGTCCAGCAGCTCGGCGAGCTCCACAGGGGTGTTGGTCGCGATGTTGGGTGCCATACGGGCAGCCTATGCCTCGGCCGATTCCCCCTGCACGGCCTGGATGTCGAGCTCCACCCGCACGGTGGTGCCGATCGCGGAGATGCCCGCCTGCACCACCTGGTTGTAGTTCATGGCGAAGTCGGCGCGGCGCAGCTCCGCCGACGCGTGGAAGGCCGCCCGCAGCCCGCCCCACGGGTCGGGGCCGGTGCCGAGGTAGCTCAGGTCGAGTTCGACGTCCCGGGCGATGCCGTGCATGGTGAGGACGCCGTCGACGGTCCAGCGGTCGGGACCGGCCGGGGTCAGCGCCCGGGAGCGGTAGGTGATCTCCGGGTACCGCTCGACGTCCAGGAAGTCCGCCGAGCGCAGGTGCTTGTCCCGCATGCCGTTGCCCGTGTCGATGCTGGCCGACGTGATGTAGGCCTCCACCCGGGAGCGCTGGACGTCCTGGGCGATCTCGATCCGGCCACCGAACTCGGTGAACCGGCCGTGCACGCTCGAGATCCCCAGGTGCTGGGCGACGGCGGCGACCGACGAGTGGACCGGGTCGAGCGACCAGGTGCCCGGCGGGGGAAGTTCCACGCCGCCCTGCCGGGCCAGCACCACGGTGCCCGCCTCGACGCGTCCACTGGCCGTGACGAGCGCGGTGGACGCGGCGGGGGCGTACCCGACGGCCGTCACGATCACCGTGTACGCGCCGGCCGGCAGGAGGTCACCGGTGCGGACGGCCCCGTCCTCGTCGGCGGCGGCCCGGAGCACCTGGGTGCCCGTCATGTCCGTCACCGTCACGACCGCGTGCTGGACCGCCCAGCCGTCCCGCGTGCGTACCTGTGCGCGAAGTCCCATCCCGTGTTCTCTCCTTGCTCGGTCACCCGGTGGCCCGGTGACTCAGTGACTCGGTCACCCGTGACGCGGCGACGCGGTGACTCGATGAGTGGGCCCCGCGGGCGGGAACGGCAGGCCGTCCCCTGCCTGCCGTTCCCACCGCGGGGCCCTTTTCCGCCGACGACCACAGCCTCTCCGCTGGGAGTGCTGTACCGCCAGGGGTCTTGGTGGATCTCCGTAATCGCTACACGCCCGGGTGGGCCAGTTCGATGTCGTGGCCGTCGACTCCGCCGCCGGTCACGGTCAGCGCACCGGCCACCGGCGGGTAGCCGGTCGCGATGATCGAGTACTCACCCGCGTCCAGGTCGGCGAAGGCGTACGCGCCGTCCTCGCCGGTCGTCGAGGTGGCGACCACGTTGCCCGCCGCGTCGATCAGCGTGACGCGGGCGTCGGGCAGCGGGGCCCGCCCGGAACCGGCCCGGACGACACCGCGCACCAGGGCGCCGGACTGCAGTACCGCGGCGACCCGGGTGACGCCCTGGCCGCCGATCTCCACCGGCAGGGCCAGCGGACGGAAGCCGGCGGCCGTCACGGCCACGGTCACCGAACCGGGGACGAGCTCGCCGAAGCCGAACTCCCCGGCGCCACCGGAGACCCCGGTGGCCAGCACATCGCCGCGCACGTCGGTCACGACGACCATCGCGCCCTCGACCGGGGTGGCGTCCTCAGAGGTCCGTACGGTCCCGGAGAGGCCGCTCGTACCGGCGAGCAGGATGTCGTAGGCCAGCGGTTCGTCCGAGACGACCACGGTGGAGGCCTGCGGCTGGAAACCGTCGGCGGAGGCGATCAGGACGTACGAGCCGGAGCCCGGAGCGTCCAGTACGTAACCGCCGTCGGCCTGGGCGACACAGCGCCCCAGCTGCCTGCCGCCCAGCGAGATGAGCGTGACGGCCGCCTGGGCGACGGGTGCGCCCTCGGCACCACGGACCACCCCTCGCACGGGCGTGCCCTGGACGGCCGGGGCCGGCGCGGCAGCCGCCTCGGTGCCGACGGCGACCGAGGTGACTCCGGCCGTTCCCTCGGCGACGAGTGCGGTGGTCGTGTCGGAGGAGGCGAGGGCCTTCGCGTCCGGCGCCTCGGCCGAGGCCGGGACGGAGTCGTTGCCCGCGTGCGTCTTCAGGGCGACCTCCTTGATGAAGAGGGTCACGACGAAGGCGACCAGCGCGGCCGGTGCTGCGTACATGAAGACGTCGGCGACACCGTGTCCGTACGCCACCTCCATGACCGTGCGGAAGGGCGCGGGGAGCGCGTCCAGGTCGGGGATGCCCCCGCCGCCGGTTCCGCCGTGGCCCAGGGCCGCACCCTCGGGGCCGAGGTCGGCGAGGCCCTCCTTGACGTAGTGGGTGACGCGGTTGGCCATGACGGCGCCCAGGGCGGAGACACCGATCGCACCACCGAGCGAACGGAAGAACGTGACGACGGAGCTGGCCGCGCCGAGGTCGGCGGGGGCTACCTGGTTCTGCGTGGCGAGGACCAGGTTCTGCATCATCATGCCGATGCCGAGGCCCATGACGAACATGAAGATCGCGATGTGCCAGTACGTGGTGTCGTACCGGATGGTGCCCAGCATCCCGAGACCGGCGGTGACCAGGAAGCCACCGCTGACCAGCCAGGCCTTCCAGCGGCCCGTCTTGGTGATGACCTGGCCGGAGACGGTCGAGGAGAGGAACAGACCGGCGATCATCGGGATGGTCATGACGCCTGACATCGTCGGCGACTTGTCACGCGCCAGCTGGAAGTACTGGCTGAAGAAGACGGTGCCCGCGAACATCGCGACACCGACGAACAGCGAAGCCAGCGAGGCCAGCGTGATGGTGCGGTTGCGGAAGAGGCGCAGCGGGATGATCGGCTCGCTGGCCCGCGACTCGATGAGGAGGAAGAGCGCGATGAGCACGACGGTGCCGCCGAGCATCGTGTAGGTCTGCCAGGAGACCCAGTCGTACTTGTCGCCCGCGAAGGTCACCCAGAGCAGCAGCAGCGAGACGGCGGCGCTGATGAAGAACGCGCCCGACCAGTCGACCTTGACGTCGCGCTTGACGATCGGGAGCTTCAGGGTCTTCTGCAGGACGATCAGGGCGATGACGGCGAACGGCACGCCCACGTAGAAGCACCAGCGCCATCCCATCCAGCTGGTGTCGGTGATGACGCCGCCGAGCAGCGGCCCGCCCACCGTGGCGACGGCGAAGACCGCGCCGAGGTAGCCGCTGTAGCGCCCGCGCTCGCGCGGGGAGATCATCGCGGCCATCACGATCTGGGCGAGGGCGGAGAGACCGCCGACGCCGACGCCCTGCACGACACGGCAGGCGATGAGCATGCCGCTGCTGGTCGACAGGCCGGCCACCACCGAACCGGCGACGTAGATGACCAGGGCTATCTGGACCAGCAGCTTCTTGCTGAACAGGTCGGCGAGCTTGCCCCACAGGGGCGTGGTGGCGGTCATGGCCAGCAGCGAGGCCGTGACGACCCAGGTGTAGGCGCTCTGGCCGCCGCCGAGGTCGGAGATGATCTCGGGCAGGGCGTTGGAAACGACCGTCGACGACAGGATCGCGACGAACATGCCGAGCAGCAGCCCGGTCAGCGCTTCCATGATCTGACGGTGTGTCATCGGCGCGCCGCCGGGGGCTTCCGAGCCCCCGTGCTTGGCGTGGCCGCCCCGCACACCGGTCGGTGTGGTCGTAGCCATGAAAATCCTTGTCTTTGCTTCTGTTACACGGGTGTACGGGTGTACGAGTCGTCGAAGTGCCCGGCGCGGCAGTCGCCGCTGTGTCGTCCGGGGACGCATCCACCGGAGCCGCGGCAGGAGAAACTGTCGCGCAGCCGGGACAGCAACGTGTTGAGCTGTCCGACTTCTTCGTCGGACCAGTCGATGAGGTTGTGGGCGAACATCTCGGTGGTGCGCCGAGTCAGCTCGTCGAGCAGCGCCGTGCCGGCCGGGGTCAGCCGCAGGATGCGGGACCGCTTGTCCGCCGGGTCCGGGAACCGTTCGATCCAGCCGTTGTCCACCACGTGGGCGACATGTCTGCTGGTCACAGACATGTCGACGGCCAGCAGCTCGGCCAGCCGGGTGATCCGCATCTCGCCGTACTTGGCCAGGAGCGTGAGGACCGCGGCCGAACCGCTGGGGCACTCGGAAGGCAGGATGCGGGCGAGGCCGCGCTTGACGGCCCCGACGGCGCTGAGCTGCCGGGCCAGTTCCTCGTACTGGCTCCGTGCGGCCACCGGCCCTCCTGGCATCTACGGGACATCTTGTTGCTTAGGGCAACGATATAAGCCGTTGGTTGCTACAGGCAAACGAAATGGGGCTTGCAGAAGTAAAGGAAGCCAAAAGGCTCCGTAGGCTCCCGGTCAAGCGCCCAGCGCACGCAGGGTGCCCTGGTCCGGATGTGTCCCTCGGCACATTCCGGAGGGTCGCAGGAGTGTCGGACGGGGGTCGGAGGGGGCCGGAGGAGAGGCCCGGAAAGAAGGGAGAGGAGGAGACGGCGTGGAGAGGGCAGGCCGGAAAGGGCTGAGGCAGACGCCGGGGCCGGGGCTCGCGGAGACGGTGCGGCCGCTACGACGGCCGGGTGAAGAGGCCGTGGACGTACGGGAGGGGCATCGGCCTTAGCGGACCCGGGGGTTGGGCGGTACGGCCGCGTTCGCTAGGGTCCTGGGCCATGGCACACAACCCCCACGCCCCGCAGCCGGGCCCCGAGGGCACTCACGATCCGGCGGGCAGCACCCAGATGTTCCGCGCCTTTGTCGACGAGGGCGAGCCGCAGCGCAGGCAGCAGCCGGCCGCGGCCTCGTCCGATTCCAGGACCGGGGTGATCGTGGCCATCGTCGCCGTGGTCATCGTCCTCGGCGCCGTCGCCTGGCTGGCGCTCGGCTGACCTGTCCGGCCCCCTGCCGGCTCCCCTCGGCGCCCCTGCTCGCCTGCCCGGATCCGGAGCGGCGGTACGCAGGTGACCCGGCAGGCCCGCCCGGCAGCCGTGCGGCCGAACGGGGCCGGCCTGGGCCCGTACAGGCGTAGCCTGCCCTGGCGCGCACCCGCCTCCCGCGTGCGACCTACGGGGGAGGCGGGTGCCTCCCGTTTCCTCGGTTGCCCGGCCGTCCCGCCCGCGGCCGGACGGCGCCGGAGGTCCGGACGGTCCCGGGGGCGATCCGCGCGGCAGCCGGGGCGGTGAGCACGGCCGGCGGCGGCCGGTGGAGCCGCGTCTCGGGCGAGGCGTCGTCGCCGGACGGACCGACGGACCTGGTGGGAGGGAGCGGCAGGCCTGCCGCTCCCTCCCACCAGGCCCGTGCGCCGGCTCAGTCGGCGATGAGCCCTTCCCTGAGCTGGGTGAGGGTGCGGGTCAGCAGCCGTGAGACATGCATCTGCGAGATGCCGACCTCCTCGCCGATCTGCGACTGGGTCATGTTGGCGAAGAAGCGCAGCATGATGATCTGCCGCTCGCGCGGGGCGAGTCTGGCCAGCAGCGGCTTCAGGGACTCGCGGTACTCGACGCCTTCCAGCGCCGCGTCCTCGTACCCCAGGCGGTCCGCCAGCGAGCCCTCGCCGCTGTCGTCCTCGGGGGACGGGGAGTCCAGCGAGGAGGCCGTGTAGGCGTTGCCCACGGCCAGGCCGTCGACGACGTCCTCCTCGGAGACGCCGAGCGCCTTGGCCAGCTCCGGGACGGTCGGCGAGCGGTCGAGCTTCTGGGCGAGCTCGTCACTGGCCTTGGTGAGGGCGAGCCGCAACTCCTGGAGCCGACGCGGCACCCGCACCGACCAGGAGGTGTCGCGGAAGAAGCGTTTGATCTCGCCCACCACGGTCGGCATCGCGAACGTGGGGAATTCCACGCCCCGTTCGCAGTCGAAACGGTCGATGGCCTTGATCAGGCCGATCGTCCCGACCTGGACGATGTCCTCCATGGGTTCGTTACGGCTCCGGAACCGCGCCGCCGCGTACCGCACGAGCGGGAGGTTGAGCTCGATGAGTGTGTCCCGCACATAGGTCCGCTCGGGGCTGTCCGTTCCGTCGGGACCCGAGGCGGGGCCCAGCGCGGCGAGCCGCAGGAACAGGGAGCGGGACAGGGTGCGGGTGTCGATGGCTTCCGGCGAGCTGGTGAGCACGGCGGGTGCCGGCACGCTCTTCGTGAGCGTGAGCACCTTCGAGCTGCCCTGTTCTGCGGACATGCCACCCCCTTGAGGTCGCGGACGGTCGCGGTGGCCACGACCATCGGAGGAACGCAGCCTCCACCTGAATACCGGAGGTAGGGCTGCGGCAAACGCGGTTCCAGCAGAATGTCACATGTCGGCAACACGCTGTAGTGACTTGTCGACAAGTCAGCGCCGGAGCCGTGCAGGAAACGGGGGGTGTGCGGCTTTTACGCCCCGGGAAACAGCCTGTGTGGGGTCTACCCGTTCCGGTTATGCCTCGATCCTGTTTGCGGATCGCAGACGGGCAAAGCTTCTGGCAAGAAGCCTTGACACGTGCATCTGGGAGACGCCCAGTTCCGCGCTGATCTGGGACTGGGTCAGGTTGTTGTAGTAGCGGAGCAGCAGGATCCGCTGCTCGCGCTCGGGCAGCTGGACGAGCAGGTGCCGTACGAGGTCGCGATGTTCGACTCCGGCCAGCGCCGGGTCCTCGTACCCCAGCCGGTCCAGCAGACCTGGCAGTCCGTCACCCTCCTGGGCTGCCTCCAGTGAGGTCGCGTGGTACGAACGGCCGGCCTCGATGCAGGCGAGGACCTCTTCCTCGGCGATCTTCAGCCGCTCGGCGATCTCCGAGGTGGTCGGTGAACGCCCGTGAGCCGTCGTCAGGTCCTCGGTTGCCCCCGTGACCTGCACCCAGAGCTCGTGCAACCGCCGGGGCACGTGCACGGTCCGCACGTTGTCCCGGAAGTAGCGCTTGATCTCGCCGACCACGGTCGGCATGGCGAACGTCGGGAACTGGACGCCGCGTTCCGGGTCGAAACGGTCGATGGCGTTGATCAGGCCGATGGTGCCGACCTGGACGACGTCCTCCATCGGCTCGTTGCGGCTGCGGAACCGGGCCGCCGCGTACCGCACGAGCGGCAGGTTCGCCTCGATCAGCGCGGTACGGACCCGGTCGTGCTCCGGGGTGCCGGGCTCCAGGGTCTTGAGGCGGCCGAACAGCACCTGGGTGAGTGCCCTGGTGTCCGCGCCCCTGGTTCTCGTGGGCGGTGCGGAGGGGTCGGGCGTCTCGGTCTGGATGTCGTCGGTCTGGACGTTCTGGGGCGGGACTTGAGGCGCTGTACTGGCCGGCACGGTGTCGCCACCCCTTTGCGGTCAACTACGGTCAACTCATCCGTCAAAAGCGGTCATAGCATCACAAGACATGCCCACTGTGTGCAAGCACCGCATAGAGTCGTGTTGAGGGTGTTGTGGTTTAAACATGCCGAAAAGCCCCTCTCCTGTACGGGGAGGGACTTGGCGGGCCGGGGAGTGGGAACGTCAGAAGGGGTAGTCGGCGATCACCCAAGTGGCGAAAGCACGCCACTGACCGGCTGCCTCCTGATGGGCCGGGTGCTCGATGTAGCGCTTCAGGGAGTCCTCGTCGGCGACCGCCGAATTGATGGCGAAGTCGTACGCGATCGGCCGATCGGTGATGTTCCAGGCGCACTCCCAGAACTCCAACTCGGGGATCTTCCCGCCGAGCTCCTGGAAGGCCCGGGCCCCCGCGACGACCCGCGGATCGTCCCGTCCGACGCCGTCGTTCAGCTTGAACAGGACCAGGTGGCGGATCACGGCTTCTCCTACTTCACGAGCTCGGACATGAAGTCCCCGACGCCCTGAGCGGCACTCGATATGCCCTCGAACCCTACTTGGACGAGGTCGGCGGCCCGGGCGGGGGAGGTGATGATCGTGTACAGCACGAAGACCACAATCATGTAGAGCGCGATCTTCTTCGCTTGCACCACAGCCCGGCCCCTCCGTTCGATCACCTGTGCAGTCGCGTGATTCTAGCCGCACGGATGCCCGTATACAGGGGCCCTTTGCGATCACTGACGCCGTTCTCAGGGACCAAGGGCCTGACGATCCGGGTCCTTCGCCCACCGGCGCGGCTTCCGGTGGGGAGGAGAATGGGGGACGGCCCGCCGTATGTGTCATCACTGCGCGGGCCGAGGGACAGGACCTCTTCGGGGTCCGCGCCGCGGCACTTCCCCCCGGCCGCGGTGAGGGCCTGGGTCCCCGTCCTCCCCGGGGGAAGCGGCTTGTCCCCCCGATGCCGCTTCCCCCGGTCTCACCCACCGTGTCCTGCGGCCCGTGCTCCGGGGCCAGGAACGCTCGAAGGGCCCGGCGCACTGCGCCGGGCCCTTCGTGAAGAGCGGTAGCGGAGGGATTTGAACCCTCGGTGAGTTTCCCCACACTCGCTTTCGAGGCGAGCTCCTTCGGCCGCTCGGACACGCTACCGAGAGAGAGCTTAGACCATTCCGGGCCGTGGTTCGACATCCGATTCCCTCTGAGGTCCCGTCCCGCAATTCCCGGTGGATCGGCGCGCGCCGTCGGATGCCCGGGGACGTTCCGGCAGCGCGGCGAGGTGCCGTAGCTGTCGTCGCGCGCCCGCCGGGAGTTGGGGGACAGCCTCCAGGCCCACGCGTCGCGTTCCGGGCGGGAGCGGGCCGCTGTGGAAGGGCACGTCAGCGGTCGCGGAAGAACGCCGTCAGCTGGGCCGCGCAGGCCTCCTCCAGGACACCGGGGATCACCTCGGGGCGGTGGTTGAGCCGGCGGTCGCGGACGACGTCCCAGAGCGAACCCGCGGCCCCGGCCTTCTCGTCCCGCGCGCCGTAGACCACCCGGCCCACCCGGGACTGCACCAGCGCCCCCGCGCACATCGTGCAGGGTTCCAGGGTGACGACCAGCGTGCACCCCGTCAGCCGCCAGGCACCGAGGGCGGCGGCGGCCCGGCGCAGGGCGAGCACCTCGGCGTGCGCGGTCGGGTCGCCGGCCGTCTCGCGTTCGTTGTGGCCGGTGGCGAGCAGGGCGCCGTCCGGGCCCAGCACGACGGCGCCGACCGGCACATCGCCGGCCAGCGCCGCCTGCGCCGCCTCGTCGATGGCCTGGCGCATGGGTGCCTGCCACGGGTCCCGTACGGGATCGGTGGGAGGGGGTGAGGTAGGTGGGGGTGGTGCGGTCACCCGCGGACCCTAACGGACGGACTCCAGGACGTCGGAGGCGCCGAGCGCCTCCGCGATCTCCGCGAGCGCGTCGGTACGCAGGGTCAACAGGCCCTTCTCCGACAGGCCGAGGTCGGCCAGGAGCCCGAGATCGCCGAGCGGCCCGGCCGGTACGGCGTCGGGATCGTGGTCCGGATCGAGGTCGGGGACGGCGGCGTCGGCCGGATCGTCGGCGCCGTCCTTCGGTGCGTCGGGCTCGCCGTCCTCCAGAACGTCGAGGTCGACGAGTTCCTCGAGTGCGGCGATCTCGTCCTCGGCCCCCGGTTCGCGGCCGAGCAGTTCGTCGGTGAGCAGGATCTCCCCGTACGAGGAGCGGGCGGCGGCGGACGCGTCCGAGACGTAGATACGGGGGTCCTCCTCACCGTCCACCCGGACGACGCCGAACCAGGCGTCCTCCTGCTCGATGTAGACCAGGACCGTGTCCTCGTCCACCGAGGCCTCACGGGCCAGATCCGTCAGGTCGGACAGGGTTTCCACATCGTCGAGCTCTGTATCGCTCGCTTCCCACCCGTCTTCGGTGCGCGCGAGCAGTGCGGCGAAGTACACCGTGACTCTCCCACTGGTCATAGGCGAATCGGTCCGACGGGAGGGCAGACGGTCATCCGGCTGCTCTGGGCCCCGCCCAATCGGCATCGTGGCAGAAACGAGCGCGTTGCGAGACCTCTTCGGCCGTTGCGTCGGCCATCAGTTCCTGGAGTGCCCGGTCGGCGGCAGCCCTTGCACCGTCCTCACAGGGCCTGTCCGCGGGCCCGGCGTCCGGCGGTCACCAGCGGAATGTGCGCATCCGCATCTGTTGGCGCATACGGGCCGCACGGGCGCGGCGGGGCTGGACCCGGTCGCGGAGCTGCTTCGCCTCGTGCAGTTCACGGAGGAACTGTGCCCGGCGCCTGCGGCGCGCCGCTTCACTCTCCTGCGCGTCCGGCGCGCTCTCCTGCGCCTCGGGCACGTCGCGCGCGTCGCGTTCCCGCCGTGCCTGATTCCGCTGCTCCCCGTCGGGCAATCGACACACCACCCCAAGCTGGGTCCATATGGCACCACCTTCCCTCCGAACAGGTGCTTGATGCCAGCGCAGACCGGCGAAGAGCGCGGCCGGGGCCCGGCTACTGTTGACGGCATGCGGATCCACGTCGTCGACCACCCGCTGGTGGCGCACAAACTCACCACGCTGCGCGACAAGCGCACCGACTCCCCGACCTTCCGGCGGCTCGCCGACGAACTGGTCACCCTCCTCGCGTACGAGGCCACCAGGGATGTGCGGACCGAGCAGGTCGACATCGAGACTCCGGTGACGGCCACGACCGGGGTGAAGCTGTCGCACCCGCGCCCCCTGGTCGTCCCGATCCTGCGCGCCGGGCTCGGCATGCTGGACGGCATGGTGCGGCTCCTGCCGACCGCCGAGGTCGGCTTCCTGGGCATGATCCGCAACGAGGAGACGCTCCAGGCGGAGACGTACGCGACGCGGATGCCCGAGGACCTCTCCGGGCGGCAGGTCTATGTCCTGGACCCGATGCTGGCCACCGGCGGCACACTCGTGGCGGCCATCCGTGAGCTGATCAAGCGCGGTGCGGACGATGTCACCGCAGTCGTGCTGCTCGCCGCGCCCGAGGGCGTCGAGGTCATGGAGCGCGAGCTGGCGGGTACGCCGGTCACGGTGGTCACCGCCTCGGTCGACGAGCGGCTCAACGAGAACGGCTACATCGTGCCGGGCCTCGGGGACGCCGGTGACCGGATGTACGGCACCGCCGGCTGACGCCGATTCGAGCGGGCCGAGCGGTCGGAAGGGCCCGCCGGCCCGGCCCGGCGTCCGAACGAATGCGCGGCACCGCCGGGTGACGGCGCCGCGCGGCGCTTTCAGGAGCAGGCGGACGGGGCCGGGGCCGGCTTCGTCAGGGCGGCGAGCGCGGAGGCCGCCGCCTCCGGCGTGCTGAACGCCTTGAACTTCGTGCCGATGATCAGGTCGATGTCCGCCGTTCGGCGGGCGTCGGTCTTGCCTACGGCCCCGGGCAGCTGGGTGGTGAGCACGGGGAACGAGCCGTCGGCCGCGGTCGGGGCCCCGAGCATCAGACCGGTGCCGGGCACCTTCTTGTCGTACGCGGCCGGTGCGTTGTCCACCTTGCCGATGACGAACCCGCGTTTCTTGAGCTCGTCCGCAGCGGCCTTGGCGAGTCCGCTGCGGGGCGTCGCGTTGTAGATGTTGACCTTGATGGCCGCGGGCTTCGGCAGTGTCTTCACGGGCGCCGGCGCCGTCGGGGAGGGGCAGGTCTTCGGGCGGTCCGCCGCGTTCGCCTGCTCGTGGCTCCCGGTGAACACGTCGACGATCTGGAGCGTGCCCCAGCCGGCCAGGCCGAGCGCCACCACGGCGGCGGCCCCCGAAAGGATCAGTCTGCGGCGGTTCCGCGGGCGACGCATGCGCGGGTACGTGTTGCCCGTGACGCGGTACTTTCCGCCCATGCCGGGAGGGGTCAGCATGCTCATGGCCGCAGCGTAGTGCGACCTGGTGATGATGCCTACTTAAACGATCAGCAGATGGCACCCGTACGTGCACAAAAGCACCCGAAAGGCCCGAAATGGGCCACGGGTGGGAGTGGCGCCGGTCAGCCCATTTCGAGGACGCGGGCGTGCAGCACCTGGCGCTGCTGCAGTGCGGCGCGGACGGCGCGGTGCAGCCCGTCCTCCAGATAGAGGTCGCCCTGCCACTTCACGACGTGCGCGAAGAGGTCACCGTAGAACGTGGAGTCCTCGGCGAGGAGGGTTTCGAGGTCCAGCTGGCCCTTGGTCGTCACCAGTTGGTCCAGGCGGACCGGACGCGGCGCGACATCCGCCCACTGTCGGGTGCTTTCCCGGCCGTGGTCGGGATATGGCCGCCCATTTCCGATGCGCTTGAAGATCACACGGAAAGCCTACCGGGCATGGGCCTCCTGGCGCAGCCATGGCGCGGGACTGCGATGCCGGTCATCACCCCATCGCGGCCGGGAGGGCGGGGAGCGGCAGCCGGAGGGGCGCTCACGGGGGGCGTACGCCGCAGGCGCGTGCGGGTGCCTGCGGCGTACGCGTGTCGGGACGGCGCGTCGTTACGCGGTGACGCCGTGCGCGTGGCCCTCGCGCAGGACGCCCTTCCCGGCGGTCGCGGCGGCGCTGGGGGCGGCGGGCGCGGGGCGGGTCAGGGAGCGGAGGTCGTAGGCGTAGGTGCCCACGGCGTTGGCGATCACGTCGATGTTGGTGTCGAAGTGCGCCATGTCGAGGTTGTCCAGGTCGTCGCAGGCCGCGTGGTAGCAGGGGTCGTACGCGATGCCTGCCGTGCCGCCGAACGTCTTCGCCTCGGCGGCCGTCTTGATGCCCTCGGCGCCGGTGTCCGTGCCGCCGGACGGGATGCCGGCCTCGACGAACGGACCGTAGTCGGAGCGTCCGGTGAAGTCCGTACCGGTGTGCGGCTTGCCCTGCTTGTCCAGGAACGCCGTGATGTCGTGTTCCAGCTGCGCCGAACCCTCGGGGCCCGGGCCCGCGCCCACGCCGTCGGAGTCGTCGCCGTCGAAGACGAACTGGGCGCCGTTCGGGGAGGCGATCATGTCGAAGTTGAGGTAGAGCGCCACCTTGTCCCGCTGGGCCTGGGAGAGCTGGGCGACGTACGCCTCGGAGCCCAGCAGGCCGTTCTCCTCGGCCGACCACCAGGCGAAGCGCACCTTGTTGGCGGGCGTCCGGTGGGTGCGTGCCAGCTCCAGGGCGACCTCGAGGAGGCCGGCCGAACCGGACGCGTTGTCGTTGATGCCCGGGCCGTCGGTGACCGAGTCGAGGTGGGCGCCGAGCATGACCGTCCTCGTCGCGTCCCCGCCCCGCGTCTCCGCCACGACGTTGCGGGTGGTGCGCTCCTCCTGGAGCTCGCGGATCTCGAAGGAGACCGCCACCTCACCCCCGGCCAGGTCGGCGACGAGCTTCTCGCCCTCCTCCCTGGTGAGTCCGCCGGTGGGGATCTTCGCCGAGGCGGCGTCCCCGAGGGTGCCGGACAGCACGCCCTCGGTGTTGTTGTAGATGACCGCACCCGCCGCGCCCGCGACGGCGGCGGCCGCCTGCTTCTGGGCGAAGGAGCAGCCGCCGCGTTTGATCAGGGCGATCTTCCCGGTGAAGGTGGCGGAGGCGTAGTCGGCCGCTTCGCACCCCGTGGTGTCGTCGGTGGGGACGGCCGCGAGAGCGGCGCGGAGGCCGCCGACGGGGGTGGACTTCGTGTAGGTCATCGCCCTGATGGAGACGTCCCGGGGTGTGGGCGAGACGACGGAGAGCTTTTCGGCGAGCGTCTCGGTGTAGACGAAGTCGAAGGTCTGGTAGCCGACCTCGTACCCCGCCTTCCGGAGCAGTCGGTAGACGTAGGCGGCGGAGGCGTCGTGGCCGGGCGAGCCCGCCGCGCGGTGGCCGTCCGCCGAGTCGGCTATCGCCTGGAACCGCTGCAGATGCCGGTAGGCGTCCGCGGCCGACGAGCGCTGCACCAGCTTCTGCGACAGCTTGGCAGCCTCCTTCGCCGGGTCGTGCGGGGTGTGTCCCTGGTGCGGGGACGCGGCGAGGAGGAGCGGTGTGGCCAGGGCGGTGGCGGCCACAACAGCTGCGGCTCTGCGACGAGTTGCGTGCACAGGAGTCCTTCCGGCGTGAACGGATGTGCAGGAAAGTTAGCGAGTCGGCCGGTGTCTGGGAACCGCTACGGCCGAATGTGATCGGTTATGGCCTGTCGGTGATCACTTGGCCCGGCTCGCGGCCCTGGCCGCCGCCTTCACCCGCTGCTTGTGCGCCCGTACCTCGGCGAGCGACTCGGGGCCGGTGATGTCGGCCACCGAGCGGTGCGAGCCGGCTTCCCCGTACGGCCCCGCCGCCTCTCGCCACCCCGTGGGGCGTACGCCGAACTGCTTGCCCAGCAGGGCCAGGAAGATCTGCGCCTTTTGGGTGCCGAACCCGGGCAGCGCGCCCAGCCTTGTCAGCAGCTCGGTCCCGGTGGCGGCGTCCGCCCAGACCGCGCTCGCGTCGCCGTCGTACTCCGCCACCAGGAACTGGCAGAGTTGCCGCACCCTCTTGGCCATGGAGCCCGGATAGCGGTGCAGGGCGGGTTTCGTGGTGAAGAGTTCGGTGAAGGCGTCCGGGTCGTACGCGGCGATCTCCCGGGCGTCCAGGTCGTCCGACCCCATACGCCGTGCCAGCGTGAAGGGGCCGGTGAAGGCCCACTCCATCGGCACCTGCTGGTCCAGCAGCATGCCGACCAGGGCGGCCAGCGGACTGCGCCCCAGGAGCTCATCGGCCTCCGGCTGCTGGGCGATGCACACGGAGGCGTTCTCGCCCGTCCTGTTGTCGGTCATACCTTTGATCATCGCCAGGACGGCGGGCATCGGCGACTCCAGCGGTTGCCGAAGGGACCCGGTGGCCTGGGCCGCTCGGCCTGTCCGGTTGCCCGAAGAGGCAGCACCGGCTGCCCCGGACGGACCGGGTGCGGGCTGGACGGCACAGGGAGCCTGCCGTGATGGTGGAGAGCCGGGAAGAGGCGGGCCGCGCGGATCCGCGCGGTGTCGGCCGGTGACGGTGCGGTCAGGGGAGATGACGATGAACGTGCACGACCACGACCCCGAGCAGCATCACGAGCGAAACCACTCGGGCGTCGACGGGCCCTGGCACGACAGTGTGCACGGGGACCTGGGACACGACGGCGTGCCTGCCGGGTCCCGGGCGGGGCACGCCCCCGACGGGGGCGCCGGTACGTACCACCTCTACCGGGCCGCTGCCGCCGGCCGGGCCGACGTGGTCGGCACGGCCGGGATGGGCGTACTCCAGCGGACCGTCGGCAACGGCGCCCTCGGTCCGATGATCCAGCGTTCCAAGGCCGGCCTGGTGGAACCCACCGAGGAGGAGCAGCGGTCGCCGGTGCACGACGTCGTTTCGTCCGGCGGAGGTTCACCCCTGGACACCGATACCCGTACGGATCTGGAGAGCCGGATGGGCGCGGACTTCTCCGACGTACGTGTCCACAACGACTCCGACGCGCACGAGTCGGCAAAGAGCGTCGGTGCGCACGCCTACACCGTGGGCAACCACGTGGTCTTCCAGCGCGAGGCGTACGACCCGTCGTCCGCGCAGGGCCGCACGACGCTGGCCCATGAGCTGACCCATGTGATCCAGCAACGCCACGGCCCGGTGGAGGGTACGGAGGCCCCCGGGGGCATCCGTGTCAGCGACCCGTCCGACAGGTTCGAACGCGAAGCGGTCGCCAACGCGGACCGGGTGCTGTCGGACCCGGCCCCCGCCGCGGTATCGTCCCCGGCGGCCGCCGGGCCCGCTGTGCAGCGGGCGGCCACGGAGGACGAGGACGAGCAGCCGGCCGATGTGCAGGGTCTGTTCGTGCAACGGGCGCAGGAGAAGGATCCGGAGGAGGAGGAAGACGCGCCACCGGCCTGAGTACCGGCCTGAGTACCGGCCTGAGCGCCGGGCTGAGTACCGGCCTGAGCGGCCCGGGCGTCCTGGCGTCCTTACGGCGGCCGGCCGGTCCGCGAGGTCTTTCCCGTTCCACGGTCCGCCGGGTGTGTCAGCCGGCGGAGTCCGGACGCATCGTGCCGCCCAGGAAGAGCGACTCCGAACAGCGCGGAGGCGTCGGCGCGCCCACCGGCCTGCCCACCTTCCGGCAGTCGATGGTCATGGTGACCTTGCCGCCCGCCGGGACCATGATCGGCGTCACGAAGTGGTAGTCGGAGTCACGGAAGTTCTCCAGCCCGAGGCTCAGCACCCGCCTGTCGGGGCCGGCGGACACAACGACGGTCCCGGCATCCCCCTGCGGGTTCTGCACCACGATGTCGGTCAGCTGGAACGTGTGTCCGTCCGGCACCTGGAGGGCCGTCGCGGTGTTCGTGCCGCCACCCACCGAGTCCCTCACCCGGGCTTGTGCGCTGGTCGGTGCGGCGGCTGCCGCTTCTGCCGCGGCTGAGGGGCTCGGCGCGGGCACGGGTGCCGACTCGCCGCCGTCTGCGCCCGCACCGGCGGAGTCGGCGGCCCCAGGCCCGGCCGCCGGGCCGGTCTCCGACGATCCGCCCTCCTCCGGCGCGTGGCTCTTGTCGGCCGCGGCGGCCGAGCGTACGGCTTCCGGTGTGACTGCCTCGCGAGCAGCCGACTTCACGGCCGGACGAAGCAGCGCGTACCAGAGCCCGACCAGCGCGATCAGCAGCACGGCCGCCGTGATGAGCGCCCGGGGCAGCCAGCGCGGCAGGAGGGGTTCCTGCTGGTACGAGCCGTCAACGAGTACCGGCTCGACCGGTTCCTGGCCTTCGGCCACCAGCGTGGTCACGGACACCTGGAAGGGATGCGTCACGGGCGTACCGCGCCACATGCGCTTCGCCGGGCGGACACGCAGCTTCCCGAACTCCGCACGTCCGGGCGCGATCTCGAACTCCGGGGCGGCGAAGGCGACGCGAGCGAGCTCGCTGCCCGGCTGGGCGCCGAGCCTCACGGTGACCGGTGTGTTGCCCCGGTTGTCCACCGCGAGTTGGTGCCGCCCGCTCCGTGAGCCGTGTGAGCTGCGCGGTACCAGTTCGGCGGTGGTCTCGGTGAACGGCAGGACCGTCACCCGGCCTTCCGGGACCACCGTCTCGCTCTGCTCGCTGGTGGGAGCCACCCGGATCCCGAACGCCGTCTCGCCCGCGAGTACGGTCGAATCGCGCGGCGGACGCAGTGTGAGTGACACTGTCCCGGAGTCACCCGGGTACAGGGACAGGACGGCAGGCTCCACCGCCGACCAGGCGGCGCACTCGCCGACCACCTCGAAGCGGTACTCCTCGACGGTCTGACCCGAGTTGAGGACCTGCAGGGGAATGGCCGTCTCCACGCCTGGTGCGGCGGTGACGGACGACGCGTCGAGGCTTGCCGTGAGACTCATACGGCGGACCGTAGAGGCGCAGCCGAGGCAGGGCATCGGCCTCGAAGGAACACTTTCGGGCAGATTCAATGCCCGGAACGGCCATTTAGTTTCCTCGGGAGTGAAGACGGGAATCTTCTGTCCGCCTCACATCTATGAGGCGGACGAATGCGGCCGTGAGGCGTGAGCCCGCTGTGATCCTCCGGCCGTTTTCTCGGGGGGAGTTTCCGCGTGGAACGCACCACTGTCGCATTACGGGCCCAAGATCCTATCTCACGGGCAGGCGTGTCCAGTCAGTTGAGGGCCCGTCCCGAGGTCGATGTCATGGAATGGGGCGAGGGAGAAGCGTCGCCCCAGGTCGTCGTCGTCGTCGTGGACACGGTCGACGAGGACGTCCTGCGATTGCTGCGCAACATCCAGCGCACGAGTACGTCCCGCGCGGTCCTGGTCACCACGGACATCGACGAGCAGAAGCTGGTGAGTGCGGCGGAGTGCGGGGTCGCCGGCGTGATCCGACGCTCCGAGTCGACGCCGGAGCACCTGGTGCAGGTCATCGGGACGGTGGCGCGGGGCGAGGGCCACCTTCCCTCCGATCTGCTCGGCCGCCTCCTCGAAGAGGTCGGCCGCCTCCAGGGGCAGGTGCTGGGGCCGCGAGGCCTGCACTTCACGGGTCTCGCGGCGCGTGAGGTCGACGTGTTGCGGCTGGTCGCCGAGGGGTACGACACCGCGGACATCGCGACGAAGCTGGCCTATTCCGAGCGCACGATCAAGAACGTTCTGCATTCGGTGATGACTCGGTTGCAATTGCGAAATCGCTCTCATGCGGTGGCGTACGCGATGCGGCAGGGCCTGATTTGATCACCGGCCTGATGTGATCAACGGCCCCGAGCGATCACGCGCCCGAAGTGATCCGGTCTCGAATTGATCGTCGCCCGCTCCGGGCTCTGCCTATTGCCCCAAAGGGCAGACGCGTCTTCCCGCGGGAGTGGCTCACCTCCCGCTGTCCGCAGGTAATGGCTGGGGGACCGTATGCGCGGTGTTCTTGCGGGAGGTCCGGGTGCGGGGAGAGATTTGTGCGATGGATTCGTCCGGTGAAACGGCAGCGAACGCCCACCGGGGCGCGCCGTTCCTCGGCGCTCGTTCTACTCCTGCTGGCCGCTGGGCCGGCTCCGGCATCGGGCGGGGCGGGCGTGGCCACGGCAGCATCCGGGCCGCCGGAGCCGTGGGTCACCCCGGCGAGCCTGCACGAGGCGCTCGACCCCGGTGGTTCGACGGGCGTGGACAAGCAGGTGCGTACGCCGGCCATCCCGCCGAAGCCGGAGGTGGTGCTGCTGGTGGACGGTACGGCCAGCATGGCCGACCCGATCAAGAGCGTTCGGGAGAATCTCCCCGCCATCACCGACAAGATCCTGGCCGAGCAGCCCGACTCGCGCTTCGCCGTCGCCACGTTCGGTGACCAGGAGGGTGATCCCAATGCCGGGTTCGAGGTGCTGCAGGAGTTGACGGACGACGTCAGCAAGGTGCGGACAGGCGTGAACGCGCTCAAGACGGACCTTGGCGGAAAGAGCATGGGACCCTCCGAGGACTGGATCAACGGGCTGTGGGAGATCGCCAACGGGGCCGGAGGGAAAACCGTCTTCCGCGAAGGCTCCAACCCGGTCGTCGTGCTGGTCGGTGACGCCTCCAGCCACGCGCCCAGCAACAACCACACCATCGACGACACCATCTTCGACCTTCAGGACAAGGGCGTCCGGGTGATCGGGGTCGACGTGGAGAGCACCATCGGCGATGGCCTGGACGGCACCGGATACGCAGGCAACCCGGAATACATCGAGAATCCGCGGACCGCACCCGGCCAGGCCACCCGCATCATCAACGCCACCAACGGCCGTCTGTTGAAGGAGATTCAGGGGAACGAGGTGGCTGAGGCCATCATGGAGGGCTTCGACAACCTCCCCACTTCCGTCGGTCACCGCCTCGACGACTGTGACCCGCATCTCACGGTGACCCTCGACCCGCCCCTCCGCCAATTGACGAGCGGCCAGACCGCGCACTTCGCCGAGACCATCGATGTCTCGGCAGATGCGCCGCAGGGCACCACGCTCACCTGCACCGTGCAGTTCCTGCAGGGGACCCAGGCGCCGGGGACGGACACCGTCGGGCCGGCCGCCGTGCCCGATCCGGACTTCCAGCAGCAGATCAGCATCGACGTGAACGACGTCAATGCCCCGGTCGTCACGGTGGACGACCGCATCGCCAGGGCACTGGACGACGACGGCGCACGCATCAGCTACACCGCGACGGCGACGGACGCGCAGGACGGCACGCTGCCGGTGACCTGCACGCCCGCCTCCGGTTCGCTCTTCCCCGTCGGAAAGACCACGGTCACCTGCTCGGCGACGGACGCGTCGGGGAACACCGGCACGGACACCGCGGAGTTCGAGGTACTCGAACCGCCCGTGCCACCGGATCCGCCGAAGCCACCACCTCCTGTGCTGCGCGAGGCGGACGTGGCGGTGAAGGTGGACATCAGCCCGGACCGCACGTACGTCGGCCGCCCGGCCCGTGCCCGCGTCACGGTCACCAACGCCGGCCCGGATGCGGCGACCGGGGTCGTCATCGGCGCGGCCTGGCCGAAGCCCACCGAAGCGAAGGACCGCAGTCTGGCCGGGCTCACGCGCTGCACGACGGCCGAACCGTGCACGATCCCCGCAGGCGGCCGGATCGAGGTGACACAGACGGCGACCTACCGCGCGGCGATCGCCGGTGACGTACGGGCCACGGTGCGCGGCAAGTTGCCCGACCGTCGAACGGGCAACAACAAGGACACGGATCGGCTGCGCGTCCTGAAGCCCTCGCTCACCGTCACTCCGCAGGTTGCCAGGCCGGGGCAGCCCGTGCTGGCCCGCGGCAAGGACTACCCACCCGGGGAGACCGTACGTTTCACGTGGAACATCGGCATCACAGCCGATCGCTCGGGCCTGCGGGTGAGCCGCGACGGCACCTTCGAAGTGCAGATGCTGGTGCTGCGCAAGGACACGCTCGGCCCGCGCATGCTGCGGGCGGACGTACGCGACCTTCCGCGCCTGCAGAAACCGGTCCTGGTGGTGCAACGCAACCTCCAGCCACCGGACTTCGCGGGCCGATCATGAGGGGGGAGGTCGCTGGATGATCCATGAGGTGGACGACGTCCTACGGGCCCTGATCAGGGCGGAAGTGATCGAGGGCGGTCAGATCGCGGTCGTCTTCGACGCACCGACCAGGGAGTGGGCGGCCAAGGTCAACGCACCCATGGTCAACCTCTACCTCTACGACATCCGCGAGGACGTACGGCGCCGGGAGCGTGGCCTGCACAACGAGTACGACGAGCGTGGCGCGGTCGTCGCGCGGCGCCGCCCGCCCCGCTACTTCAAGCTGTCGTACCTGATCACGGCATGGACCAAGCGCCCGGAGGACGAGCACCGGCTGCTGTCCTCCCTGCTGGCGTGCCTGCTGCGGCACGAGACCCTGCCCCCGGAACGGCTTGCGGGCTCCCTGGCGGAGATCGGAGCGGCCGTACCGATGTCGATCGCACTGCCGCCGCCGGAGGACCGCTCCTTCGCGGACGTGTGGAGCGCGCTGGGCGGTGAGCTGAAACCCTCGCTGGACCTGGTGATCAGCGTGCCGGTGACGGCCTCGCCGAGCTACACGGCGGGTCCCCCGGTGGGGGACGAGGGTTTCCAGGCACGCTTCGGCGACATCCACGCACCTCCGCCCCAGCCCCGGCAGCCGATGCCGGGCCACGGGAGCCTGCCGGTGTACGGCAGCCACCCGGGCCGCCCCGTCCGCGAGGAACCCGCGGCAGCCGGGACGGCAGGGCCTCGCCGGAGCTTGTCGCTCCGGATCACCGAGAACCGTGTTGCGCCGGACGGCGATACGGAGGACAGCACCCCATGACGCCGCCCCCGGGCCCCCCGGACGACGACCCGAACCTGCGCCATCTCCTCGGCCGGGCGGTCGCCGTGGAGCAGCGCGTCCGCCGTGCGGTGGAGGCCCGCCGGCACACCGACCCGGATCCGGACGACGCGTTCCGCGGCCTCTACCTCACGGACGAGAACGTCGTGAGGCTGCTGGACGAGAAGGGGGTGCGCGGATTTCCCGCGCCGCTCCCGGAAACCCCCTCCGAGCCGGTCCCCACCTCCCGTCTCACGTCTCTGGAGGACGGGTTCGGGCTCACTCCGCTGGATGTCGAGATCCTGCTCGTCGCGCTCGTACCGGATCTGGACGACCGCTTCGAGGCGTTCTACGGCTACCTGAACGACGACGTGACCCGCCGCCGCCCGTCCGTCGGCCTGGCCCTCGGCCTGTGCGGCCTGTCCCCCGCCGATCAGGTGGCGCGTGGCAGGCTGTCGGCCCGCGCCCCCCTCCGCGAGGGCGGGCTGCTCCTGGTCGAGGACCTGGACCGCCCCTTCCTGAGTCGCGCCCTCCGCGTCCCGGACCGGGTCACGGCCCACCTCCTGGGGGACGACACCCCTGACCCGCGCCTCGCCGAACTCCTGGTCCCCTGGCATGCGGTGGCCGGCGTGGGCGACCCGGCGCCCCTGGCCGGGGTACTCGCAGGGGGCCTCCCGCTGGCCTACCTCAGCGAGGACCAGGGTGGGGCCGGCACGGCCCTGGCCGCCTCGGCGCTCACCCTGGCGGGCCGGGCGGTCCTGGGTCTGGATCTGGACCGCCTGGTCGAGGACCCGTCGCCCGCCGAGGCGATACGTTCCCTGGTACGCGAGGCCCGCCTGACGAACGCGGGTCTGGTCTGCGCCCCCGTGGAAGCCGTGTCCCGTGAACGCCCGCACCTGCTCAGGCACCTCACGACCACCCCTGTACCGACGGTCATGGTGGGCAGGGTGCCCTGGGACGCATCCTGGTCGACCAGGCCCCCTCTCCTCCTGCACGCCCCGAGGGTTGAGCCGTCGGCGCGAGGCGCCCTGTGGGCGGACGCCTACCGGCGTACGACGGCGGGCCCTGTCCCGGCCGCGATCGACCCGGATCATCTGCTCTCCCCCTTCCTCCTCACTCCGGAGCAGGTCACGGGGGCGGCCCGCAGCGCGGCCCAGACCGCCCGGCTCGACGGCGGAACCCTCACCCCGGACCACGTACGCCAAGGAGCCCGCGCCCAGAACGCCGCCGGCCTTGACCGCTTGGCCCGCCGCATCGAACCGGCGGTGACCTGGGATGACCTGGTCCTCCCAGCCGACGCCCACGCTCAGCTCCGCGAACTCACCGCCCGGGCCCGTCACCGGGACAGGGTCCTGGGGGAATGGGGCATGCGTCCTGGAGGCGGGAGGGGCCGCGGCGTGTCGGCCCTCTTCGCGGGGGATTCCGGTACGGGCAAGACGATGTCGGCGGAAGTGATCGCCGCCGACCTGGGCCTGGACCTCTACACGGTCGACCTGGCCACGGTCATCGACAAGTACGTGGGCGAGACCGAGAAGAACCTGGAACGCATCTTCACCGAGGCGGCCGGCGTGAACGGCGTTCTGCTCTTCGACGAGGCCGACGCGATCTTCGGCAAGCGCTCCGACGTGAAGGACGCCCACGACCGCTACGCCAACGTCGAGAGCGCGTACCTCCTGCAACGCATGGAGTCCTTCGACGGCCTGGCGATCCTCGCCACCAACCTCCGCGCCAATCTCGACGACGCCTTCACCCGGCGCCTGGACCTGGTGGTCGACTTCCCGGTCCCGGACCCCGACCAGCGCCTCACCCTCTGGGAACGTTGCCTGGGCCCGCTTCTTCCTCGTGGTGCGGACCTGGATCTGGCCTTCTGCGCCGAGAACTTCGAGCTGGCCGGTGGCAACATCCGCTCGATCGCGGTGACGGCGGCGTACCTGGCGGCGGACACGGGGGGAGCGGTGACGATGTCGACGCTGATCCATGCGATCCAGCGGGAGTACCAGAAGCTGGGCCGGCTGACGCTGGCCTCGGAGTTCGGCCCGTATCTGGGGCTCGTGCAGGGGTGAGCAGCGAGTTGGGCGGCCGACTGGGGAGGGTCGCCACCTCCCGCAGGACTCGCGTAGTCGTCTCCTGAGCATGTACGCGGCGATGTGCGCGGATCGCTGCCACCTCGGTGACGGCTTGTCGTCCTCCATGCCCTGCCCGACCGCGACGGCCGTTTCTTCCAGTGCGGTGGGGCGGTTGCCCTGGCCTTGTGCTGCGTCGCTCCAGGGGCTGGAGCGACGCGGCGGCGTGGGGCCTACTCGTCGGCGAAGATCTCGCTCGCGGAGGTGGCGGTGGCGGCGCGGTGGAGCCACTGGCTCATGAGCTGGGGGTCGTCGCAGGTGGTGATGCGTTCACGGGTCTGGTCGGTGACGACGATGCCGCGCAGATCGAGGATCAGCAGAAGGCCTTCCGCTTGGCCCCGTACCCGGCCTTCGTCCCGGATTTCTTCCGAGAGCGGTGACTTGTAGAAAGAGAGGTCCACGGCCACCAGGTTCCTCCACTGTTGTGCGGCCGGGCGGTTGCCCAGGCCCTGTGCGATGAGTTCGACGAGGGGGTTGGAGATCGTCTCCGGCGTGTCCCGGAGCGCGGTAGACACTGCTTTCAGTATGGCATCCACGTCCGGATCAGCCGCGTGTGTGATAGCGGACAGTGTGGCGAGGGCGAGGTCCTTCCGGACTTCGGCCACGTCGGTGATGACCGGAATGTTGTGCGGTCCCGCGACGAGTGGGTGCAGCGTGATCACGGGCCATTGGGGTAAGCCGAGCGGGACCGGGCGGGCGGCCCATTCTGCGGTGACGCGGTCCTGGCAGACGATCAGCAGCATGGTGGGGAGTCGGTACTTCTCGAGCAGGTGGGTGCAGTAGTACGCCCAGCTCGCCGGCTTGCTGAGGTCCTTCTTGCCTTGGGCCTCGATGGCCAGGAGGAAAGGTCCGTCGTCTTTTGTTTCGATGCGTAGGAGGGTGTCGACCCGGCGTTCGAGTGGCCGGGTTTCGGTGAGGTCCGTTGGTTCGATTGTGGCGGAGGTGGACTCCGGGAAGTCGACTCCGAGAACTTCGGAGAGGCGGGAGAAGAGGCCGGGGTACTCCTGGAAGATGCGGTGCATTGCTTCGTGGGGCGAGCTGACCATTGCGGTCCGTTCGGGTTATGGGTGGTGTTCCCGGTGGTCAGGCGGCGGTGTGCAGGTCGTCGCGGCAGTCGCGGCAGCGGGTGGGGTGCTGGGTGCGGGAGCGGAACGGCCGGCCGCAGCCGTCGCACTCCTGGAATGGGGTGGGTGTGACGCGATGGTGCAGGGGAGCGAGGTCGCGGGTGCCGGGCAGCGGGGGTGGGACGAGAGTCGTGATCCGGTGCCGCAGGAGCTTCGCCGGGTGCTTCAGCGGAATCGGCAGGTCGGCGGTGAGGGTGCGGCGAATGCTGTCGGGGTGGGCGGCACGTTCGAGCCAGGTGGCGACGCCGGGAGCGAGGGTGTGGACGTCGCCCTCGGAGAGGAGAAGCTGGGGTGCCTCGCGGCGTAGGTCGGCGAGGAGGGCGGCAGCCCTGTGGTGCAGTTCCGGGCTGTCGGTCTGCGGCCGGGGGAGTGGTGGCGGCGGCGTCCTGCGGGCGGTGGGTGCTGGCACGGAGGCGGGCTGCGGAGCGTGTGTGCGCGCCGGGGCCGGAGCGGGCTGCGGCGCAGGGGTGAGAGCGACTTCGCGCGTCGGCAACGGCGGCGGTGGTACGGGAAGCGGGGCGGCCGGTCTGCTGCGTCTGGTTCGCAGTTCGCTCGTTGCGCCGGTAGTTGCGCCCGTTGGTGCACTCGCTCCCGCGCCCGCCGATACGGCCGCGCCCGGCTGGTTGTACGACACGGTGCGGGTAGTGATGCGGCCGTCGGGGAGGCGCATGCGGCTGCGGTGGAGGTAGCCGGTGGCTTCCAGCTCGCGCAGGGCGGCGGCGATGCGGGTCTCGCTCTCGGGGAAGCGGTCGGCGAGGACCTTGATGCTGATCCTGGCTCCGGCGGGCAGCGACTGGATGTGTACGGCGAGCCCGATGGCGACGAGGGAGAGACCGCGGTGCTGGGCCAGGTGGTTGCCGATGACCGTAAAGCCGACGGCGTGCCGGAAGTTGATGTGAATGACACCGGCTGACGGGGTGGAGCCCCCAGGAACAGGGGGTGGGGCGCACGGGGGCGCGCTAATCTGCTGGGTATCCATCGGGAAGGTTGCTCTTCTCGTTGGTCAGGCCCTCGATCGGGATTCGCAGTCCCGGCCGGGGGCCGTCGCATGTCTGTGGTTGTCGCGGCGAGCATTGCCGACCAACCCATCCAAAATCCAGCTGAGTTGGTATATGTCACCCGTGTGAGTGACGAGAGCGAGGGTGGGGACGGGTCTGGGTGGGAAGGGTAATTTCCCTGGTTCTTTAAAGCCTTTTACGTCGTGGGATTCCGTGTCGCGGGTCACCGGGTCGTGGGTTTCCGCGACCCGGTGGTGGCGGTCACGGTACGAGGTCGATCTCCGCCCAGATCGTCCTGCGCGGCGCGGGCCCGGCGGTCACACCCCAGCGGTCGGCGAACGCCTCGACGATCAGCAGCCCCTGCTCCGGACTCCGCGTCGTCGGGCGGGGTGGCCATGGAGGGCATTCGCTCGCCCCGGGTGTCGGTCACCTCGATCCGCAGGAGTGTGCCGCCGTGGTGGACGGCGTCATGGACGGTGAGATCCAGCCGGAAGTCCCGCCCGGCACCCGGCCATGGATCAGGGCGTCGCCGGCCAGCTCGGCGACGATGTGCGCGGCCGCCCCTGAGGGCAGCCCCCAGTCGCCCAGGTGCGCGACGGTGAGCAGCCGGGCGAGCCGGGCCGCCCGGCGGGTCGGGGACAGCAGCACGGTGAACTGCCGGGTAGGAGCGGAATGTTCGGTTCGGGTGATTTCTTGGTTCACGTCACTCAGCGTGGTCGTTTCGTGCCTACTCTCGGAAGGAGCGATGCCCGTACGGGGAGTCCTTGTCCGGCCGCGTACGGGAGCGGTCCGGCCTGTACGCCGTGACGTGCCGACAGCGGGCGCGGTTGGTCACGAGTACGAGGGAGACGGTGTGCATGGGCGTGGAGAGTTGTGGTGCGGGGCGGGCGGGTCACACGACGGACGGTGCGGACGGTGCGGACGGTTCGCGCTGGGACAGCGGTCTGGAGGACGACTCCGGTGCGGTGATGAAGGCGGTCGGCCGGCAGATCAAGCTGTGGCGGGAGTCCGCGGGGCTCCGGCAGGCGGAGTTGGGCGCGGCCATCGGATACAGCGAGGAGATGGTCTCCTGCGTCGAGCGGGGAAGACGCGCCCCGAAGCCGGAGTTCCTGGACAACGCGGACCGGGTCCTGGAGGCGGGCGGCAAGATCGCGGCGATGCGGGGCGACGTGGCGGAGGCGCGGTACCCGAAGAAGGTCCGGGATCTGGCCAAGTTGGAGGCGGACGCAGGCGAGCTGGGGGCGTACAACAACTCGGTCGTCCACGGCCTCTTGCAGACCGAGGACTATGCGCGAGCGGTGTTCGCCGGTCGTCGTCCACGCTTCACCGAGGACGAGTTGGAACAGCGCGTGGCTGCTCGCATGGCCCGCCAGGAGATCATGCATGGTTCCACCGCACGGCCTGTTTTCAGCTTTGTGCAGTGCGAAGCCTCGCTGCGGCGCCTCCTCGGGGGCAGGGTAGTGATGAGGCGGCAACTCGAACGGCTTTTGGAGGTGGGGCAGTCGCGGAACGTGGATCTGCAGGTCCTGCCGCTGAGTCGCGAAGAGAACTCCGGTGTCGACGGACCGTTCCGGCTGCTCAGGCTCAAGGACGGGAGCACGGTCGGTCACACGGAAGTCCAGTTCATGAGCCGCGTAATCGTCGATCCCAAGGAGGTACAGATCCTTGAGATCCGCTATGGAATCATCCGGGCGCAGGCTCTTACGCCTCACGAGTCGACGGCCTTCATCGAGAAGCTGCTGGGGGAAACATGATCACCAAGTCATCCGCCGAGGACAGGCCCGCGCTGGAGTGGATAAGAAGCAGCCACAGCACGGCCGACGGCCCCGACTGCGTCGAGGTCGCAGCGCTCCCCAGCGCGGTCCACGTGCGCGACTCCAAGAACGTGCGGGGCCCGGAGCTCGGGTTCACGCCCCACGCGTGGGCGGTCTTCGTGGCGTACACGTCCACAAACTGAGCCCGCTGACCGGAGTCGGCAGTGGTTCCTTGCCCTACGAAGGGCGAGGACCACTGCCCGTTTGCAGGCATTGGAGGAGATAGACGGGGGCGGACCCGCACTCGGGGATCTACCGCGTGGCCGATCGGAAGAGCCCTTGCCGCGTCAGCGATCAGACTGGCGAGAGTTGCTCGACTTGGTCATGAACCGGGCCCCTTCCGGTCAACGCCTTCGCCGGGGCAGGCCGGCTGCTCTCACGGGGTACGGACCTGGACCCGCTTCTACGCGGACGGGTCCGGGTTGGTGGGCGGCGGCAGCATCCGCTCGATCGCAGTCACGGACGCCTACTGGGCAGCGGACACGGGGAAGCTGTGACGACGGGAATGCTGAGCTGAGCAGCCTCATCTCGTTCCGGGGCAGGCCCCAGCTTCTTGCGCGTCTCGGGCTGGTGCCTCAGCCACCAAGCGCTGTGCTCCGCGCTCGATCTCCTGAAGATCCCTGGCATCGAAGACCTCGCGCTTCACTTCGTCCCAGGAATGGAAGGTGGTCATTTATTAGCTACCTCCTGTTGCTGCGCCGCGGGACCGACATCGCCAAGTGCCCGAACGATCTGCCCGACCAGTCGCGAAGTGCCCAGTTGTCCGACGCGGGCCGAGGAGTCATTCGCCGATGCGTCGGCCGGGCCGGTCGGTCCGGCCAGTCAGACCTTGACGACGGCCACTGCCGTGCCGCACAGCATGAGCATGTCCTCCGTGTCTGAGGTGAGCACCGTTACCGGCCCTGGCTCACGGAGCGCGGTAGCAGCAACCATCGCGTCGATGGCGTACTTATGGCCAGCGAGCCCGCCGGTATTCCGGAGCAGATCGACCGCGCGGGCCGCCGTCTCCTTGGTCACAGGCACGACGACGAGCCGGGAGAGAGCCCAGGACATGCGTGCCTTGTGAGCACCGCTGGGGTCGGCCTCTACGAGGGTGACCGCACTGACGATGACGCGGATGTCCCGCTTGGCTGCCACGGCCAGGAGAGCCGTCATTGCCCTGTCGGCACGCAGATAGAGGGACAGTGCCTCGCTGTCGAGCACCCACGTACCGCTCACGCTGCGGCCTCAGCGCTGCTGTCGCCCTTGTGGGTAGGACCGAGCAGTCTCTCCTCGGCTGTGCGGATGTCCTCGGGGGTTAGCGGGCCGTGGATCTCCTCGTTCGAGGCGATCAACTCGGCGAGATCGTCGCGCTCGATCTGGCGCTGAATGGCGGCCTCGACGTATCCGGAGATCCCACGCTTGCCGACACGGGAGCGCACAGCCTCGATGGTGCCCTCGTGGATGGACACGGATACGGACTTGGTGGGCCCTTCCCCGGGAACATGGGCAGGAGTAGTCATGGAAAGACTCTAACAAAAACTCTATTAGACGGTGACCTTCGTCCTCGGCATGAGGCCGGCGCCCCGCCGCTCCTTCCGGACACTCACTGAGCTGGGCGCGGTTCGCCTTCATCGACCGGCGACCGTCACCCCGTGACCCGTCACGTCCGGTGCGTACGCCGGACCCGCCCACCTCTCGACAGCAAGCGAGCCGCAGGTCGGCTGATATTCGATCTCCCAGACGGGCGAGCCGGCAGTGGCAGCCGTTGGGATGTTCACTGTACGTGGCACTCGCGGTACAAGTGGACTACCGGAAGCTGGGGCGGCTGAGGCCGGTGTCGGAGTTTGGGCCGTACACCGAAGTTCTCGGACAAGTGACAGCGCGCGAATGATCTCCGTCATGGTGGATGCCCTTTACTTCCCTCAGTCACCCGACGACGGCGAGGTCGCTCAAGCTGGCGAAGGTGATCGACCGCGAGAAGCAGGAACTGCTCCTTTAGCCTCGCGCTTTCACGAGGTGGGCTGTCCAGTGGTTGATCAGAAACGCAGAAAGTGCCTCTGACCAGCAAGAATGAGGATTGTCGAGGTCCT